>PMKM01000007.1 GCA_003157745.1 Bryobacterales bacterium | reverse complement strand
GGTGGCGACTCCCGAGATCTGCCAACCGCCGACAATCGCGTTGGCCACGGAGTTGAGACCTGTTCCAACCTTCTTGCCCTTCCCGATGGGCAGTTCGTAAACGTAGGTGATCACCAGGCTGTTCGGGGTGTCCGCGGCGTCCAGCGATTTCTCGGCGGCCAGATTGTAGTTGTCGCGAACGGGCGACTGGCCCAACCAGTTAGTCGTTCCAGCCGTGTTGTCGGTGAACCTGGAGTATGTGTACGAAGCCAGCAGGCTCAGCCCCGAACTCCAGCGGTGAGTGAAGCTCATCTCGAGAGCGTTGTAATGGGAAAAACTGCCCAGCGGCTGCGCCATGCTGACGCTGCAGAATTCCGGATACGGAAGCAGCAACTGCCCATAGGCGACCGTCGGACTGGAAAGCCCGCAACCGCTGCCGGTGATCTTGCCGTAATACGGGTTGGCGACCTGCTGCAGCAGTTGATTTCCGAGCGAAAGGTCCGCTGTCGGCAACTGATTGTAATTCAGTGAGCCCTGGGCCAGTTTGACGCCGTGGTTTCCCACATAGCTGACATCGATCAAATCGTTCTTGGTTAGGGCGTACTGGAATCCGACCATCCACTGCTCCATGTACGGGTCGGGCCGATGGTACTGCGAACCGCTCGCGCCGTAGCCGACGTCGGTCATAGCGCCCAGGCTGTTGCCGGTTTGCGGAAGCGCGCCGCTGGGAAACGGATTGCTGAGGGTGTTCAACGGGGTATAACCGTCGGACGTCGTGGTTACCCAAGGCGTACTTTGCCCGTAGCCCGAATCGGCGCCCTGCCCAAAGAAGGAAGGCACGTAGTAGAGGCCGAATCCGGCCCGGACGACCATCTTATCCGTAGCCTGATAGGCGAGGCCGAGCCGCGGAGCCCAGTCCCTCTTGGTCGGGACGTAGAGTCCGCGCCCGGCGCTGCCGGTGCCATTGTAGACTATCTCGCCTTTGACCGTCGAGCCGAGCGACGAACTGATCGGGTTCGTGGCGTTGGTGTCGAAATAGTTCTGCATGTTGAAGCGTTCCACGGGCGCGGATTGGTATTCCCAGCGCATGCCCAGGTTCAGCGTCAGCTTGCGAGTGACTTTCCAGTCGTCCTGGAAGTGGATTCCGTAGTAATGCTTGGAGGTAAACGGCACCGCGGTAACGCCGGTCGAACCGCTCGTCCCGACTCCGAGCAGCATCGAGGCGATCGAGTTGCCGCTGGCGTTCGGGTCCGCGCTCTCCGGGTCCGGTCCGGCCGTGGAGACGGAACCGAAATCGAACGTGGTGGGATATATACGTCCACCGCCAACCTGGCTCACGACCTCCATTACGCCCATCGAGAACGAGTGGGCACCGTGGACCTTGCTGAGGTCGGCCGACCATGTCATGTCGTTGCGGGGAAAGCCGCCCGTGCCCGCTCCGTTCTGTGGACCCAGCGGGGCATAGCCGCTCGGCGCCACAACCGGGAACTGGTTCGAGGTTTGGTTGATGAAGGACGGCAGCCCGACTGAGGTCATGTCAAACGGATAGCCCTCCATTACATTGCCTTCAAACCAGTGATTATAGCCGGCATTGACGCTGAAAACCGTCGAGGGATTGATCACCCAGGTGGCGCCGGCGGCGCCATCCAGGCGGTTGTTGGGGTTCGACGATCCCGGTCCGCCCACATCGTTGCCGTAGTAGTCCGCCATTTCCAC
This sequence comes from Bryobacterales bacterium, assembly GCA_003157745.1. Lineage (GTDB taxonomy): Bacteria > Acidobacteriota > Terriglobia > Bryobacterales > Bryobacteraceae > Bog-375. The sequence goes on along the minus strand of PMKM01000007.1, from coordinate 2,654 downwards.
CTTGGACTCGTTCTTTTTCGACCAGCGCGCGAAGATGCGCAGGTTGTCGGTGACGTTATGGTCGAGGCGGATGCCATATTCGTCGGAGGTCGCCGCGGCACTGGCCGAGGCCGAGAAGTTGTTGGTCATTGCCCCGCTCGTCGGGGAGGGATAGTATGCCAGCAGCTTGGCCGCAACCGGGTTGATCAGGCTTGTCGGGATCCTGTTGCCCGGGAACGGCGTACGCGAGAATCCGCTGGCGGTCTGCACCGTGGTGAAGGGGTTGTACAACACCTGGGAGATGGCGGAGAAATCTCCACTTTTCTCGGCCGCTGTCGGCATGGTGGCGGTGTAGGGGCCCGGAGTGCCCTGGCGCAGTCCTTCGTAATACGCGAAGAAGAAGGTCTTGTTGCGCTGCTTGTAGATGCTGGGGATGTATACCGGTCCGCCGCCGGCAATACCGAACTGGTTGCGGCGGAACGGCGTCCGTGCGATGCCGTGGGCGTTATTGAAGAAGAAGTTGGCGTCTAGGTCGGAGTTGCGCAGGAACTCGAACGCGTCCCCGTGAAAGCTGCTCGAGCCGGACTTGGTGATCACGTTGTACACGTTGCCGGTGCTCCAGCCGTATTGTGAGGTGAAGGAGTTGGTCTGGATCCTTGCCTCCTCAACAGCCTCCATGGAGGGAACGTAGATGACCCCGCCCCAATCGCCAGCCGTGTCCCAGTGGCCGTCTAGCAGGTAGGCGCTGGTTCCAAAGTAGCCGCCCCCGAAGTTGAGGAACGAGATATCCTGATCGGCGGTCCCCGACTGTCCGCCTCCGTTGACCACCTGGAACTGCGAAGCGTTGTTTACCGAGGAGTTCATCATCACCAGACCAAAAGCGCTGCGGAAATCCACCGGAAGCTGGTCCACCGCCTGCCCCGTCAGGTCCGAAGAAACATTAGCGTTATCGGAGGAGAGGATGGGCCCCTGGCCGGTGACCGTCACCTCGGTCTGTATTGCTCCTACCTGCATGGTGACTGCCTGGCTTGCGTCTTGGCCCACGGCCAGGACGATCCCTGTCTGTTTATACGAGGAAAACCCGCTGGCTTCGACGGTCAGCGTGTACGTTGCCGGCGGCAGCAAAGCGAATGAGTAGCGCCCACCCGTATCGGTTGAAACCGTTCGCGTGACGCCTTTTTCCGAGCTCGCCAGGACGACTTTGGCTCCGGCGACCGCCGCTTGGGAGCTGTCCTGGACGACTCCACTCAGAGACGCGCTGATCGCCTGCGTCTGGGCATAGACGGACGGACTTAGAAACGCGAGAACGGCTACCAGGCCGATTTCGAAGGCCAAGCCGCCTCGCGGAGAGTACTTACGCAACATGGAAGACCCCTTTCTTGAGGAGGCACTGAGCTGAGGCGCACACGCTGCCTCCCAACCGTGTGAAAGTACTTCCCTATGAATGCTTTCGCAAGGTTCTTTACCGTGCCCTACCCCTGGAGCTCGGGCTTTATCAATAAAGTGAGCGGTAAAGTGAGGGATACTCACGGCTTGCAAAGGGGTTACAGAGGGAGTAGAGTACCTGGTAGACCTTGGTGGAGGGCAGTCGACCGATGGTTCCGCACACGAGTTCCGAAGCGATATCGCACGCCGACGCCGTCCGGATCCGGGAAGCGCTCGGCGACGTCCTACTGAGTGCGCCGTTTCGGAATACCCGCCAGTGCCAGGGCTTTCTGAAGTACATCGTCGAGCACACGCTCGCCGGGGAAAACGACCTCCTGCGCGAACGGGTCATCGGGACCGAAGTGTTCGGCCGCAGCCATGACTACGAGCCCAGTGACGACCCCGTCGTTCGAACGCGGGCGGCCGAAGTGCGAAAACGACTCGCGCAATATTATCAGAACTGTACACACAGCCCCGTCACGATCGACATTCCGCCGGGCTCCTACCGGGCGGTCTTCCAATGGAAGGCAGTCCAGGTCGCGACGCCGGAATCGCCAAAACCCGCTTTGCGGAAGTTTCGATGGCGCTGGGCGCTTGCCGCGGTCCTCGTGATGGCCGCCGCCACCACCATGGTAGTGCGCGGTCTCCGCACCACTCCCTATCTGGCGCCTTCCGTGCTGGACCAGTTCTGGGCGCCGGCATTGACCAGCCCCAAGCCGATCCTGGTATACAACGCCACCACCCCGGTTTTTCGCTCTCCCGACCTGACCGACTCCCCGCGCGGTCTCGTATCCGTTCGCAACCAATACATAACTATCGGTGACGCCTACGCCAGCGTCGCGCTCACTTCGCTGTTCACCCGAAAGGGAAAGCTGTGGCAGTTGCGGTACGGTACCGATCTCACTTTTGGCGACCTGCGATACCAGCCCTCGATCTTGATCGGCGCCTTCGGCAACGCCTGGACGCTCCAGACGACGAACTATCTGCGGTTTGTCTTCGAGAAGCACCCGACGATTCGCGACCGGTCGGATAACCGATTGTATACGCTGCCGAACATGACGCCGGACGGACGCACACCCGAGGATTACGCGATCGTTTCGCGCGTCTTCGACTCCAACACTGGCGAACTGCTGATCGTCGCGGCTGGAATCACCCAGTATGGCAGCCGCGCTGCCGGGGAATTCCTCACCTCTCCGCGGCTGATGGCCGGTCTCGCCGTGAACGCGCCAAGCGACTGGCCGAAGAAGAAC
>PMKM01000001.1 GCA_003157745.1 Bryobacterales bacterium | reverse complement strand
GCGCGAAGCCCGTTCCGTTCGATGGACGTTCGGCGCGGCTCAGCGGTAGGCGTCGCGGCGGTCGCGGATGCGGTGGATGGTGATGGCGTCTTCCGTCTCGTCGAAAATCACGCGGTGGTTGCCCGCGCGAAGCCGCAGTAACCCTTCGAACTCTGCGCTGAGCGGCTTCACTCTGCCGGCGCCTGTGGCCGCGTAGCGGTGAATGGCCATCAGGATGTCCATGGCGGCGCGCTGCTCGATGGCGCGGACTTCTTCCCGGACGTTCGCGTGGAAGCGGATTTTCTTCACGTGGATTCTTACTCGCCCTGCTGGCGGATCTGATCCATGGTGAAGCCGCACTCGGCGACGACCTGCTCGAAGGGGATACCGCCTTCCGGGTTCCGCCGGAAGTACTCACGCGAGGCGGCGACGGCGCGGCGGTCTTCCTCGGTCAGTTCCTCGTCTTCCTCGCCGGTCATCACTTCGAGCAGTTTGGCGACGGCGTCGAACTGGCCGGGGCCGAGTTGGTCGAGCAACTGGTGGGCGTGCTGTCTGTCAGGCATTCCGTTCTCCCATGGAACCGTTCTTGCGCGAAGCGCCGACGGCGGCTAAAGAATTAATCAACCGGATGACGGCGCGCTGATCTTTTTCCGGCAGGGCGGTCACCATCTGAAATCTCTTCCAAAGNNCTTAGCCAATGTGATTACAACCGAAGCGGGCGGGATGCCGTCGTCGTTTTCGTAGTAGGAAATGGAGCGCTGTGTGCTTCCGGTGGCTTGCGCAAGTTGGACCTGGGTTAAACCGCGCGCCTTGCGAATGGCGGTGAGCCGTGGGCCAAAGCTCGAATCTTCTTTCTTCCTGCGGGGCATCTCAAGAGCGATTGTAAAAGCGGAATCGAGGGAGCGGCCGGGAGTTGCGCTTGCCATATACACTAAGTGTATACTCTTATGGACGGTATATGGCAATCAAAAAACATACAGAAAGAGTGCCTCCCCTCTTGACAGGTTTTGGGCGGAAGGCGCAAAACGCCGTCCTCAAGGAGAAATGACCGAATGGCGCGCATCCCCGACGAGGAAATCGAGCGGCTCAAGCGGGAGGTGAGTCTCCAGCGGCTTGTCGAAGCGCGGGGCATCGAACTCAACCGGCACGGCGCGGACTTGCTCGGGCTGTGCCCGTTCCACGACGATCACGACCCGTCGCTGATCGTCAATCCGAAGAAGAACCTGTGGCACTGTCTCGGCGCCTGCCAGACCGGCGGCTCGGTAATCGACTGGGTGATGAAGGCCCAGGGCGTCAGCTTCCGCCATGCGGTCGAGCTGCTACGCGCAGACCATCCCTCACTGACGGCGACTGCGGCGCCCGTGCGGCAATCGACGGTACGCAAGCTGCCGCCGCCCATCGACCGCGACGCCGACGACGAAAAGCTTCTGGTGCAAGTCGCGGGCTACTACCACCAGACGCTCGCGCGGACGCCCGAGGCGGAGGCCTACCTGATGAAGCGCGGCCTGCAATCTTCGGAGATGATCGAGCACTTCCGGCTGGGGTTCGCCGACCGCACGCTGGGCTTGCGGTTGCCGCCGAAGAACCGGCAGGCCGGAGCGGACATGCGCGGGCGGTTGCAAAAGCTGGGTATCCTTCGCGACTCGGGGCACGAGCACTTCAATGGGTCCATCGTGATTCCGGTGTTTGACGGCGCGGGCCAGGTGGTCGAGATGTACGGCCGCAAGATCACCGAAGGCCTGCGGCCCGGCACGCCGCTGCATCTGTACCTGCCCGGTCCGCACCGCGGCGTGTGGAATGAGAAGGCGTTGGCGGCGTCGAAAGAAGTCATTCTCTGCGAATCGCTCATCGATGCGCTGACGTTCTGGTGTGCGGGCTACCGCAACGTGACCGCCAGCTACGGCGTAAACGGCTTCACGGCGGAGCATCGGGAAGCCCTCAAGAAATACAAGACCCAGAGGGTCTACATCGCTTACGACCGCGACGAGGCGGGAGAAAAAGCGGCGGCAACGCTCGCCGAGGAACTGCTGGTAATGGGTATCGAGTGTTTCCGGGTGCAGTTTCCGCGCGACCAGGACGCCAACGAGTTTGCGTTGAAGAACCAGCCCGCCGCGAAGTTTCTGGGCATGTACCTGACGCGTGCGGCCTGGTTGGGCAAAGGCAAGCGGCCCAGCACAACACACGCGCCGGCAACGCCGGCGCCACAGGAGGAGCGAGAGCCAGAGCCGATGGAGAATCGGGAATCAACCTCAGCAGCAACAACACTGGAAGCGGAACCAGCAGCTAAAGAAAAAACAGTCATCGCGGAGACGGCGGCGATTCCCGGTGAGAGTGTTCTTTCTTTAGCTGCCCATCCGGACAGCGCGCCATGCGAGGAAGCCGCGCCCCCGGAACAACGCCCGATGCCACTAGCCACGCCAGCCGCGCCGCAAGTGGAAATCGAAGCGGGCGAGATCGTCGTCACCATCGGCCCGCGTACGTATCGCGTGCTGGGGTTGGAGAAATGCACCAGCCGCGGACAGATGCGCGTGAACGTGAAGGTGTCGGCGCGGAACGTGCGCGGCGAAGCCTGCTATCACGGCGACACGCTCGACATGGAAGCGTTCCGGCAGCGCGCGGTGTTCGTCAAGCAAGCCGCGCACGAACTCGCCGCCAAGGAAGAGACGATCCATCGCGAGGTGGGCCAGTTGTGGACGGTGCTGGCCGACTTGCAGCGCGAGCAGATCCGCAAGGCGCTGACCGAGCCCGAGGAAAAGCCGTTGATGACGGCCGAGGAGCACGAAGCTGCCATGGCGCTGTTGAAGGAGCCGAGGCTCCTCGACCGCATCCTCGAAGACTTCGTGCGCTGCGGCGTGGTGGGCGAGGAGACCAACAAAAAAGTGGCCTATCTGGGCGCGGTCTCGCGGCTGCTCGATAAGCCGCTTGCCATCGTGGTGCAGTCGTCCTCTTCGGCCGGCAAAAGCTCGCTGATGGAAGCCGTGCTGGACTTCATGCCGGAAGAGCAGCGCGAGCAGTACTCGGCTATGACCGGCCAGGCGCTGTTCTACATGGGGCAGAAAGACCTGAAGCACAAGATTCTAGCCGTAGCCGAAGAGGAAGGCGCGAGCCGCGCCGCCTATGCGCTGAAGCTGCTGCAATCGGAAGGCGTGCTGAAGATCGCATCCACCGGCAAAGACCCGGTGAGCGGCAAGCATGTGACCCACGAGTACACGGTGGAAGGCCCGGTGATGCTCTTTCTCACCACCACCGCGCACGACGTGGACGAAGAGCTGCTGAACCGTTCGATCGTGCTCACGGTCAACGAGGACCGCGAGCAGACGCGCGCCATTCACCGGAAGCAGCGCCAGGCGCAGACCATCGATGGTCTGTGGGCGCGGGAGGAAAGCGCCGCGCTGATCCGGCTGCACCGCAACGCGCAGCGCTTGCTCAAGCCCATCCGCGTGGTGAACGAGCACACGAACGAGCAGGCCTTTCCCGACTACATGATCCGCACGCGGCGCGATCACATGAAGTTCCTGACGCTGGTGCAGACCATCGCGCTGCTTTACCAGCACCAGCGGGAAATCAAGACCAGCACGCGCGGCGCGAGCGCCATCGAGTACATCGAGGCCACGGCGGAAGACGTGGGTCTGGCCCATCGTCTCGTCAGTGAAGTGCTGACGCCGTCGCTCGACGAGTTGCAGGCGCAGACGCGGCGGCTGCTGTTGCTGATCGACCGCATGGCGACCGAGGAGTGCCGGCGATTGGAGATCGAGCGCGGCGATTACCGCTTCACGCGCGCCACGGTGCGCCAGTACACGCGCTGGGGCGATACGCAGTTGCGCGTGCACCTGCGGCGGCTCGAGGATCTCGAATACCTCGTCGTGCGCCATGGCGGGCCGGGCCAGACCTTCGTCTATCAACTGCACTTCGAGATGGACGCCGAAGGCAAGCCGGTGCTCGCCGGTCTGGGCGAAATCTGCAACTACGACGGAAACTGCGCGGGGGTAAACGGCCACTGCGCGGCCACTGCGCGGGCCGGTAGCGGTGGGGTAGCGGGGGGTGCGCGGGTCTCTGAAACCCGCATGGATACTGGGGCAAACGGCGATTCCGGCCAAAATCGCGAAAACCGCATATATACGGGCGCGCCCGTTACCGGCGGCGGAAACGGCGTCGTAAGCATACACGGCGCCGGAGGGCTGTGATGGCGCGCGCCAAGAAGCTCCCGTCGAAACCGCTGCCCGCCAACCGCATGGCATCGCTGCTCGAAGAGTTCATCGAGTGGATGCGCGTGAGCAATGCCGCCGCGTACACGGTCTACCATCGCCGCGCCTGCATCGCGGGGTTCATCCGCTGGGCGTATGCGCACGGCATCGAGGACCCGATGGAAGTGACTCGCCCGGTGCTGCAAAACTACCAGCGGCATCTCTACTACTATCGCCAGAAGAGCGGCGAGCCGCTGACCTTCCGCACGCAGTACAGCCGCATGGTTCCCGTGCGCTCGTGGTTCCGCTGGCTGGTGCGGAATAATCACATCCTGCACAATCCGGCCGCGGATCTGGACATGCCCAAGATCGAGCAGCGGCTTCCGCGCGCCGTGCTGAGCGAGTCCGAGGCCGAGCGGGTGATGTTGCAGCCCGACATCGGCGAGCCGCTCGGCCTGCGTGATCGCGCCATCCTGGAGACGTTCTACTCTACCGGAATCCGCCGCACCGAGTTAGTCAATCTGAAACTGTACAACCTGGACCGCGAGCGCGGCACGCTGTCCATCTGGCAGGGCAAAGGGAGAAAGGACCGCATCATCCCCATCGGCGAGCGAGCCGTGGCGTGGATCGCCAAGTATCTGCGCGAGGCGCGTCCGCAGCTCGCCAGCGACCCGGACGACGGCACGGTGTTCCTCAGTGTCGAAGGCGGCCCGTTTCATCCCGACCGGCTCAGCGCGCTGGTGCGGGAACACGTCGAAGCCGCGAAGCTGAGCAAGCGCGGCGCCTGCCATATGTTCCGCCACACCATGGCGACGCTCATGCTGGAAGGCGGGGCCGATATCCGCTACATCCAGCAGATGCTCGGCCACGCGGACTTACAGAGCACGCAGGTCTACACGCAAGTCTCCATCCGCAACCTGAAGCAGATCCACACCGCAACGCATCCCGGCGCCACGCTGGAAAAACAACCGCCCGCCGCAACCGACGCCGGCAGCAATGAAGAAGAGCAACTGAAAGCCGACCTGCTGGCCGCGCTCGAAAACGAAGCCGCCGAAGACGAATAGCTTTCGGCTCCGAAGCGCTGAAGTCTTCCCCCCCTGGCATCGCTCCCGCCCGCTACAATCAATGAGAATGCTCTGCGCCGCTGAACCAGGTACGCCTGCGCCGCCACAGCCGTGGCGTGGCGCCCGGGCGCATTCCGCGCCGTCCTTCCCCGCAGCGCATTTTTCCGCCGAGATCTTTTCTTTAGCTGCCCACTCCCGCACCGACGGCGCGCCGGTCAACCCCGAAAAACCGCATCAGGGGGTCGCGAGCAAAAAAACAGCCCCGCATCAGCCCGACATCGCCCGCAACTCCACAACCGCATTAGGCCTTAGCTGGTCCTGGTGGTCGGGAACCGCGCCGGGAGCAAGAGTTACCTACGATTACGACGCCTGGGGCAACACCGTCAACACCACCGGCTCGACGCCGAACGTCTATCTGTACCGGGGCGAGCAGTATGACGCTGACTTGGGTCTTTACTATCTCAGAGCGCGTTATTTCAATCCAGAAACGGGGAGATTCTTAACGAAGGACCCCGAGCTAGGCCACCGGGACGATCCCGCCACGCTCCACAAGTACCTGTACGCGGACGGCAACCCGGTCGATTTTGCCGATCCGAGCGGCAGAGGCGGCGTGGCGATAGCGTTGCCCGGCGCGGCCCCAAAGGGCGGAGACATGTGGGAGTACTTCCAGTTGGCCTTGATCAGCCTCAGGGATGCGACGATCGTCGCCGCAACTGTCTACACGCTTGATTGCTTTGCCGTTTATGAATTCACGTCGCAAGTTGGATGGCTGGTCGATACTCCATTGGGACCGCTGGATAAGTGCAAGTCCTCCAGGCCGGTCAAGTGTTATGCCCTGGAGTTTACGATCGTCCCGGCGTCCTCCAGTCCCACAGATAAGGTAATACCCACTCAGCTTTGCCACTACGTGTGCGACGACGGAACGTCATTCACCAGGCTTGCCCCGGCGAAGAAGAAGTGCCCTAGCCCAATAGATAAGCCGTAGCGTAGGTCCATGCGAGAGTCAGCGCCAAATGAACATGTTCAATGAGCCCAACGAGGTGGTCGAAGAGGGCCGCTGGTCAAGGACCTGCAGGCTGGACGATGGGACCGTGTACGTATCGAAATTCTTGAGCGACGGCCTAGTCGTGGATTTGGAAACCATCAAAGCTGAGTGGGATACGTGGTCCGAATCCGAAAGGCTGGATTTCGTTCAGGCTTACCTTGACAAGCCCGACGCGTCAGCGGAGGACGAGAAGATACTGCTATTCCTGATGGAGCGTGGGGGCGAGCGCGTTTGGGCTAACATGGCGAGTCTGTTGCCTTGGCTGTCGGATCGGGAGCGAGCCCTAGGGTTCCTATGTGAGCGGTTAGGGTCTGACAGCTCGGAACCAAAGGGGGGATTCGTTCGGGCCCTAGAGGTCATCGGCGGGACGCGAGCGCTCTCGGCCCTCGAGGAGTTTCACGACGTGACCCGCTCCGACCTCAGCACCGTCGACGGGGCCGACGCTGCGGGTTTGATCATCGACTTCATGTACTGCTGTTCTGCCCTGGTGAAGGTAAAGGGGCGGGAACCGCATCTGCATGAGATAGAGGCCTTCCTCAGCGATGAGCGTGACCTAGTGCGGCTTGTGGCATCCGATCTGGTTCGAGAAGCTAACGAAAAAGGGGAGGCGGGGACACCTGGGACGTAACCCGATTTGAATAACGAAATCAACCCGTTCCTCTCCGTTCACGCAGCCTCGCGAACAATGTTTGCCCTTGTTTTCATGGCGCTGCGCCGGTTCCGGCCCGCCCTCGGAGTCATTGTCAGCGCCTCGTGCGGGATAATC
>PMKM01000214.1 GCA_003157745.1 Bryobacterales bacterium | reverse complement strand
GCCGGCACCTCGCCGCTTTCGCCCCGCGCCACCAGCCTCCCGTCCTCGCTCCGCACGATGTCGTCCTGCACCTCTTTGAAGGCCAGGTCCACCTTCGCCACACCCAGACGTTGCAGTTCCGCCCGCACCGCCGATGCGCGTTCCGCTTCCTCCGCCATCTTGCGGCTGCGTTTGTTCTCTTCCACCAGTTCGTTTACACGGCGCTCTAGTTGCTCCCGCCGCCTCCGCTCTTCCTGTAACTCGGCTTTGTGCGCCGGCTCGGCCTTGGCCTGTTCGTTGTTGACGAATTCCTGGATCGCCTGCCGCACCACCGCTTGAACGTCGATTCCTTCCATACACCCCTCTCCCCGCATGCCCTCGCAACTTACTCGCGCGTCGCCGCTCTCGCCCGACCCAGTGAGACCGCCCGCGTCTTCCGCCATCCTATTCCGCCCCTTCGATCTCTTCCGCTACCTGGCTCTTCACTTCCTGCCGCGCGTTCGCCAGGTATTGGTTCGCCAGCCGCTTGTAGATCTGCTTGGTCAGCGTCGGCGATTGTATGCGCAGGTTCAGTAGCTTCTGCGCATCGTCTAGCTCCGTACTGAAATCGTCGATGTCGAATTCGTCCATCCCCGCGACGTCGATGGAGACTTCGTCCTGCCGTGCCGCCGCCATCGCCCACAGCACCTGCTTCATGCTTTCCCGTACCGTTGTCCCGTACGCCCCAAGCACCTCGGCCGTGGTCGCGAAGTCCAGTTGTTTGCCGAGCGCCGATTGGTTGGCCGAACTCGATGCCCCACCCATCGCCTGGTTGTTCAGGTAACAAACACGGTAGATCTCGTCCTTCATCTGCACCAGGTTGTCCGCCGCGATCTGGTATACCTTCCCCTCCGGCTCCGTCCACCCGAACTTATCCTCCGGTCCAAGTTGGATGTAATACGACTCGCCCACGATTTGGTTCCACTCGCGTTCCGAGTAGATCACCGGCATCGCGAACAACCCCATCGTCAACGCCCACCCCAGCGCGTTCGACTTGTTGAAGTGTTCCAGTTGCAGCAGCGCGGCTCGGTTCATCAGCCACAGCCCCTCGCTCACTCGCATCTGGAACAACGGCACCCGGCCGAGTGACGCCAGCGCGTGCCGCCCCTCGTCGATCTTCTCGATCGGCTTGCCCTCGCCCGCCTTCCGGTAAACCTCGAAGTTCTCCTTGTCGTAGTAAATCCAGCGCGTTTCTTGTTCCCAGTGCGCATCCGTCACTTTCGACTGCTGCAAACATGAGGTCCGGATTACCGCCCAGTCCAGCCCGCCGTTCGGGTCGTGATTCCAGTTGATGACTTCGTCCGCGCCGTACTCCACTAGGTATGCCCGCGACGTCCCCGCCGCGTCTTCTTCCGCCCGCGTCAGTGCCGGCCCCGCACTGCGCGGAAAGTCCACCACCAGGTAGCTCGACCCGCACACCAGCGCCTCCACGAACCGTTTACGGAAGAACTCGCTCAGGCTCGTGCCCCGCAAGTCGCAGTCGTTCGCCAGTTTGCTGTAGAAGTCCTTCGCCCCGGCGTCGGTCCCCTCCAGCATCAGCGCCGGCGCGCGATGCATCACCGTCGCTGCGTACCAGTCCACGATCGAACCGATGTAGTTTTGATAGAACACCCGGTTCAGCCGCTCCTGATAAACCTCGCCCGGTTCTTTGTGCCGCCGCAGCAGGTATTCACCGGCCCGCGCTCGCAACTGGTCGCCGCCCAGGTACAGGTCCTTGTAACGTCTCCACGTCGTCTTTCGCGCGATGTATTCCGGATGCTCCCGGTTGATCGTTTGCATGATTAGAACAATCGCTCCTGTTTCTCCCCAATTCCGGGAAGCATTCTGCATTCCTGCCACAACAGGTACCCCAACGCGTCCGATAAGTGCGTCCTCATTCGGTCCCGATCTTTGTCCACTACGTTCGAATCGGCCTTGTAAGTCACCTGTTCCAGATCCTTGATCAGTTCCTTGCACCGCGGGTCTGCCAGCAGCCCTACTTCTCCCGCCGCCGATCGCAGCTTCGCGTTCGTCAGGTTGATCCGGTCCCGCACACTCGGATTCGCCCTCGGTACGTGGTACTGGAGTCTTATCCCCGAGTGAGCCCGAAAGTAATCCCGGACCATGTCGTAGTCCGTCGCGCCCGTCGTCTGCCGCTGGTTTCCCGAAGCGTCTCCGTAGATGTGAACGCCCGCCCAATGCTCCGGATACCGTTTCAGAAATTCCTCGCAGGCATCCATCGTCGTTCCGTTCCGCACCACGATCTCGTCCAGCACTTTTACTTGCGAACCCACCACCTGTACCACCAGCGAACTCATCGGATCCACGTTGAAGTCCAACGCCCACAGCAGCGGCAGCCGCTGGTCGCGGCCCATGTCTTGCGTGTTTCCCGCCCGCGTGAACGAGCTGTAAACCGTGCCTCCGCTCAGGCTCACGTACGCACCTAGCGCTTCCTGTTGGAAGAACCGCTCGTCGTAGCTCTCCCGCAGCCGGTCATAGAAGTCCGGCACCCTTTCGAGTAAGTGCCGGTTTTCGTAAGGCTGTGCCACCACGACTCCGTACCCTTTGCCGGGTTCCTCCATGAATTTCCGAAACACCCAGTCGTAACCCTTCGGTGTCCACACGGCGAAGCCGCACAACCGCTGCGCTTTCGGGTCCCGCAACCGTCCCTCCAGTCGCAGCCACGCCGCCTCAGGCGTGTAAGTCAGTTCGTCCAGTCCGAACCACGCCAGGTTGGTTCCCCGCAGTCGCTCGAATTCGTCCACCGGCCGGAACACGATCCGCGAACCCGTGTCTTTCATTCGCACCGCGTTTTCTGCCTTGTTGTGCTCGTACGGGATTCGGTTGCTGTCCAGTATCTCGAAGAGCGTCGACTGCGTCGCGTCCCGTAGCATCTGGTAGGTCGGCGCCCCCAGCAGTCCCATCCGCCTTGGGTTCTGGTAACTCAGCCGGATCGCTTCCTGGCAAAGCGCCTGGCTTTTGCCGCTCCCAATTGGCCCGGAAAACCCCTTGAAACGCGTTCTCAGCTCATGAAAGGAGTTCTGTGAGGGAAGTGGGGCATAGGCTATTTCTCGGTTTTGGACGTCAGTGGTTCGACCCATGTCACCTTGATCTCCTTCGCCTCTTCGGATGCCTCCTCTAACTCATTTTTCATCTGCACCAGTTTGATGTAGTCCCCCACCGAGGGGCTGAAATTGGCGTCTGTGATCTTGTCCTCGAACTTGGCGATCGTTTGCGCCAGTACTTCCGAAACCTTGAGCTTCTGTTTGAGCGCCTGGTAGAAGCCGCAATCCTCGCAAGGTCTGATTTCTTTCTTTGCTTTGCTCGGCACCTTGCTCGCCATTGTTTGTCCCCAGGAAACTCGGCTCCGCGATTGACTTGTGAAGCCGTGCAACTCTCTTCCCGACTTGAATGTATCATCGGGGCTCTCACACACGTGTCCCGGAAGTCTTCTCAACTTATTGAAAACGAACGGAAGAAAGTTTTTCCTGCGTTGGTGAAGACGATTTGAACCGTCGTAGCGCACGCAGTCTTGCGTGCAGGGTCGAGAGTCGTCTCGACCTTTCCTACTCTCGCGGCACACACGTTTGCAGCCGTGGCGCGCGCCCTCCTGCGTGCCGTATCGGGACTCTCCTCGACACTTGCTCGCGCGCGGAGAATGCCGGGTGGCGGCATGAGTGCCGCCCCGCGCCGTCTATTCGCCCGCCATCGCCGCTTCTCTCGCCCGCGCCCGATGCAACTCCACCTTCCACCGCTTCATCCACAGGAACAGCGTCAGCAGGCCCCACAGATGGTATCCGGCATTGATGCGCCTCTCCATGTGGTCGCGGATCAGCGTCTCAATCGCCCCTTCCTCGAATATGCCGCTCGCCTGTACCGCCTCCCGCGTCAGCGTGTCCATCAGCAACCGCCGCAACGGACGCCGGAACCAGTCGTGCGTCGGTATGTCGAACCCGGCCTTCTTTCGGTTGAGTACACGCTCAGGCAGCTTCCCGCGCATCAGTTCCTTCAGCACGTACTTCTGCCGCCATCCGCGAATCTTCAGCCGCACCGGTAACCGTGCCGCGAATTCCACGATCCGATGGTCCAGTATCGGCGGCCGTACCTCCAGCGAATGCGCCATACTCATGCGATCCGTTTTGTATAGGATGTCGTCCGGCAAGTAATAACTCTGGTCCACCCTCAGATATCGTTCCACCACTCCGCGGTTGCTCGTCGACACTTGCCGCGCTAACTCCGCCAACCCGTTGTCGCCGCCGCCGCGCCGGATCGCCCTAAGTTGTTCGTTCGAAAACGTCCCATTCCAGAAGAAGTGCGCTTCGTCCGCTTCCAGCAGGCTTCCCTCAATCCCGCGCTTGATCTTATACTCCAACCCGATCTTCTCGTCCGATACCGGCACGTATCTCTCCAGTGCCCCATGAACAGCGCGCCGCAACCAACGCGGCGTCCATCGCAGCGGCCTCGCCAGCCGATCCGCCTGGTACGTCTCATACCCGCCGAATAGTTCGTCCGCGCCTTCTCCCGAGAGCGCTACCGTCACATACTCCCGGGTCATCTTTGACAGAAACCAGACCGGCAGCGCCCCCGCATCCGCGCTCGGTTCGTCTGAGTAATACGCGAAGTCCTGGATCGCGCTCTCGAGCTCCGTCTCCGGATTCAGGTCGAATTCGTGATGATCCGTCCCGTACACTTCCGCTACTTCGCGGAAGTACGAGCTCTCATCGAAACTTCGCCCTTGAAAGGAAATCGAAAAGGTCTTCAGTCGGCTTCCGCTCTGTTCCGCCGCGTAATGCAGTATCGTCGAGGAATCCACTCCGCCCGATGCCCACACGCCCAGCGGCACGTCCGAGACTAAGTGCTCTCTCACCGACTCTCGCAGCAGCCCGTCCAACTCTTCCTTCGCCGCCTCCAGCGAATAGGCGCGCGCTCCCTCGCGTGGCAACTCCCACCACCGTTCCATCCGGCACTTCCCGTGGCTCCATTCGAGTAAGTGCCCCGGCGGCACCTTGCGAATTCCTTCGATGAGTGTCCTGTCTCCCGGTACATAGTTGACCGAAAGAAACCGGTCCAGCGCCTGTTCGTCCAGCCAGCGCGGAATGTGTTCGTGCTCCAGAATTGCCTTCAGCTCGCTGCCAAAATACAGATCCTCCCCGCTGCGGTAGTAGTACAGCGGCTTGATCCCCNNCCGAACATCCCGCGCATCCGCTCGAAACACGCCGTGTCCCATTCGAGAAACGCCCGCAGCACCGTCTCCGTGTCGCAGTGCGACTGGAAGCGATGCCCCAACCGCTCCAGTTCGCGCCGGATCTCTAGGTGGTTGTATATCTCGCCGTTGAAGACAATCGCCGTGCCCCCGTCCTCGCTGACAATCGGTTGATCCCCGCCGCCCAGGTCGATAATCTTCAGCCGCACCGCGCACAGCGTTACTTCGCTCCCCTCGTATATCCCCTGTTGGTCCGGCCCCCGGTGATGGATGGCCCGCAGGATGCGCCCGGCCACCTCCCGGTCCCACACCCCACTCACACGCGTGAATCCCGCAATTCCACACATTTTGTTTAGCGATTCCTCGGAACCTTCAGTGTATCGAACCGCGCAACTCGGGCACTCCGCTCCGATCGTTGCGCCGCGATCCCGCCTGCCCACCTGCACTACACTGAATAGAATGTCGCCAACTCGCGAACACCTCCATCCGCTGCGCACCATCCACCGCGATATTCAATCGGTGCTGCGGCGCGATCCGGCGGCGCGCAACGCGATCGAGGTCCTGCTGTGCTATTCCGGCCTGCACGCCATCTGGATGTACCGCTTCACCCACTGGCTTTGGCGGCGCGGCTTTCGCCTCTCCGCGCGCCTGCTTTCGCAATTGGCGCGGAACTTTACCGGCATTGAGATTCACCCAGGCGCCCGCATCGGCCCCGGTTTCTTCATCGATCACGGCATGGGAGTCGTCATCGGCGAGACGGCCGAGGTCGGCGCCGACGTCACCATCTATCACGGCGTCACCCTCGGCGGCACCAGCCTCAGCCACGGCAAGCGCCACCCCACCTTGGGCGACCGTGTCGTCGTCGGCGCTGGCGCCAAGTTGCTCGGCGCGATCGAAATCGGCGACGATTGCCGCATCGGCGCCAATTCCGTGCTGGTCAGATCCGTGCCCGCCAACTCCGTCGTGGTCGGCGTCCCCGGCCGCCCCGTCGTCCGCGCCCGCGCGCACAGTCCCCTGGACGATCCCGACCTCCAGCACACCAATCTCCCCGACGCCATCGGCGCCATGTTGAGCACCCTCATGGCTCGCGTCGACCGGCTCGAGAAGCCGACCGTCGCCGAACCTCCGCCGCCCCGCACTCCCGCCCCCGATGCCGAAGGTTTTTGGCACGACGAAGATTTTCAGATCTGATACCGCCTGCGCCGGCCCAGTCGCCCGCCAATGTTCTAGAGTGGATTGAATGAGGACCTTTGACAGCCTGACCGAACGCGAGGTGTTGGCCCTCGCCATCTCCCTCGAAGAAGAGGATGAGCGCGTCTACGCGGATTTCGCCGACGGCCTGCACGAGGACTTCCCCGCCACCGCCTCCATCTTCAGCGGCATGCGCGAGGAGGAATCCGGCCATCGCCGCCGCCTCATCGAGTTGTCGAAAGCCAAGTTCGGCGATCACATCCCCCTCATCCGCCGCCAGGACGTGCGCGGCTTCGTCAACCGCAAACCCGTCTGGTTGCTCCGCCCGCTGCGTCTCGAAGTCGTCCGCGGCACCGCCGCCTCCATGGAAGTCGAAACCCGCCGCTTCTACGAACGCGCCGCCGCCCGCACCCAGGACGCCAGCATTCGCCAACTCCTGGACGACCTCGCCCAGGAGGAGCGCGGCCACGAACACCGCGCCGAAGAGCTCACCGAGGACAAGCTCCAGCCTTCCACCCGCGCGCAGGAAGAGGCCGCCAACCGCCGCCTTTTCGTCCTGCAGATCGTCCAGCCCGGCCTTGCCGGCTTGATGGACGGTTCGGTTTCGACCCTTGCCCCCGTCTTCGCCGCCGCTTTCGCCACCCACCGCCCGTGGGACGCTTTCCTGGTCGGCCTCGCCGCGTCCATCGGCGCCGGCATCAGCATGGGTTTCGCTGAAGCCCTCTCCGACGATGGCAGCCTCACCGGTCGCGGCCATCCCTGGATGCGCGGCCTCGTCTGCGGCCTCATGACCGCGCTCGGCGGCATCGGCCACACGCTCCCGTTCCTCATCCCCAGCTTCCGCGCCGCGCTCACCGCCGCCATCGCCGTCGTCGTCGTCGAACTCGGCATCATCACCTGGATTCGCAACCGCTACATGGAAACTCCGCCCCTCTCCGCCGCGCTCCAGGTCGGCCTCGGCGGCGTCCTCGTCTTCGCCACCGGCATCCTGATCGGCAGTTCCTAGACCGCGCCGTTCCGTCCGTTCCGCCCGTTCGTGGAACAAGGCCGCGACCCGCGTCGTATAATCACGACGAAAGCGGAAGCCATGTCACCCATCGAACGCCGCTCCTTTGCGGCATCCTACGATTTGACGACGAAGATCGTTTCCGGCCTTGTCGTCGCCGTGCTGGCTGTGCTCGCCGTCGCCGCCCCGGCCATCGTCGCCGCCATTTTTGGCGTGTTGCTTCTCGTCGCCTACGCGTGTTCCGCTCGCATTACCGCTCGGGATGGTTCCGCCTCGCCAATGGCAAAACGGTCCGTCTCTACCGCGCGGATGGAACGCGCCTCGTCCTACTGCCGCCGAATGGCCATGGCCATCCCGTTCTTCTCGAAGCTGCGGCCCCCGAGAAGTTCATGGACGATTTGCGTGCTGCGTGGTCGAGCCGCCTGTAGGCGCTGGCAGCAGCACTACGAATTTGCCCGCTGCCACGCGTGAGGGAAAGGCGCGGTACAAATTCAGCCGGGCATCGTCGCCCTGGCAATCGAGACACGCAATGGCGCACGGTGCGGTGGCAACCGAAGGCGCGTAGCGGCGCGAGACATTTTCGACGCCCGTGTGCACGAACTGCGCATTCGGGCGCGTCTCCCGCAGCAACGCCTGCAGTGGGTACTCGAGTTGCAAATTGTGAATGTCGATTCCAATGGTATTGCACGACGAGCTTTCGATCGCGCCGATGGCCGCCAGATAGTCGGCGCGATCGTTCCATTGGACCATGTCCGAAAAGTACTGATCCTCGCGCCGCACGCGCAACACGCTCCTGGGGCCGCGCAGCGGGCGCACCCAGTTCTCGATCGCGGGCAGGCGCGCACCGCTCAGCAGGAATAAGCAAATCGCGAGTTGAATCCACAACGGCCGCAGCCACGGCCAGCCGAATTCCTCCACCAGACCGGCCAGCGGCGCGCCCAGCACGAAGAGCGGCAATTGATACCGCGCCACGAACGGCGCCCATTTGAGATACGCGCAGAACGCGACGAAGCCGATCGCCAACGCCAGCATGTAGGCGGCCCGGCGCCGGTCGCGCCCACGCACGGCGCGCCAGGCGAGAACGCAGGCGATCGCCACCAGCAGCAACAGGTGCCAGCGGTTGGGCGCATCGGCTTCATGATTGGCGTTGCGGGGCGGCTTGAAAACGCCCCATAGCGAGGTGTCCGACGGATCGTCGATGTCGAACCCCATCTTGCGATGCGCCGCCAGCACGATGTCGTAGAGACCCTGGTTCCAGCGCTCGCTGCGCCCGCCCAGTTGCTCCACGCCGTGCCGCAACATATTCGAAGCCGTCTGTTTCCAGCCGAACCTGTCGTTGCGCCAGCGGAAGAGACCATCTCCTTGCGCCGAGTCGAACCCCAGCGGGGAGCCGCTCAAATCCCAATCGCGCCAATAATGCGGCAGATTCACCACGAGCGCACACGCCATCGCCACCATCAGCAACGGCGCCATCCGCCGTCGTTCGCGCCACGCGGTGGGCAGCAGCACCGCCGCCACGGGCCACGGCAGAAACAGGTATGCCGTGGCTTTGGTGAATAGCGCCAGTCCCACGGCGAAGCCGAAGAACAATGCGTCGATGAGAAGCGGCCGCCAGCCGGAAACGCCTGCCCCGCGCGGCGCCAGCGAAGTGGGACTGGCGCCATCGTCCGTCAACCGGGCTGTCCCAGCGAGTCTACTTCGCAGCCGAAGAGCGAAGTAAATCGCGGCGGTCGCCCACAACGCCATGATGTAGTCGTTCTTGGCGCCGGAGGCGGCCAGAATCCCCGCCGGCAGCGTGGCGCAGAACACTGCGGCGATGGCTTGCCCTCTGGCGCGCGCGCCGAGCAATCCTGCCACCCCCGACGCGCCGATCATGCACCCCACCGCGGCGAACCACTGGCCGAAATTGACGAACCAGTCGCCGCCCGAAAGCAGGTAGCCATCGAGCATCCAATACTCCGCCATCGGCTGCAGCATGATCTGCGTGAGATACGGCGTGGGAAAAAAGCGCAGGCTGCCTTGCTCGGCCCAATAGACGACGCGCGGCAGATGATACGCCATCGCATCGGCGCTGTTGGGTGGACTGAACGCAGCGGCGACGCCGGTTGAAATCACGATTCCGAGGCAGCCCGCCAGCGTCAGCCATACGATCGCATCGGCGGGAGGCCGCATTCCGCGCCATGGCGCCGCACGCCGCCTGCGCCAGCCGCGCGCAAGCGCCACCAGCAACGCCACGCTCCACGCGCCCACCATCGGCCCACGCCGTAATGCGCCAAACGCGCTGAGCAGTTCCGTGATCGAGACAGTCGCGAAACCGAACTCGACAGCCGCGCGCAGGAACCGGTCGCGCCAACCGCCTTCCGCGTTCGCGGCCCACCAGAATGCCACCAACGTGGCCGGCAAGAGAAGAATGAACGCCATGCTCCCCACCATCATCGCATCGCGCTTGGCACTGGTGAACTCAGTAGTGGGAAGCCGCGAAAGAACCGGTAGCCGTAAATCAAACGGAGGAACCCGGCGTGGAAGTCCGGGCTTCCATCCGTGTTCCTCCGTGCTGCCGATTGACTTTCACTGACGCTGCCGCCGTGATCGCTAAACGGGTGCTACCCGCGTCGCAAAAGGAGCCGCGCCAACTTAAGCGGGACCGGTTGGCGACAAGCTACTCTACGCTCGCCGTGCCCTTGCCGTTCTTGTAGTGAATTGTGACTTTGGAGATTTCGAGCAGGTTGAGCTT
Organism: Bryobacterales bacterium; assembly: GCA_003157745.1. Taxonomy (GTDB): domain Bacteria; phylum Acidobacteriota; class Terriglobia; order Bryobacterales; family Bryobacteraceae; genus Bog-375. The sequence goes on along the minus strand of PMKM01000214.1, from coordinate 7,805 downwards.
CTCCCACTCGATAGTATTCCCCGCCTTGTCCGTGATCTTCAAGTCCCACAACGCTGCTTTCTCTTTGCGGGAGAACTTGATGTCCACACTGGCGCCGTCTTCCAGAGTGTCTTCCCCGAGAACGTCCTCGCCCCAATCGTCGCTGCTGTGCGGCGCGATGTAAACGTGGTGGATCTCCACGCCCGTGTCGTTTACCAGCGTGAAGTCCTGGTCTCCGGCACGAGCAATGGTGGTTCCCAAAAGCGTGATTGCCAGGATTGCCATCAGAGACACAATGGCCGTCCTATAGTTTAGTTTCATGTTGGTGTTGTGGATCCTCCGTTGAATCCAGTTGAGCACGGACCCTGTTACGCGTCAAGTCCCCTGCGTACGTGCCCTCATCCGGGGAACACTGTGCCCCCCACCGGGCCGGCCATCGTCCGGCAGGCCTTTACAGCAGGCGCGCCAGATGCGAGGAGCCGATTCCGAGCAGCGAGCCGATGGCGGCGCCGGCCAGCACGTCGCTCAGGAAATGCATCCCGAGCAGGATGCGCGAAGCCGCCACGCTGACGGCGCAGAACAGCAGCCCGATGGCAAGGTCGGGATAGAATCCGGCCAGCGCGATTGACACCGCGAATGCGGTGATGGTGTGGCCGGATGGGAAAGAGAATTGGTCGGGCGGCAAGAGGTCCGCCCAGCAGTGCGGCTCGCTCGGACGCTTGCGGCGCGTGGCTTTCTTGATCTGAAGGAAGAGCGCGATTCCCGCGCCGGAGGCCACTGCGGCGGCGCCCACCGCCACGAAGCGCTGCTCGCCCCCGAACAGCAGCAGCACCAGGCCCAGCGCGTACCACAGCCAGCCATCGCCTCCGCGCGTGGCGCAGATCATCCACACGCGAATCCACCTCGGCGCGTACCAGCGGTTCACCCGCAGCATCAGCCAGTGATCGCGAACCGTAATGTAAGACCGCACCGCTTCTCCGGAGAACGTCATGCGGCCACCTCCGCGATGGGTGTGGCGCCGCGGCCGGCTCCCCTCAGAGCCCGCAGCCGGAGATAGCGCGCCATCCACCAGCGCGCAAACACGCTCTCTATTATGTAGTTTCCCAGGATTACCGCCGGCACCGCAACCCCCAGCGCCGCCACGGGCGCCGTCCACGGGTTCTCAATCGCCATCGAACGGCCGATCGAGAGCACGTCCCGCATCAGTTTCCAAACGCCGCCGGTTTCGCCGCGCACCCTTCCCTGGCCCAGCCGCACCGCGTGCAGGAACTCCTGCTTCGAGCGCGCCCGCGGCGCCACCGTATACGTGCAACCCACCGAGCCCATCGCGTGCGCGTCGCTGCCGCCCACTTCCGCCAGCCCCGCCCAATCGGCCAGTCCAGCCGCGTTGCGGTTGGCGCATCCGAGCATGTGACCGTTGCGGGTTTCGATGGCTGGAAAATCGCTTTCAAACAACAGAAAATCTTCCGGTGTCCGCCGGCCCGTCAGGCTGGAGAAAACATGGTTGGCGCTGAAGAAAAGACCGCGCCCGTCCATCCAATGGGCCAGCGATTCGAAATCGTGGCGGCGGCCCTGCAGTTCGACGTGATCCCGTTCCGTGATGTCGTACACGCCGATATGCATTTCGGTGCCGCTCGGCAGCTTGCAGGTCACTTCCTCGCTCAGGAAGAAATCGGGCTTCGAACGTAGCGCTTCGGCCGCGTCGATCGAATCGTGATCCGTCACCGTAACCAGGTCCATGCCGAGCCGTTTCAGTTTCTCGTATACGGCCAGCGGATCGTTATAGCTTTCCCGGCAGACCCTGCGCAGAACCGGGATGGTACACATGCCCGAGTGACGCGTGTGGACGTGCAGATCGCACCGCATACTTCTTATGTAGAATTAAATCGGCTACAACTCGGTGACACGGCGAACAAACATCGGTGAATCGCCTTGTTTTTTGTCACCTCACTTGCGCCGCGTGGCACAATCATTATGGTGAGAAAGCTGGAACTCGTTTACTTCGATGCCGGTGGGGGCCATCGCGCGGCGGCCAACGCCCTGCGTCAAGTGATGGAAAAGGAGGGCCGTCCGTTCGAAATCCAGCCGCTGAATTTGCAGGAACTGCTGGATTCGATGGACGTCTTCCGCCAAATCACCGGCCTGCGCCTCCAGGATGTATACAACCTATCGCTCAAGAAGGGGTGGACGCTCGGTTCGCCGCAGCTCCTGATGGGGATGCACCTGGTGATCCGCCTGTTCCATCGCAAACAGGTGCGGCTGCTCGAAACGCATTGGCGCCAGAGCCATCCGGGTCTCGTCGTTTCGCTGGTGCCGAATTTCAACCGCGCGCTCGGCGAGAGCCTGCGCCGCGCCGCGCCCGCCACGCCGCTGGTCACCATTCTCACCGATCTCGCCGACTACCCCCCGCACTTCTGGATTGAACGGCAGTCGCAGTACTTCATCTGCGGATCGGATCGCGCCGTAGAGCAGGCGCGCGCGCTCGGCCACGCGCCGGAACGCGTCTTCCGCGCCTCCGGCATGATCCTCAATCCGCGCTTCTACGAGATTCCGCCGTTGGGGGCCGCCGAGCGCTCCGCCGCGCGCCGGGCGATGGGCTTCGATCCCGACGCGCCGGTCGGCCTGGTGCTGTTCGGCGGCGAGGGCGCGGCGGCAATGCTCGATATCGCGCGCCGCCTGGCCGGCCGGCAACTCATCTTCATTTGTGGCCACAACCAGAAGCTGCGCGAGCGGTTGGACCACTTCCCGCGCCCCGCTCCCGTCTTCGTCGAAGGGTTCACCACGGAGATCCCGCGCTACATGCAACTGGCCGATTACTTCATCGGCAAACCCGGTCCGGGCAGCATTTCCGAGGCCGTTTTCATGCACCTGCCGGTGATCGTCGCCTGCAATTCCTGGACCCTGCCGCAAGAGCGCTTCAACGCCGTCTGGGTGCGCGAGCAAGGCGTCGGCATCGTGCTCGACGATTTTCGCCACGTGCGCGCCGCCGTCGACCGGTTGCTCGATCCCGCCGCATACACCGCGTTTCGCGCCGCCACCATTGCCCACCAGAACCGCGCCGTTTTCGAAATCCCGGAGATGCTGGAGCGCGTGATGGCCGGGAACTAACGCGGACCCGCCACTACCGCTTGTCGTCTTCCGCGGGGAAAATCTGCTCCGTCAGGTCTTCGACCGGCTTCTCGCGCGAGGCATCCCACCAGCCAACTGCGAATGCGGTCGCGGCAAGGACCCAGATCGCCAGGTCCGTGAGATCGATCGAGTGCCGGAATGCCACCGCGCCCAGGCAGATCGCGCTGCGGAAAACCCACCCGTAGAGATGCGACCGTTTCGACCGGCCCTTGCGCACGCCCACCGCGGTGCGTGCCAGCATGTGCGCGCAGCCGATGCCGAGGACACCCACCATGCCGCGCAAGAAATCGAATGACATCACCTCTTACCATGCCCCAGCGCGCGCCCGGTTGCAAGCCGCCCCGGCGGCCGGCGACTCATCCCGGCGCGGCGCAGACCGAATCGAAGTTCGGCTCGGACGCTATGCCGTACCTCTGCATCTTGCGATACAGCGTCGTCCTCGACCATTTCAGTTCGGCCGCCGATAGGAACCGCTCCGGCAAGTCGCCCGTGCCGATCCAGCCGCGCAGCGAGCCCGGCAAGTCCGTCCGCTCCCGCTATCCTTCGCAAAGGACCGCTCAGGAGAGGTTGAGTGCGAGGTCGACCGTGCCGCGGATCATGCGCGCGCCGCCCACTCACTGCTCCGCCGTGTTCTGCAGCACCAGCGCGTTCGACACCACCGCGTCTCCCGGCGCAATCCCGGTCGCCACTTCCTGCAGGTTCGGCGGCAGCATCTTTCCGCCCGTCACTTCCACCCGGCGGAATTTCTTGCCGCCCGCCGGAACGTAGACCCAATCCCGATCGTGCAGGTGCAGCACCGCCGAGGCTGGCACCACCGCGCGCGATTCTTTCCGCTCGCCGTGGAACGTCGCCCTCACGAACATCCCCAGCCGCATCGTTCCCGGATTCGGAACCTGTAGCCGCACCTTCGCCGTCCGAATGGCGGGGTCCATGACCGGCCCTATGTTGTCGACCCGCGCGCGCATCGCCTGCCCCGGATAGCCGTTCAGGTGAATATCGGCGAACTCGCCCAGGCGCACGTTCGGCAAGTCGTTCTCGTACACGTCGCAGATCACCCATACGCTCGAAAGATCGGCGATCATGAACAGGTTCGGCGAATTGTCCAGCGTCTTCACCCCGCCCGCGTTCGTCACATTCTGTTCTACGATCACGCCCGAAATCGGCGCGTAGATGTCTACCAGCGCGCTCGGGTGCTCCACGTCCACGCCCAGCACCTTCAGGTGATCGGCCGCCGTCTCCACGTCCACCTGCGCCTTATCGGCCGCGTCCTGCGCCACTTCCAGGTCCTTCTGCGCCACCGCGCCCTTTTCGAACAGCAGTTGCGACCGCGCCAGTTGTGCCCGCAGCAGCGTCCGGTCCGCCAGCGCATGCCGGTAATCGGAGAACGCCGACGAGATGTCCGCGCTCTGCACCCGCATCAGCAACTGCCCCTTCGCCACCGCATCGCCCAGCTTCGCGTGTATCTCGACCACCCGCCCCGACGCCAGCGAAATCACCGGCACGTTGCGCGAAACGTCCACGCTCACCACGCCCGTTACCGCCAGCTCCGGCGCCGTCTCCCGCAGTTCCGCCGTCGCCAGCGGAAACTCTTCCGGATGATCCACCGTCACCATGTTCACATCGGATTCGTTTTCCACCTGCGTCGGCGGCGGCGCTTCCGCCTTCGGGTCCGGCTGCCCCTTCGCCCGGCACCCCGCCAGCGCCAGCAACAGCGCCAGCAATAGCGCCACCATCGCTCCCGCAACTATGCGCATCCCCGCCTTTGTCGACACCGCCAGGCCCTTTCCCGCCGCGCCATTTCGATTCGTTGATCCCGCTCGTTCCCGTTCCAATCTCGCTGTCATCCCATCAGTCCCGCTCGCAATATCGCCGCCCCCCCCCGTGGCGCACGCACTCGTGCGTGCCGCGGCGGCACTCGTGCCGACGCCCGGCGTCCTGACACGCCCGCCTCCGTAGGGCGGACCCCTATAAGCGTTAACTTAATAACATCGGACCGGTGAACGCTCCCATCGACGCCGCATGTTCTTGAGCCCGAAGGGCGAAAGAGAGTAGCCCACGGCGTGAGCCGTGGGTCTTGGCCACCCCGAACGAAGCCCCGGAACGGGGCGTAAGAAGCCCCTCGCAAAAGGATCTTCCGCCCAGTTCCGCGCTTTCCAACCATACATTCTCAATTTGCCGTGGTGATTTCGCCACAAGGCCCTTGACTTGAAGATACACCTGACACGCGTTCCCTAAACCGAGTTTACCGGCTTGGCTCGCGCCTCCACCACCTATCTTTCGGATGCGCTCACCCTATCTTTCGTTCCCCGCCCTTGGGTTATATCGCGTTTGCGTCTACAATTTGGTGAAAGACTCCCCCGTGCACTAGTCGCAACTTCGGGGCAATCTCCGCGTGGCCGTCGCCGGTCTGCCCATCCTCGCCGTGGCCCTGATCGATTGGCACGTCGATCTGCCACTGGCGTTCGGCTTCCTCTATCTCGCCCCCATTCTCCTCGTCGGCACCGTGTGGCCGCGCTCCGGCATCCTGGCCACCGCCGCGCTGTGCACCCTGCTTTCGCACGTTTTCGCGCCGCCGTTTCCGCTCCACGTTTCGCTACCGGAGGATTTCCTGGTCTTGATCGCGCTCTCCGGCATCGTCCTCTTCGCCTTCGAAATCAGCCGCACCCACGCCCGTGAATTGGCCAACGCGCGCAAGTTGCTCACCGAGCGCGAACAGGAGGTATTACAGGAATTATTCGAAGGATTAACCAATGAGGAGATTGCCGCGCAGCTAGGCGTCTCGGAAAGCGCCGTCAAAGCCACCCTGCAATAGCTTTTTCAAAAGACACATGTGCGCACGCGCAGCCAATTGGTGCGCATCGCGCTCGAGTCTTCGCTAGGCGCCACGCGAAGGTAAGCGCCCCGTGGCCCGCCGCCGCGACGGCGGCTCCACATACGGGTGCAGGCGATTGTAAATCGCCCATGCAATCCCGGCCATTACGCCGAGAACGATCAGAACCTCGGGGATATCGAACCGCATGGCACACCTGCCTGTAGTCGATTGTACGCTGCGCCGCCCCCAAATGAAAGATCCATGACGATGTTCCCTTCGCCTCGGGTCACCATCCGTTCCGTTTTTTTAACTCCTCCCCAATCAATCACTTGTCGGCCCTCCACCTGGTTTCCCCAAGCCATAGCCCGCCCCGCCCGTGGAATAATCGGATCGGAGGCCCGTCCTTAGGGCCCCAGGAACGGCACTGTATGGAAAACGAAGCCCGCGAAAACCTCGATCTCTCCGGTTCGCTCGCATCCCCGTGTGCCGCACCCGCGAAACGGGGCAAATTCACCCCGCCACGGAGCAGTCAAGTGCTTGATTCTATTGAAAACCCCTCACCCCAAACGGGGCAAATTCACCCCGTTCTCGACCCCTTTTCTTCGCCCTTCGCGCAACCCTCAGCAGACCAGGTCTTCGCGTCCCACGTGCAAGTCTTCGAGGTTACCCAGGATCGTCAGCGCAATGTGCTTTGAGTCGAAGAACGTGCGCGACACCTCCCGCACCCCGTCCGCCGTCACCGCTTCAATGCTCTCGAGTAATTCGTCCATCGAGAAGAAGCGCCCAAAGTAAATCTCGTTGCGCGCGAGGCCGGACATCCGCGAAGACGTCGATTCCAGGCCGAGCACCAACGAGCCTTTCAGATAGTCCTTCGCCCGCCGCAGCTCTTCCTCGTCCACCGCGCGATCTTTCAACTCGCGGAATTCCTTCAGAATCGAATCCACCACCTGCCGCGCCGATTCCCGCGACGTGCCCGCATACACCGATAAATAACCCGTATCGCGATACGGACTCAGTTCCGAGAACACCGCATACGCCAGCCCCTGCCGTTCGCGAATGTTCTGAAACAGCCGTGAGCTCATCCCGCCGCCCAGCAGCGTATTCAGCACGTAACACGTGAACCGCTCGCGGTGCGGCAGCGGGTACGATGGAACGCCCAGGCATAGATGCACCTGCTCGAGCGCCTTCTTGTTGCGCAGCGCAATCCGCGCGTGCGTGTGCGGCGCATCGTCCTCGGGCGCCGGCCCGCTTGGCCGCAGCTCGTCGAAATACTCGCGCGCCAGACCCACCAGCTTTTCGTGCGTCAGATTCCCCGCCGCCGTTATCACCAGGTTCGCCGGCGTGTACACCGCGCTGTAGTACTCGCGCAGATCGGCTTTGTCAAGCCCGCCCACCGTCTCGCGCGTGCCCAGAATCGGCTTGCCCAGCGCGTGATCTTTCCAGAAGTTGGAAGAGAAGATTTCCTGCACCAGGTAGTCCGGGCTGTCGGCCTCCATCTTCAATTCCTCGAGGATGACGCTCTTCTCTTTTTCGATGTCCTCGTCCTGAAACAGCGGGTGCAGCACCAGGTCCGCCAGCACGTCGAACGCGCGCGACAGATGCTCGTCGAGCACCTTCGTGTTGTAGCACACCAGTTCCTTGCCCGTGAACGCGTCCAGGTTCCCGCCGATCGAATCCACCGACCGCGCAATGTCCTCCGCCGACCGCCGCGTCGTCCCCTTGAACAGCATGTGCTCGATGAANNCATCCGCTCGCTGATCACGCGCAGTCCGTTCGCGAGCGTGGTCATTTCGATATCGCGGATAGGGTTCACGGAAGTGGGCATGGGGAAAGGAAATACTCTACATTCTTTGTATCACTGTTCCGGCCCGGACGGTTGCGGGCA
>PMKM01000095.1:12494-12635 GCA_003157745.1 Bryobacterales bacterium | reverse complement strand
CTTGGCGGTGCCGCCGGCCGATTCTCCCTCGACCAGAAACAGCTCGCAGCGCTCCGGATCGCGCTCCTGGCAATCGGCCAACTTGTGCGGCATGCCGCCCGATTCGAGGGTGCCCTTGCGGCGCGTCAGGTCGCGCGCCTT
>PMKM01000095.1:0-12401 GCA_003157745.1 Bryobacterales bacterium | reverse complement strand
CTGGCCGAACGCGTTGATGGTGCGGGTGAGCGCGGAATAAAAGCCGCGCAGGTGCGTGCCGCCATCGACGGTGTTGATCGCGTTGGCGAAACTGAGGATGTTCTCCGAATAGCCGTCGTTGTATTGCAGCGCCACTTCCATGGTGAGCGTGCCGCCGTTCGGCATGTCGCGATCGGCCTCGAAGTGCATCGGCTTGTCGTGCAGCACCTGCTTGCCCTTGTTGAGCAGCTTGATGAACTCGGCGATGCCGCCCGTGTACTGGAATTCGGCTTTCTTCTCCGGCTCGACGCGCTCGTCGACCAGGGTGATCTTGAGACCCTTGTTGAGGAACGCAAGTTGGCGCAGGCGGTTGGCCAGCGTGTCGTGATTGAACTCGGTCACCTCCATGATGGTGGTGTCCGGCTTGAATGTGATGCTGGTTCCGGTCTTGCGTCCGGCCTTGCCGGCCTTGACGAGCGGACCCTTGGGGACGCCGCACGCGTACTCCTGCTGCCAGGTGAAACTGGGGCCGGTCTCGCCATCCGGGTGCCAGATTTCGAGCTCCAACTTCTCCGATAGCGCATTGACGCAGCTCACGCCGACGCCGTGTAAACCGCCGGACACCTTGTAGCTTTTCGAATCGAACTTGCCGCCCGCGTGCAGCTTGGTCATCACCACTTGCGCGGCCGACACGCCTTCTTCTTCGTGCAGATCCACCGGAATGCCGCGGCCGTTATCGATCACCGTCACCGAGTTGTCGTCATGGATGATGACGTTGATCTCGTTGCAGTAGCCCGCCATGGCTTCGTCCACGGAGTTGTCGACAACTTCGTAGACCAGGTGGTGCAGGCCCATTTCGCCCGTCGAGCCGATGTACATGGCTGGGCGCAGGCGCACCGCCTCCAGCCCCTCCAGCACCTTGATACTCGTCGAATCGTAAACGGACGGCGGTTGTTGTCCGGCGTTGATCAGTTCTTCCATGGTTCTAAACTCAAATCCTCATCGGCATCACGACATACCGGTATTGATCGGTTGTCGCTTCGCCCGCCGGCCGCAGCTCGCCGGCGCTCTTCTGGTCCTTCAACTCGAAAGCGATCTTTTCCTGCGCCGTCACCCGCAGGAAATCGAGCAGGTATTGCGCATTGAACCCGATCTCGATCTCCGGCCCTTTGTACTCGCTCGTTACCGTCTCTTCGCTCTCGCCCATCTCGACCGACGACGAGAATACCTTCACTTCGCCCTCGGTGAATTGCACGCGAATGGCGCGCGACCGTTCGTCGGCAAATTGCGCCACGCGTTCGATTGCGGCGCGAATCTCTTCCCGCTGCAAGGTCGCCACGTGGATGTGATCTTTCGGCAGTACGCGCTCATAATCGGGAAAATTCCCGGTCAGCTTACGTGTGATCAGCAACCTCTCGCCCACCTGGAAGAAGAGGTGATTCTCGTCTCCAGCAAAAGCGGCCTTCGCTTCCGGGGTCGCATCGTCGGCCAGTTTCACCAATTCGCCCATCGCCTTTTTCGGAATCAGCGCGCGAAACTGTTGACCCACACCCGCGTTCTCAGCCGGCATTTGCACATACGCCAAGCGGTGCCCGTCGGTCGCCACCATGGTCATACTATCCGGTTTCAGCAGCAGCAGCGCGCCGCTCAGCGTGAAGCGCGATTCTTCCATCGAGATGGCGAACGATGTGCGTGCGATCAGCGACGCCAGGCCCTTCACGGAAATCTCCGCGATCGACTCCGGCATGACCGGCAACTCGGGGAAACTGTCGCGCGACATGCCGGCGATGCGCGTCTTCGACCGGCCGCACGTGATGCTCACCCAGTGGTTTTCCTGAAACTTCATGTGCACGTCGCCTTCCGGCAACAGACGCACATAGTCGAGAAGCCTGCGCGCCGGAACCGTGCCCGCGCCTTCTTTCTTCACGGTCGCCTTGCACGAGCAGCGCACGCCCAATTCCAGATCCGTCGCCGTCAGCGTGACGCGATCCCCGGATGCCTCCAGGAGAACGTTCGACAGGATCGGAATGGTTGTCTTTTTCTCCACCACTCCTTGCGACAGACTCAGCTCTCGTACCAGATCGGCTTTGCTGACAGTGAATTCCATGCGCTACGGCTCCTAACTATTCTGACGGTATTAACTGAGCATTAAATAGAACCGTTTTCATCGGGCCTGTGCAAATGTTGAAGATCACCTAAATTATACTAAATTCAACTACTTTTCGCTACGGCAACTTGTGGATCCGGAGGCGCAACGGGGCGCAAAACAGGGCCTCGGCGCGGTTCTTGCACAGATTTCCGGCTGCTCCGCAAGCGGGGTTTGTGGAAAAAACCGTAAACTCATTGCAATGTTTCCATTAGACTGTGAATGAGCCTGTTCAATTCCGGGTCGGACAGGCGTTCCTTCTCGATTTTGCGGATGGAGTGGATTACGGTTGTGTGGTGCTTTCCGCCGAAGGCGCGGCCGATCTCGGGCAGCGACGCGTCGGTGAGTTCCTTCACCAGGTACATCGCCACTTGCCGTGGGCGCACCACCTTCTGCGTGTTGCTCTTTTCCTTCAGTTGCGATGGCTTGATCTGGAAGCGCTCGGCAACCGCCTTCTGAATCGCATCGATGGTGATCTTGCGATCCTGCACGTGGACGATATGCTTCAACACCTGCTGCGCCATCGGTAGACTAATCGGCGTGGAGGTGAGCGAAGAATAGGCCATCAGCTTAACCAGCGCGCCTTCCAGTTCCCGCACGTTCGATTTGGTCTTTGAGGCCATAAACGACCGCACGTCGTCCGGCAGTTTCACGCCCTCGACTTCGGCCTTCTTGTCGAGAATAGCCATCTTGGTTTCGAGGTCGGGCGGCTGAATGTCGGCCAGCAGTCCCCATTCGAAGCGCGAGCGCAGCCGTTCGAGCAAGCCGGGAATCTCCTTCGGCGGCGAATCGCTCGAGATGACGATCTGCTTCTGATGATCGTGCAGTTCGTTAAACGTGTGGAAGAACTCTTCCTGTGTGCGCTCCTTGTTGCCCAGGAGTTGAATGTCGTCGATCAGGAGCACGTCCGCCTCGCGGTAGCGCTGTTGAAACTGCTGCATGCGCTCGGTGCGGATGCAGGCGATCATCTCGTTCATGAAGCGTTCGCTCGACGTGTAGATAATCCGCATCGAACCAAACTTGTCGATCAACTCGCGGCCGATCGCGTGCATCAGGTGCGTCTTGCCCATCCCCACGCCGCCGTACAGAAATAGCGGATTGTAGCTGCGCGAAGGATTCGTCGCCACCGAACGCGCGGCGGCGTGAGCGAATTGGTTGCAGGCGCCCACCACGAACGTCTCGAAAGTAAACTTCGGATTCAGGGAACTGGCTGGCGCTTCCACATCCGGCCCTCCGCGCCCGGCAGGTTCCCGAAAGGCGCTTGAAGCCCGTGTGGCGCGCGTTTCGAAAGCAACCTGGCTCACTGGCAGCCGCAGCTCGCGAATCGCATCGCGCAATTGGGCGCCGTACTCGTTTTCCATCCAGGAGCGCGTCTCGCCATCGGGAACCAGCACCAGCAACGTGGCCCCATCCACCCCCAGAAATGTGGTTCCCTTAAACCAGTTATTGTAGCTTTCCTCGCTCACCAAGGGCTGAATATGATTACGAAGCTGATCCCATAAGTTCATTGGTTTTACGCACGAATCCCGCAAGTTTTGCACAGCACTTCCTTCACGGTTTTTTGGGGGACGCGGATATCCTGCCGAAGAAACCGCCGGCAGAGGAAGACGCCACGGCTTGGCTGCCGGGTGCCTCCGCTTCGGCCAACCGAGACTGTAGTCTAACACAGCGGAACCCCTTTGCCGCAAGTTTCTAATTACTTTAGAATCAGCTCGATACTCGCAACGTTTGACATTGAGAATGTTCTGAAGGAAAATGATATGTCAGTTCAGTGCGGGAGTAACTCAGCTGGTAGAGTGCGACCTTGCCAAGGTCGATGTCGCGGGTTCGAATCCCGTCTCCCGCTCCAAACTTCCTCTATAGTGGGGCATCCTTGAGGTTGCCCGTCCGGTTCGTCCCGGCAGTACCGGCCGGCCTCTCGTAGCTCGCTCAGTTCCATTTCGCACCACATCTCCAAATACTTCCTGCGGATTCCTCCGGAACGCGACATAATATACCTGTGCCCCGCCGATTCGGCTTCGCGCTTCGGGTGGCGGCCGGCGTCCTGCTGGCAGCCGTCCTCCTCTCCGCGCAATCTAGGCGCGTGGAAGACCTCGCGGCGGGCAAACTCCTGGTGACTCCGCGCGACGCGGCCGATCCCTCCTTCGCCGAATCCGTGATCCTGCTCGTCGAGTACAACGACGAATCCGCCATCGGCCTGATGCTCAACCGCCGCACCACCGTTCCCCTCTCGCGCGTCCTGCACAAACTGAAAGGCGCCGCGCAGCGCACCGACGCCGCATACATCGGCGGGCCCGTGCAGACCGATACCGCGATAGCCCTGCTTCGTTCGCGGACCAGGCCCGACGCCGGCGTGCCGGTGCTCAAGGACACTTACCTGATCGCCACACAGAAGGCGCTGGATGGCGTGCTCGCCGCTGGCGCTGCCGCCGGCGACCTGCGGGTCTACGCAGGGTATTGCGGATGGGGTCCGGGTCAGCTCGACAACGAGATGCGCCTCGGCGCCTGGTACCTCATGGACGCTTCGAGCGCCGTCGTATTCGATCCGAACCCTGCGACTGTCTGGAATCGCCTCATCGCGCGAACCGAGGCGCGCTTTGCCCTGGCGCTTCGGCCGCCCGCCATCCGAAGTTGGTGAGACATCCTTTAGGTTGCCCGTCTGTTTCCGCGCACCGCCCCGGTGAGTCCCCACCCTAAAGACTCTCGCCCTTGATTGGCGGCCACCTTTTCTCCCCCACCAATGCTGTTATGATGCTTGGTTCGACGAGCGGCTCTGGCGCGTGCCGCATCCAGTGTACCCGTACCCACGTGTAACGGCCGGGCGCGGGCTGGAAGAGGTTAGATTCCCGATGCACCTGCACGTTATCGACATAGCGATCATCCTGCTGTATCTGGCGACCACGGTCGTGGTTGGCTACTGGGTTTCCCATCGCGCTTCCCGCGACATGAAAGCGTATTTCCTGGGCGGCAACACTATGCCCTGGTATGTGCTCGGCGTCTCGAACGCTTCCGGCATGTTCGACGTTAGCGGCACTATGCTGCTGGTCTACTGGGCGTTCGTCTACGGCGTCAAGAGCGTCTGGATCCCGTGGCTCTGGCCCACATTTAACCAGGTCTTCCTGATGGTCTTCCTATCGAGCTGGCTGCGCCGCTCGAACGCGATGACCGGCGCCGATTGGATTCAGACCCGTTTCGGCAAGGGCCGCGGCGCGCAACTGGCGCACATCATCGTAGTCGTCTATGCCTTCCTCGGAATCATCGGCTTCTTCAGTTACGGGTTCAAGGGCATTGGAAAATTCGCCGCTAACTTCCTGCCTTGGCATTTCAGCCCCAACCAATACGCGCTGATGCTGATCGCCATCACCACCGTTTACGTCATCAAGGGCGGTATGTTCAGCGTGGTGGTCACCGAGGTGCTCCAATTCGTCATTCTCTCCATTGCTTCTTTCGCCGTCGGCATCATCGCCATGCTGAAGATCGCGCCCGGGGCGTTGAGTAAGTTCGTTCCCGCCGGATGGGATAACCTCTTCTTCGGTTGGCATCTCAATCTCGACTGGTCCACCCTGCTCCCCGCCGCCAACGCCAAGATCGCCGACGATGGCTACGGCCTGTTCGGTTTCTTCGTAATGGCGCTGCTCTTCAAAGGAGTGTTGATCAGCGCTGCCGGCCCCGCGCCCAATTACGACATGCAGCGCGTGCTCTCTTCGAAGAACCCGCGCGAGGCTTCCATGATGAGCGGCTGGGTCAACGTGGTGCTCACCTTCCCGCGCTACTTCCTCATCACCGGCCTAACCATTCTCGCCGTCGTCTTCTTCAGCGACCAACTCCGCGGCATGGGTAACAAGGTGGATTTCGAGTTAGTGCTGCCGATGGCGCTCGAACACTTCGTCCCGGTCGGTCTGCTCGGTTTCCTGATCGCCGGCTTGTTGGCCGCTTACATGTCGAACTTCGCGGCCACCGTCAACGCCGCGCCGCCGTACTTCGTCAACGACATTTACAAACGCTACATCAATCCCAACGCCAACCCGCGCACTTATGTGCGCCTCAGCTATCTCAGCTCGTTCCTGGTGGTCGTGATCGGCGTCCTGATCGGCTGGTTCGTCGCTTCGGTGAATTCGGTGGTGATCTGGATCGTCTCCGGCCTGTGGGGCGGTTACACGGCCTCCAACGTCTTGAAGTGGTATTGGTGGCGTTTCAACGGATACGGTTACTTCTGGGGCATGGTGACCGGCATCACCGCCTCGCTGACCATTCCGGGGATTCTGAGCCGGATTCCCGCGTTGCAAAGCTTCGCCACCCTGCACGCGTTGAACCTGGACGTCTCGCTCGGCTTCGGCCTGGTGTTCGTCATCGGCATGATCGGCTGCATTCTCGGCACGCTGCTCACCCCGGCCGAGGACGACGCCGTGTTGATGGAGTTCTATCGCCGCGTGCGTCCGTGGGGTTTCTGGGGCCCGATCAAGGCCAAAGTCATGGCCGAGCGTCCCACGTTTAAGCCGAACGAGGATTTTCTACGCGACATGTTCAACATCGCCATCGGTATCGTCTGGCAAGTCGCCCTGGTTGCCCTGCCCATCTACATCGTCATCCGCACCAACATCCCCGCTATCTGGTATTGCCTGGCCGTAGTCTTAGTGGCGAGCCTCATTCTGAAGTTCACCTGGTACGACCACATGTGCAAGGTCAACGCCGAAATCGCCGAGGACGAAGCCAGAATAGCGGCGCCGGCGGGAGACTAATCGCCGACTAACTGGTCACCGTGGCGCAGGCTTTCTTCAAGCCTGCAGAGCCGAGAGTCATCTCGGCTTTTCCCGGCGGCGGCGCTATTGGACCTGGATCTCGACAACATTGCTGAACGAATCCGGAAACGTCAACGAGACATAGACCGTGCCCGTGGGACAGTCCGCGGGAATGGCCACGTTGATCTGATATAACCCGGCAAAGTGTGGCGACAGGCCCGCATAGGACGGAGTGGCATTGACCCCTACCTCCGGGGCGTAGGTAGCAAAGGAGACGGTGGGCGTCACGGTCAACCTGGCCAGGGGTGCCTCTATCCCATCAGGAGCCGGTTGGCCGGTCGCCACGGCGGGATTGGTCGGCCCGAGCCCAATCGCGTAAATCGTGAGCACGTCACCCGGCCTGGCAGGCTGACTAATGAAGCCCGGGACGGCGATGGTCGATGGAATCGGTAGCACGTCGTATCCGTCGCCCTGCGATGCATCCACAATAGCTCCATAACCGCCCGTGCCGTAGAGCGGCAACAATTCGGGTGCCCGTGCGGCGACGTTTACCGATACTGTATTGCCGACCTGGCCATTGGTCTGAACCTGCACCAGCGCCTTTCCCGTCAACGTGTCCATCGGCATCTGGAAATTGATCTGGCCGTATGAAGTGTAATACAGCGGCGCCTGCTCGCCGTTCACGAAGACTGACGCTCCGCCAAGTTCCATCGCAAGCGGCGGCGCCGGTCCGACGGTGGGCGAGGCAAAGGAGAGCTGCTGGCCAAACAGCGCCACAATATCGCCCGGCGCCACGCCGCCCACGCCGTTATCGCCGAAGGTGGCATCGTCCACCACGCCTCGGTAGAATATCGTGGGCGGCCCGGCGGGAACCACCTGGAAGCTTACCGGAATCGTGGTGGGACTGTTGGCCGCGTTCGAAACGATGCTCACCGAGCCCGCATAAGTGCCGGGCGAAAGACCTGTCGGATCGAATGCAACGTGCGCCGTGTTCCCAGATCCGGTCGCGGTGATCCCCCGGCCGGACGCCGTCGCGCCCGAGATGGCGATTGTTCCCTCGCCGGAATTCTCCAAGGTGACAGACGCGTAACCAACTGATGCGCTCGCCGCGAGTTGTTGTGAGATCGCCGTCGGTGAGGGTTGCGCGATGGGAAGCGTAGTCACGTGCATCGTTACCGGGATGGTTCCATCGTCCGGGGGATAACTCGAATTCGAAATGACGATGGAACCGGTATAGCTGTTTCCGGCTGTGTTGCTTGGCTGCGGGCGTATGTAAATCAGGTACGTGGTGGTGCAGTTGTTGTGCGGGAACCCCGGACTGTCGCAAAAGGTGCCTCCGGAAGGTCCCACCACCTCCAGGCTGAGCCAGTTGGCCCCGTCTGCGGTGGCGACGGTAGGAGTGAAGTTTTCGCCGACGGGCGAGTACGGAATCTCTACCCAGCCGCCCGGCGGCGAGTACACATTCACGCTCGACGGCCCCACGCCGTTGACCGTTACCGTAATCGTCTGCGGAGCGTCCACCGCCCCGGGTGCCGAGACGGTTATGATGCCCGTATACCCCGCCGGCGACGCCGCTAGCGACGCCGTGTTCAGCGCGAACGTGAGCGGGATGCAGGTCGCGGCGGCTGAAGTCGACGCGCACGCGCGCGCCGCGCCGACGGTGGGCGTGATCCACGCTGCCGACGAACTGAGCGAGAGCGATAGCGTGCCGTCGCCGGCATTATACGCTTCCACCACCTGCGTCACGCCGTTCGTGCCGGGTGTGATCGAAATGGGCCCCAAGGCCGCAGTGACCACTCGCAAAACGGGCGTCGCATCGAGCGACCCCAGCCATCCCGATGCTAAAACACAGAAAAACAACCAGCGAACCGCGGAGCGAGCCATGGCGCCTCCTATGCTAAGACCCGAGAACCGCCGTTTCCACTACAGCACTGGCAAGAAAACATGTAAGTCAAGGGAACGGCTAGGGAAACGCGCCGGCAAGCGGGCGTTGGCAGGTCAAAACCTGCCCCACCCTACTTCATGTAGAACAAACTGAGCCTCGGCAGTCGGGATCTCCCCAGCAAGCTGCGCTCCAAATATTGCCGTTCCAACATCGCCAGTTGATCCGCCGTCATCTTACCACGGTAGGGGCGTAACTGGGCGTCTAAGTCGCGGCGGGCCTGGAGTAAGTCGTCGTCGGTCTGGCGCGCGCGCGCGGCGGCGATCATTCTCTCTTCTAACACTGTCAGCCGCCGTTCTAAGTCTTCGAGATCCTGATAATGGGCCTCAGCCTCGGCCGCTAACTTTCCCAGGGACTCCGCGATTTCCGGATAGCCTTCACGCACCGCCGCGGCGTTCGCCTGTAAGTACGCCCGCAAGTCTTCCAGTGGAAACGGTGGCGCAGCTTCGCGCCGTGCATGCGGGTCCGGCTGCCCGGCCATGGCCTGGGCTTCGGTCAACACAGCCTGCGCGCAAAACGCGAGCGAGTTCACCATCCGCGTCTTCACCCGCCGCGCGCGCCATTTCTCGAATGCGGTGTCGATCCCGCGCAGCACAGCCTCAAGCGGCACGCCGCCATTCTTCCAGCTCTCGACCAGCGCCCAATCGAGCGGCGACATCAGGAACAGCGCCGTCCCCCGCGCCCGCTGGAAGTGCTCCTCCACTTCGGTGAAGTAGTTGAAGTAGTTGCGCAGGAAATCTGGCTCGGGCGTCACGGCCGGTGGGTCCGCTCCCAGATCATTTGGAGGCCTTCGAGCGTCAGGTGCTCATCGACCAGCTTCAAATAGCGGGATCCCGAAACCACCAGGCCGGCCTGTCCGCCCGTCGCTACGGTCTTCGTATCGGGCCCCAACTCGCGTACCATGCGCTCGAGTATCCCGTCCACCATGCCGACCGCGCCATAATACAAACCCGATTGCATGCTGGCCACCGTGTTCGTGCCGATCACCGTTTTCGGCGGCCGGAACTCGACCATCGGTAGCCGCGCGGTCCTCGCAAACAGCGATTTCACGGAGAGGCCCACGCCCACCGCAATCGCCCCGCCCAGGTAATCGCCTTCGCGCGAAACCACGTCGAAGTTGATGGTGGTGCCGAAATCGACGATGACGCACGGCGCGCCGTACTTGCGAAAGCCCGCCACCGCGTTCACCAGCCGGTCCGCTCCCACTTCGTTCGGATTGTCGTAGCGAATGCCAATTCCCAAATCGGTTTGCGGCCCAACGAACACGGCCTCCGTGTGGAAGTAGCGCAGCGTCATCGCGGCCAGCGTCGAATCGATCGGCGGTACTACGCTCGAAATAATGATGCCGTCCACCGCGTCGATATTGAGGTTCACCGGCGAAAACAAATTGTGCAGCAGGATGCCCCACTCGTCGGCGGTCTGTTCGTGAACCGTGCGCAGCCGCCACTGGCAGAGCAGCTTGCTTCCTTCGAACGCGCCGATGGTGATGTTGCTGTTGCCCGCGTCAAGAGCGAGTAGCACGTACGCCTCCCGCAATAATCAGAGTATCGGTTCCATCGTCGCGGCGCACCACCAGGAAGCCGTCCTGGTCGAGGCCGGCCGTGACGCCGCGAATCGCGCCGCCCGGTTGCTCGACCTCGACGCGGCGCCCGGCGGCGTAGCTCGAGCTTCGCGTGAAGAGTTGCAGGATGGCGGGCTTGTCGTACGCCAGGTACTCCTCGGCCGCGTGCAGCAGCGCGGCGATGATCGGCTCGCGGGGAATGGGTTGGCAGGCGGAAGCGCCTGCCCCACCTCCCTGCGAATCCGACGGCAAAGTGGGACAGGCGATTCCGCCTGTCAGCCGCAGTTTCTCGGCGCTCAGCGACGTGGCAAGGCTTGCCAACTCCGGCGGAAACGCTTTGTGATTCACGTTGATCCCGATGCCTGCGATGGCCTTCGAGGCCGACGATTGCACCAGAATCCCGGCCACCTTCCGGTCGCCGATCATCACGTCGTTCGGCCAGCGCAAGTCGCACGCGATACCGGTCGATTTGGCGATCGCGTCCTGCGCCGCGAGTCCCAGCGCCAGGGTCAGCACCGGCGTTGCGCCGAGCACCATCGAGCAATAGATCCCGCTGCCCGGTTCCGAATGCCACGTGTGCCCGTTGCGACCCAGGCCCGCGGTCTGCTCTTCCGCCAGCACCACCGCGCCCGGCTCGAGCGATGCCGCCGCGCGCATGGTTGAATCGACCGACGCGTAGTATTCGATCCGGCGCGCGGGAAATTCGCGGCGCAGGCCGTCAATGTCCAACAGTGCCATTAGACGCTCGCGTCGAGCTTGCCAAGCTGCGTTTTGTATTCTGCCAGTTTCTGCCGCATGCCCTCGACCACATGCGCCGGAGCCTTACCCAGAAACTTCTCGTCGCCCAATTGCCGTTCGTAGTTGGCGATATTCTTGACCAACTGCTCGCGCTCTTTTTCGTCGCGCTTGCGTTGCGCGTCTTCCTGGGCCTTCGGCAGATGCAGCGCGAGGTCGAAATCCGGTCCGGATCGAATGCCGGGTGCCTTTGGTGCCGCCTCGGCCTTCAATTCCAGATTCACGTTGGCCAGCTTGCGTATGGCTTCCGCATTCGCGCGCGCCACGTCAATCGCGCTCCCGAGCGAATACAGCACACCCGCGACCTGCAACTTGGGGTCGAGCTTCGCTTCCGTGCGTAGCGTGCGCGCCACGGTAACGATCTCCTGCAGGATGCCGATTTCGCGCTCCGCTTCCGCGTCGTTCCCATCCTCGCGATACTGCG
This sequence comes from Bryobacterales bacterium, assembly GCA_003157745.1. Lineage (GTDB taxonomy): Bacteria > Acidobacteriota > Terriglobia > Bryobacterales > Bryobacteraceae > Bog-375. The sequence goes on along the minus strand of PMKM01000095.1, from coordinate 815 downwards.
GATAGCCCGCCAGGGCGATCGATAGCGGACGCGTCGCGCGATCCGTCGCCAGCCGCTGCCACAGCTCCTCGGTGAGAAACGGCATCGCCGGATGCAACAGCCGCAGCGCCGTCTCGAACGCCGCCAGCGCATTCCGCCAACCCGGCGTCAAACCCGAATTCTCGCGGAATTCGAGCTTCTTCAGCTCGAGGTACCAATCGCAGAATTCGTGCCAGAAGAAGTGCCACAGCACCTGCGCCGCTTCGTGGTAGCGATAGGTTTCGATCGCGCGGTTGGCCTGCGCCGCGCACGCGTTCAGCCTGCTGAAAATCCAGCGGTCCTCGATCGCGACCACGCCGGTCGCCGGGTCCGCCTCCGGTCGGAACTCCTCCAATTTCGCGGGCAGCCACGGCTCCACGCCGCAGTATTCCATCTTGCCGAGCAGAAACCGCGCCGCGTTCCAGATCTTGTTGGCGAAGGCGCGCGAGCTTTCCATGCGCTCTTCGGTAAGCACGATGTCCGTCCCCGGCGCCGCGCCTTGCAACAGCGCCATGCGCACCGCGTCCGTCCCGTACTTCTCCGTCACCACCAACGGGTCGATGGTGTTGCCCTTGGTCTTTGACATCTTCTGCCGGTCGGCGTCGCGCACCAGGCCGTGTATATACACCTGGCGGAATGGCACGTCGCCCATGAACTCGATGCCCAGCATGGCCATCCGCGCCACCCAGAAGAACAGGATGTCGAAGCCGGTGATCAGCAGCGAGGTCGGATAATAGGTTCTCAAGTCCTCCGTGTCGTCCGGCCAGCCCAGGGTCGAAAACGGCCACAGGCCGGAG
>PMKM01000126.1:5489-29923 GCA_003157745.1 Bryobacterales bacterium | reverse complement strand
CGTTGGTCGGTTCGTCGAGAAACAGGATTTGCGGGCGATGCAGCAGCGTGCACATCAACGCCAGGTTCTGTTTCATGCCGCCGGAAAGTTTGCCGGCCTGGCGCTGGCGAAAGGGCTCCATGCGCGTCATGCGCAGCAGGTCCCCGCCCAGCCGGGCCCGCTCCGTGCCCACGATGCCGAACAAGTCGGCGTAGAAATCCATGTTTTCCTGGACGCTGAGGTCCTGATAGAGCCCGAACCGCTGCGCCATGTAACCGATGTGGTCCTTCACCGTCTGCGATTGGTGCGCGCTGTCGAAGCCGGCCACTTGCGCGCTGCCCTCGGTTGGATCGATCAGCCCGCAGAGCAGGCGCAGCGTAGTCGTCTTACCGGCGCCATCCGGTCCCACCAGGCCGAAAATCTCGCCCGGCTCCACGGAAAGATCCAGATGGTCCACCGCCGTCATGTCGCCGAAGCGCCGCGTGAGGCCGGTGGTTTGGATGATGGGCTGCATAGCTGTCTCGGGAGCGTGCGTCTATTCGAGGACGATCTCGGCGTCGGCCGGCATGTTGGATTTGAGCTCGTGCAGCCGGTTGTCGACTTCGATCTTGATCCGGTAGACCAGCTTCACGCGCTCCTCCTGAGTCTGGATCTGCTTGGGCGTGAACTCGGCCTCGGACGAGATGAAGCTCACGTGCCCGCCGTAGATTTTGCCCGGATAGGAGTCCGTGGTGATGTGCGCCTTCGATCCCAGCTTCACCTTACCCAGATCGGTTTCGTTGATGTAGGCTCGCAGCCACGGGTGATCGATGTCGCCGATGGTGACCACCGTCGCGCCGGCGGCCAGCACTTCGCCGACGTCGGCGGACTTCACCAGCACCACGCCATCCACGGGCGAAACCACCAGCGTGTCGGCAAGCTGCGCATCCACCTGCGCCAGGTTGGCGCGGGAGCGTTCGATTTCGGCGTGCCGGGTGGCGAGTTCCTGTTCGCGCCGCTTCAATTCGAGCGCGTTGGCTTCAGCCATTTTGAGCGCGCCGCGCGCGTGCACGACCTGCGCCGCGGCGCCGTCCACCTGCTCGACGCGCGGTCCGGCGAAGACAAGCGCGGCGCGTTGATTGGCCTGCTTCAAAGCGGCATCGGCGCTTTCCCAGTGGTTGCGGAACTCGTCGTGCTGCGAAGCGGAAATATCGTCGTTCTTGAACAACGTCTGCGCGCGGTCCCAATCTTTCTTGGCGCGATCGAATTCCGATTGCGCCGCATCCACGGCGGCCTTGGCTTCCTGCACTTCCTGTGGACGCGAACCGTTCTTCATTTCCGCCAAACGGGCGTCGCTGGCGGCCAGGTCGCCGCGGCGCTGCTCGATGTCGGCCGCGAGCGTTTCTTTCTCCCAGGCGAGCGATGTCTCGGCTTGCGCCAATTGATCCTGCGCCGAAGAGAGCGCGGCGGCCAGGCTGTCGCGCTGCGCCGTCAATTGGTCGCGATCCAGGCGCGCGATCAGTTGGCCTTTCTTGACCAGGTCGCCTTCATCGACGGTGCGCTCGATCAGCCGCCCGGCGGTCTTGAAGCCGATATTGACTTCGGTCAGTTCGATATTGCCCGAAACCGGGATGCGGCCGTTCGCGTTCCGCCCCGACGAATGAAACGCATAAACCGCGACTCCGGCCGCAACCAGCACGATCGCCACGGGTATCAGTATCTTCTTCATGGAATGCTTCTCCGCATATTGCCCATGGCCTGAGCCAGGTCGATGCGCGCCACGTTGTAGTTGTAGAGCGCTTGAGTTTCGTTGTCGCGCGCCCGTTCGAGGCGGGTTTGCGCGTCGGTCACTTCGAGACTGTTGGTGACGCCGGCGTCATAGCGGCGGCGCGCCTGGGTGAGTTCGCTATCGGCCAGTTCCAGGCCTTCCTTGGCGACCTTCACCTGGTCCTCGGCGGAGCGCAATGCGTCGAGCGCCAGCCGCACGTCGAGCTCGATCTGCTGCTTCAAATCGCCCGTGCGCACGCGTTCGGCGCGATACAGGCTGGCCGCTTCGGTGCGCCGCGCGTCGCGCCGTCCGCCATCGAACAACGGCACCTTCAGCGTAATGCCGTACGTGCGCGTGGGCGTGCTGTTGTCGAGCGCGCTGCCGCTCGAACCGTAATCGCCGAACGCGGCGAGCGTGGGCAGCCGTTCCATCTTCACCGCGCTGGCCGAAAGGCGCGCGTTCTCTTCGCGCCGTTGCTGGGCCTTCAAATCCGGCCGCGCCTGGAGCGCCTGCGCCTTGGCCTGTTCCATAGTGACCGCATCCACCGGAACGTATCCCAGCCGATCGGTGAGCCGCACTTCGGTTTCGAGCGGAACGCCCATCGCGCGCAGCAATTCGAGATGCGTGCTGCGCCGCGTGTTCTCGACGACCAGCAAGTGCTGCCGGTCGTTGGCGAGTTGCACCTTGGCGCGGGTGATTTCGATGCCAGTCCCGGTGCCGGCCTTCTTCTGGTTATCGGCCTGGGTCAGCACGGCGCCGGAGAGAGTGACGTTGGCGATGGCGGTTTCCACGTCGGCATCGGCGCGCACCGCCGCCAGGTAGGCGCGCGCCACCTGCGCCGCCACGGTTTCGGCCGTGCTGTCCAGTTCCTGGGTCGCCGCGGAAACGCCGACTCTTGAGGCTTGAAAGCGCCGGATCGAAGAGAAATCGAACACGCTCTGCTGCACGGAAAGTCGCGCATCGACGGTGGAGAACGGCCCTACGAAGCTGGGGAAGCTGAAGCCGGTAAACGGCAGCTTGATATCGGTCAACCCTTCCGCCGCCAGGTTCGCCGTCTGATTGCGATCGGTGAAAGCGCCCTCGAGATCCGGCAGCAACGCGGCGCGCGCCTGCAGTGCCCGCGCCTGCGCCTGCTTCAGCGTTTCGCCCGAAAGCTGGATGTTGGTGTTGCCCTGGGGCGAGATCGCCACCTCGACCGCATGCTTGAGCGTCAGATCGACCGGCGCCGCGGGCGGGTCGGCCGCCCAGGCGAGCGGTATCGTCATCAATAGTATCCACGGCAACTTCATCGCTTCACCTCACCATTCTCGGGGGGAGCCACCGGCGCCCGAAATCCGCCGCTCAAAAAGGCCACCATGCGCCGCGCCACCTGGGTCGGCGGCTCCGCCGGCACGCCGTGCACCCCCTCCATCGGCATCGCCCGCAATGCGAGCGCCATGGCGCCAGCCGCGAAGTTAATCCGCCACGCCATTTCGTCCGCCGGCAGATCGGGCAGCGCGCGCCGCAGTTCAGTCAGAAAGAACTCGCCTACGGGACCGAAGTGTTTACGCCCGACCGCCGGCATCACGCCCTCGGCGTGAAGCCTCCCCATGAGCTTGACCCACTCCGGGCTTTTCTCCGCGGAGCGAAACGCCGGGACGAGAAACGCTTCCAGCAGATCCTCCAGCACGATCGGGTTCGGCCCCGCCGCTTCCCTCAAACGCCGCAGTTTCTCCATCCGCTCCTCGTTCACCGGCCCGGCTCTCCGCGCCACCAATTCGTCAAGGAGCTCTTCCTTGGAGCCGAAATAGTAATGGATGGACGCCAGGTTGACGCCAGCTTCGGCCGTAATGCGACGCAGGGAAACGGGTTTGTAGCCCTCCTCGCCGAATAGCCGCTCGGCGGTGTCGAGGATTTTGAGTCTTGCTTCACTCATTCGAATGATTTAATCATACGTTTGAGTTGATTTTCTGTCAAGGGAAATCCCGGCTCCGCGTGCCGGCTCACGGAACATACGAAACCCGGGCCCGGAAGTTCCCTCCATCGGAGCCCGCTGGCGCCTTCGCCGCACTGTGCGATTCCGGTACATGCCATCTCGGAATCGGACGTGGCGGGCCGGTCTTCCCGGTGGGGCGAGGCTGTAGCATAGTAAGTTGCGGGCTGTCGCCACTGGCCGTTCACGTGCACATCCGCCTCGGAACTTCGCGCGGCAATCCGCGTAACCATTCGAGTGGGTTCGGCCGCCGCTCGCTCACCAGGAGAAACGAAATGCCACGTCGTCATCGAGATTCATCCATGCTCGCCGCTCCGATTCTCGCATTCCTCTTCGCCGCGAGTGCCTGGAGCCAACCGGCCGCCGCGCCGAAGTACCGCGATCCGAAGCTCAGCATCGACGAGCGCGTGGCGGACCTGTTGAGCCGCATGACGCTCGAGGAGAAGGTCGCCGAAGTCAGCAGTAGTTTCGATCCGCACGTCTCGCTGCTCGATACGACCGGCACCTACCGTCCCGACCAGGCCAGCCTCGCCTTCCGCGACCCGGGCGGCGAGCAAGTCTTGGAATTCTCGCCGCGCCAGCGCGCCATTCTGCGCAACGGCGTGCAGCGTTATCTACGCGAGAAGACTCCGCTCGGCATTCCCTGGCTGTTCATGGGCGAAGCGCTGCACGGGTTCATGAGCGACGGCAGCACGAGTTTCCCGCAGGCTCTGGCGCTGGCCAGCACCTTCGACCCCGCCCTGGTCCGCCGCGTCTTCTCGGCCGCCGGCGACGAAGCCCGCTCGGCCGGCGTCGCCCAGGTGTTTACGCCGGTGCTCGACCTGGCACGCGATCCGCGCTGGGGACGCACCGAGGAGACCTACGGCGAAGATCCTTATCTTGCATCGCGCATGGCTGTGGCAGCCGTCACCGGCTTGCAGGGCGGCGAGTTCCACATCGACACTCATCACGTTCTGGCCACCGCCAAACACTTCGCCGTGCATGGCCAACCGGAAGGCGGCACCAACGCCGCGCCCGGCAATTATTCCGAACGCATCATCCGCGAAAACTTCCTGGTGCCTTTCCAGGCCGCCGTGCAGGAGGCCCACGCGGGAAGCGTGATGGCCTCCTACAACGAGATTGACGGCGTCCCGTCGCACATCAATCACTGGCTGCTCGACCGCGTGCTGCGCCAGGAGTGGGGTTTCGGCGGATATATCACCTCCGACGGCGGCGGCCTGCAGATGCTGGTTCAAGCCCACCACGTGGCCGCCAACATGTCGGAAGCGGCGCGCCTGGCGCTCGAGGCGGGAGTCGATTACGACCTGTCCGATGGTAGCGTCTATCGCACGCTGACCGACCAGGTCAAGCAGGGCGCCGTTCCGGAAAGCCTGGTGGATCGCGCCGCCGGCCGTGTACTCGCCGCGAAGTTCCGTCTCGGCCTGTTCGACGATCCATACGTCGATCCGGATTACACGGCGAAGATTACCAGCGGTCCGGAGCATCGCAAGCTGGCCGTCGAGGCCGCGCGGAAGGCCGTCGTGCTGCTCAAGAACGATAAGAACCTGCTGCCGCTCGATCTCGCCAAGCTCAAGACCATCGCCGTCATCGGCCCCAACGCCGCCGACGTGCACGTGGGCGGATACGCGCGCGAGCCGGGGCACGGGGTCAGCCTGCTCGATGGCATTCGCGCGCGCGTGGGCACCTCGGCCAAAGTGGTTTATGCCGAAGGCTGCCAGATCACCAACGCGAAACAGGGTTGGCGCGGCTGGTCGGCCAACGGCGTCCAACTGGCCGATTCGGCAGCGCAGGCGGAGAAGGTGGCCGCCGCGGTCGAGCTGGCGCGCAAGGCCGACGTCGCGATCCTGGTGGTCGGAGAAAACGAAAGCACCAATCGCGAAGCCTGGGGGGAAACGCACTTGGGCGATCGCGATTCGCTCGATCTGTTGGGCGCGCAGAACGATCTGGTCAAAGCGGTGGTTGAAACCGGCACGCCGACGGTAGTCTTCCTGCTCAACGGCAGGCCGCTCTCGATCAATTACATTGCCGAGCACGTGCCGGCCATCCTGGAGGGCTGGTATCTCGGACAGGAAGGCGGCACGGCGGCGGCCGAGGTGCTTTTTGGCGACATCAATCCGGGCGGCAAGCTGCCCATCACCTTCCCCCACACGGTCGGCGCCCTGCCCGATTTCTACAATCACAAACCGACCGACGATCGCACTTATGCGTTCAGTACCAGAAAGCCTCTCTACGCGTTTGGCTACGGGCTGAGTTACTCGACGTTTAAGTTCGACAACCTGCGCATCGAGCCGGCGCAAATCGCGATCGGCGGCGTGGCCAAGGCGCGCGTGGATGTCATCAACGCCGGCTTGCGCGAAGGCGACGAGGTTCCGCAACTGTATCTGCACCAGAGAGTGGCATCGGTCACGCAGCCCGTCATGTCGTTGAAGGGCTTTGAGCGCATCACACTGAAGCCGGGCGAAAAGCGCACGGTCGAGTTCACCATTAACGCGGACATGCTATCTATCCTCAACACAGACATGCACCGGGTGGTCGAGCCGGGAGTTTTCGACGTGATGGTCGGATCGAGCTCGGCCGACACGAAGACAGTTGCGCTCACGGTGGTCGACCTGAACGGCCAGGCCGGCACGCCCGCCGCGGCGCGCCCGCGCGGTTCCGAATCCGGCGTGGTCGCCACTTTCGACGATCTCAAGATCGCCGCTAACTTCGGTTCCTGGATGGTGTTCACCGACACGATGGCGGGTGGCGCATCGACGGCGACCATGGAGGCTGTCGCCGGCGGCGCGAACGGCACCAAGGGAGCGATGCGCGTGGCCGGCGAGAACGTCAAAGGCGGTGACTTTGTGTTTGCCGGCGCCCTATTCTCGCCCGGCACCGGCATGATGCAGCCGGCCGATCTCTCCGGTAAGAAGAACATCGGCTTCTGGGCCAAGGGCGATGGTAAGACGTGCCGTCTCTGGATCTTCGCCGAAAGTAAAGGCCAGATGCCCATCTTCCGCGACTTTGTCGCCAAGCCAGAGTGGACTATGTACACCTTCTCGCTGGAGAGTCTCGGCATGGACGGGCACGACCTCTCGGGAATCGCGTTCCTAGGGCCGGGCGGGTTGGGTAAGTTCGAGTTCCTGGTGGATGAGGTGGAGATTAAGTAGGACGGCGGCAATCTCAGCGCGTGCAGGCCTTCAATGTCCGGCACCTTGCCGACGCGGCTCGTCAGTTCGGGATTCGAGTGATGCGGCCAGGCGAAGCGTGGAGGGGAGTTCGCAAGCATGAGAAAAAGTAACGTTGCGTTGCGGCTACAGGAGTCGATACTGGAAGAGGCGCGCCGCGTTTCCGAAACCGAAGGTGTGGCTCTCAATCAGTTCATCAATGTGGCGGTGGCCGAGAAGATATCGGCCCTGCGGACTGAAGAGTACTTCCGCGAGCGCGGACAACGCGGCGATGTGGAAAGGGCCAAGCGGCTTCTCAAACGCGCCGGCCGAGCGAACCCGCCGGAAAACGGAGACGAAGTCGGCTGAGGTGGTGCTGGCTGGGGGCACAGGGCTCAGACGTATTCTGCGTGGCGCCCTCCTGGCTACGCCCGCTTCACCTCGCGCCGGATGCCTTCGGCGATCCATATGCGAAGCTGTGTCTGGTAACCTACCGACTTCTCGGCGGCGATGTGTTTCGCAGCGGCGATCTGCTCGGGGGCCAGGCGAATGGAAATCGGAGACTTGGCGCGGGCATGGCGGGCACGGATCTTCCTGGCCAACGCGGGCGATGGCTTGGCCGATTCGGCCACGGGCAACTTATCCCACACACCAGCTACCGAGTGACTGCCGAAATACTTTGCGGCCTCCCGGTCGGATGAGAAGTTCGGAAGGGGCGACTTTGCCGGAGATAGTTTCTTCTTCATTCGTTCCTGCCTACTTGCGGCGAAACAGCCGCCGTTCACTTGCTTCCATGTCCCGGGCCGTGATCACCCGCACCAGACCTCGGGGCAATCGGCGAAAAACTGCGAAGGCGAGGCGGCCGTCCAGTGTTTCCCCCTAACGCAATGTACCGCTCGTCGCGCGCTTGCCTGACCTTGTGGCTGCCGGCGAAGACCTCCTCCACCTCTTCCGGGGTGAACGCATGCCGCTCGATGTGGGAGACGTTGTCATCGTCCCACTCAAACGCCGAAACAACCACAACGACATCGTAGCAGATTGTATATACGAAGCGCTACGGTGCAGACGGGGACGGACCTGCGCGCGAGAGTCGTCCCGATATTTCGGGGCAACCCAGAGCGTCGCGCTTGTCCGGAATAGCGCGACGAATCCCGGCTCGGCAGGCCCGCAGTCCTGCGTCACGGCGGCAGAGCGGGTTGTGAGAAATGGGCGTCAGTACGGGCGCGAGGGTGCTGTGAGTTTCTATGCAGAGAATCGCGGACAGACGAATGACTGTATTGGAACTCACGCAATCAAGGCGGCGCAACACCTGCAATCCGAGTGTCTCTGCGGCCGCCGACCCGTATAACTGCCGGCGCGCAGCGAACGCATAACTCGATTTCCTTGATTTTCCACAACTTGTAGAGAATCGCCGTTTTTGCTATTGAAAATGGACCGGGGTTTGTGTGATACTTCCCACTGTCTCATTTGTTAACGAGCTGTGCTCTATCGATTGAGGGCAGCTTGAGGGGCTGAGACTGGGGGGACAACTTGATTCGAGGGGATCAGTTTGAAGGCCCGGGTGTCTGCTTAGCCTCAGGGGTGGTGGCTTGCCTTCGTCTGCATCCGTCGACCGTTCGGTTACCATTTCGTACTCTCCCCGTCCATTCTCCAACCCATCCGAGACGAACGAGACAGGAGAAGTCGTCCAGTGTCCAAGTCGCACATTCGACCCAGGGTCTCAATCGGCATCGGGTGCGTCCTGATGCTTGTCGCTATCTCCGTACCCGCCTCCGCGACGGCCGATTTCTGGGGCACGAGGAATGCCGGGATCAATTACGGAATGTTGTTCACGGCCTGGAACGTGGCCGGCGTGATCGGCCCGCGCATCGGGGGAGTGTTGTTCGATAGGTATCACAACTACCAGGCGGCGTTCTACCCGGCGGCGGTGCTGGCCGCGGTAGTTTTGATTTGCGAGATGTTGGTCCGGCGGCCTGCCGCGCCGCAGCCCGCGGTTTGATTTCAAGAGAGGATTCCCAATGTCACCAGCCACGCAACCGAATATCGACTCCGTGCTCAGCGAACATCGTGTCTTCGAGTGCTCCGAGGAGTTTCGCTCCCATGCTTACGTTCGCGGCATGGATGAATACGAGCGCCTCTACGAAGAGGCCGAAACCGACCCCGAGAAGTTCTGGGGAGAGATCGCGTCCCAATTACACTGGTTCAAGCGTTGGGATAAGGTGCTCGAGTGGAACTGCCCGTGGGCTAAGTGGTTCTCGGGCGGCCAGATCAACTTATCCTACAACTGTCTGGACCGCCATGTGTCGACCAGCCGCCGCAACAAGGCCGCTATCATCTGGGAAGGCGAGCCGGGCGAAGTGGAGACGCTCACTTACCAGCAACTGCTGATCGAAGTGTGTAAGTTCGCGAACGTTTTGAAGTCACTCGGCGTCCGTAAAGGCGACCGGGTGGCCATCTATATGGGCATGTGCCCGGCGCTTCCCATCGCCTTGCTGGCATGCGCGCGCATTGGCGCGCCGCACACGGTGATTTTTGGCGGCTTTTCGGCAAACGCATTGGTCGACCGCATCACGGATTCGCAGGCCTGTTTGGTCATCACTCAGGACGGGTCTTACCGGCGGGGCGCCGAGGTGAAACTCAAGCCGGCGGTCGACGAAGCGGTGCTTTCCTGTCCGTCGGTGAAGCACGTGGTCGTCTACAAGCGCACGGGCACGCCGCAAACGATGTTCGGCGGGCGGGACCTGTGGTGGCACGATCTGATGGCCGGCGCCTCCGACGAGTGCCCCGCCGAGCCGCTCGACGCGGAACACCCGCTATACCTTCTCTACACGTCGGGAACCACCGGCAAGCCCAAGGGCATCTTACACACCACGGGCGGTTATTCGGTGGGCACTTACATCACGGCTAAGTGGGTTTTCGATCTGAAGGACGAGGACATATATTGGTGCACCGCCGACATAGGTTGGGTCACCGGGCACAGCTACATCGTCTACGGTCCGCTGCAGAATGGCGCGACCACACTGATGTACGAAGGCGCGCCGAACTTCCCGGAGCCGGACCGATTCTGGAGTATCATCGACCGGCACAAGGTCAACATCTTTTACACCGCTCCCACGGCGATCCGCGCCTTCATGCGGTTCGGTACGGAATGGCCGGCGAAGCATTCGATGCAGAGTCTTCGCCTGCTGGGGACGGTGGGCGAGCCGATCAACCCCGAGGCCTGGATGTGGTACCGGGAGAATATAGGCCACGAGCGCTGCCCCATTGTCGACACGTGGTGGCAAACCGAAACCGGGATGATCATGATCGCGCCGCTGCCGGGCGCGACGCCCACAACGCCGGGCACGGCGACGCGCCCCTTGCCAGGCGTCTCGGCCGACGTGGTGACGCGCGAAGGCGAGCCGGTGCCGCTCGGTGGCGGCGGATTCCTGGTGTTGAATCGCCCGTGGCCGGCCATGCTGCGGACTATCTATGGGGATCCCAAGCGCTACGAGGACCAGTATTGGTCGCAGATTCCCGGCATGTACTTCACGGGCGACGGCGCGCGCAAGGACGAGCACGGCAACTTCTGGATCATGGGCCGCATCGACGATGTCATCAACGTTTCCGGGCACCGCCTGAGCACGATGGAGGTGGAGTCCGCGCTGGTGGCTCATCACAAGGTAGCCGAAGCGGCCGTGGTGGCCAGGCTGGACGACGTGAAGGGCCAGGCGATTGCCGCATTTGTCACATTGAAATCCGGCAACAAGCCGACGCCGGAACTCAAGGAGGAGTTACGAACGTGGGTGGCCAAGGAGATCGGGTCGCTGGCGAAGCCGGACGATATCCGGTTTACGGAATCGCTGCCCAAGACCCGGAGCGGTAAGATCATGCGGCGCCTGCTGAAAGAGATCGCCGCCGGTGGCGAGGTCAAGGGAGACACGACTACTTTGGAAGATCTCTCGGTGATTTCCACACTAAGTCAGCAGGAAGAGTAGAGCTTCCGCTGTAACTCGTAGCTCGGGTGCAATGACTGATCAATTAGGTTCGAGTGAAGAACCGCTCCCTTTGGTCGCGGCTCCGGGTGGGAGCGCTCGTCGACCGAGGGCTGGCATCGCGCACGAGAACCATATCGCATGGGCGGAGATCCTGGGCGAAGAACTGCGAGACGGGTCGCGTCGCTAAGCGCCCGCCACTTGCAGAGGGCGTTGCCAGGAGCGGGCTCATCCTCGAGGGTTCGCGGTCCAACTGCGCCTGCGGCACGGGACACCCAAATGAAACCTACCAGGGACCTTGACTTGGCTGGTTTATAGCGCTATAGTCGCGCTTCGGGTCGCGGTTCCTGGCACGGGCGGGGCTGTGGGGAACCGGCGGCTTCCGCGCGACCAAACTCTTCTAAGACAGGGGTAAACGGATGGCAGAAACGATCTACTTGATAGCCAACGGCGATCTGCGTCTCTCGGCGAATCAGAACTGCTGGGCGGCGCAACATAAGGTCGAAGAGGCGGTGATGGCTGCGGTCCGCGCCGAGGGCGGGACGATTCAGCGCGGGCACCCGTACGACCCGGTTCTGAAGCACGGCTTCATTGGCAGCCAGAAGCAAGGCATCGAGGTATTCAGGAACATCCCGCCCGAAGCGCCGCTGATTGTCTGCGAGGCCGTCTGGGAGTACAGTCACCAGATACTCACCGGACTGGTGTCGCACAAGGGGCGGATTCTAACCGTCGCTAACTGGAGCGGCGAATGGCCTGGCCTGGTGGGGATGCTGAATCTGAATGCGTGCATGACGAAGGCAGGCATTCCGTACAGCACGCTGTGGAGTCTCGATTTCAAGGACGATTTCTTTTTGGGCGGACTGCGTAAGTGGCTGGCCGGCGAGAAGGTGGTTCACGATCTCAGCCACGTGCATCCATTGAAGAGTTTTAAGCTGCCGGAGAAGGCGGCGCGGACGGGCGAGGAACTGGCCGGCGAACTGCGCCGGCAGAAGGCGATTCTCGGCGTCTTCGACGAAGGCTGCATGGGAATGTACAACGGCATCATCGAGGACAGTTACCTGCTGCCGCTCGGAGTGGGCAAAGAGAGACTGAGTCAGTCGGCGCTCTATGCCGAGATGCTGGGTACGCCCGACAGCGAGGCGCGGGCGGTGCGCGCGTGGCTGGACGCCAAGGGAATGCGTTTCCTGACCGGCACCAATCCGACGACCGATTTGACCGATGAGCAGATACTCGATCAATGTAAGATGTACATCGCGGCGCTGCGGATCGCCGACGACTTCGGTTGCGACGTGATCGGCATCCAATACCAGCAGGGACTGAAGGACTTATGTCCGGCTTCCGACTTAGCCGAGGGTTTGTTGAATAACTCGGACCGGCCGCCGGTGAGTGCGCGCGGCAATGGGAGGGTTCTCTACAAAGGCCAGCCGCTGCCGCACTTCAACGAAGTGGACGAGTGTGCCGGCCTGGACGCGCTGATCACGAACCGGGTATGGCGCCATCTGGGCTTCGCGCCCGAAACGACTCTGCACGATGTTCGCTACGGCGAGGAGTTCGCGGTCGGCGGGCGGAACGAGTTCGTGTGGATGTTCGAGATCTCTGGCGCGGTGCCACCCGAGCATCTGATCGGCGGCTACGCCGGGGCGGTGAGCGAACGGCAACCGCCGATGTACTTCCGCCTGGGCGGAGGGACGGTGAAGGGTGTGAGCAAGCCGGGCGAGATCGTCTGGAGCCGGATCTACATCGAATCGGGCGCGCTGAAAGTGGACATCGGGCGCGGCCGCGCGGTCGAGTTGCCGCGGGAAGAGACCGAACGCCGGTGGAGCATCACGACGCCGCAGTGGCCGGTGATGCACACGGTGATGTACGGCGTGGGTCGCGACCAGTTGATGGCGCAGCACAAATCGAATCACATCCAGGTCGCCTATGGGCCCGACGCCGCGGGCGCCGACAACGCTCTGGCCGTCAAGGCCGCCATGTTCCAGGCTCTCGGCCTGGCCGTGAACGTCTGCGGCACCGATAGCGGCCTCTAGGGTCGCTCGCGGAGTCGCTCGCGGCGGAGTTGCAACCAGACCTGGGCCTGAGGCACAATGTCCCAAACCCGTGTCCGGGCAACCCAGCCGAAGTCGGGTGACAGCCGTTAACTTCAATTGTTTCAGTTGGATCAAAACGGCATGCCGGATGCAATGGAAGAGGCGTGGCACGCAGATTGCTTTTGGTCGCGGCGTTGTTGGGGGTGGCACGGCTTCAGTCGGCCACTCTCGAACAGCTTTCGATGAACGACATGGTGGCGCGATCGACGGCCATCGTGCATGGAACGGTGCAGGGATCGTACACGGCTTTTTCGGGGCCGCTGATCTTCACCCATTACCGAGTGCAGGTTTCGGAGCGGTGGAAGGGCGCGGGCGGCGCCACGGTGGATGTGGCCGTGCCGGGCGGGGTGGCGAGCGGCGTCCGGCAGACGTATTCGGGCGCGCCGCAGTTCCAGGCGGGCGACGAGTGCGTGATGTTCCTGTGGACGGGCAAATCCGGGATGACACAGATCATGGGGTTTTCGCAGGGCGTATTCGCGGTTGCGCAGGATGGCACGGCGGATCCGAATGCGACGCGCAATGCGAGCCATGAGCTGATGCTGGACGCGTCGACTCACCGCCAGGTGACCGACCAGGCGTTGACGATGCGGCTGAGCGCGCTGCGGGCGCTGGTAACGGGCGCTCTGGGGGCGGGCCAGTGACCGGGCGACGGGCGGCAATGCGGGTGGCGGCCGCGGCGGCGGTGCTGGCGCTGGGAGCTCCGATCGAAGCTTATTACCATTACACTTTCTACACCGGCCGCGTCGCTCCTTTCAATGCGATTCACGCGCGATTCGACGTGACGGCGCTCACTGGCAACACGCTCAACGTTTTTGTCAGCGATGCGGGGCCGACCAACTACGCGGCCAACGACACGTTCGGTTCGGTGCTGGGCGAGGTGAAGCAGGCGGTGGCGGCGTGGAATACGGTTCCGAACGCGGGGATGCGGCTGAATTTCGCCGGTCTCGAAAGCGCGAGCCAGATACCGCAACCTTCGAGCGGCGCGGAAAGCACGCCCGCCATCGACGTGGTGTTCGCCGAGATGCCGCCCGGGCTGTTGGGGTATGGGTCGCCGAACATTCCGGTGGTTCCGCGGTTTCAGACCGGCTCGGATGGGCAGACGATGGTCGCGATTACGCGCGGGGTGGCGGCGCTGACGAACGACACGACGCTCGGCGCGGGCCCCAGCGAGTTGCCGGATTTCTTTACGACCGCGGTGCACGAGATCGGGCACGCGCTCGGTTTGCAGCACACCTGGACGGGCGCGGTGATGTCGCAGGGCGTGATCCGCAATACGACGCGCGTACGGCCGATCGATGCAGACGACATGGCGGCGTTCAACCTGCTCTATGGCGCGGCCAACTGGACGTCGAACTACGGCTCGATTTCCGGGCAGGTTACTTTCTCCGGAAATGGCGCGGGCGTCCATATGGCTTCGGTGGTGGCGCTGCCGCCGGACGGCGGACCGGCAGTAAGCGCGCTCACCGATCCGGCGGGTTATTACACGATCAGCGGCGTGCCGGCGGGGACCTACCTGCTGTTCGTGCACCCGCTGCCGCCCGACGCTTTTCCGGTCGATGCCGAAGGCCTGTGGGGGCCGTACGATTCGAGCGGAGTCCGCATCGCGCCGAGCGGAAGTTTCCGAACGTTCTTTTATCCCGGCACCACGGATGCAACGGTTGCCACGCCCGTTAGCGTGGTTGCCGGCGGCAGTTTCGCGGCGAACTTCAGGGTGCAAGCGGAATCCGCGGTGCCGATGTACGATGTGGTCACGCGCGGCTTCCTGGACCCGGCGAGCCGCGATTACACGATGAATACGAATTCCACCTATAACTGGATGTCGCCGGCGTTTATCGAGGGAACCCAGGTGGAGTCGTTGGTGGAGACCATATATTCGCCGCTGGTGGTGCCGCACACGATGTCGATCCTGGGGGGCTTCGCTCCGGCGCCGATTTGCAAGACAACCGCGCCGTGTTTCGAAACCTGGAGCCTGGCCTCGGCGCTGTTCGGCTATTTTGAGGCGCCGGCCAACGCCGGCACGGGCTTGCGGCACCTGGTGTTCAACCTGAACAATGGCGACATGTATGTGCTGCCGGCTGGAGTCAACCTGGTAGAGCAGCCGCCGCCTTACGTCGATTCCGTCGCCGCCAATGCGGATGGCACGGTCAACGTCGCCGGCACCGGTTTTGGCTCCGGAAGCGCGGTGTACTTCGATAGCCTGCCGGCCACGATCAAGCTGAACCCGTGCCAGGACGGAACGCCAGGGGACTGCACGATTACGGTCACGCCGCCATCGGGCGCGAGCGGGCAGACCGCCGAGGTCACGGTTTTCAACGCCGACGGGCAGGACTCGACTTTCCTGCAATCGGCCAACTTTCCCGTGTACACGTACCAGGGCGCCAGCGCGCCGCAGTTGCAGAGCGTCTATCCGGCGTCGCTTCCGGCCGGTGGCGAAGCCATGGTGACGATCAACGCCGCCAATACGAATTTCGTGGACGGGCAGGTTACGGTGGGCTTCGGCACGTCCGATATCACGGTGACGGGCGTCTGGGCGATCAGTCCGACCGAACTGGTGGCGAACGTGACGGTGGCGCCGGGCGCGACTCCGGGCGCCTGGGAAGTCAGCGTAATTTCCGGCTTCCAGGCGATGACGCAGCCGTACGGTTTTCAGACCGTGGCCGCCAATCCTGGCGCGCCGGAGGTTCTGGCGATAGTGAACGGCGTCGCCGGCCAAGCTACCATTTATCCCGGTGCGGTGGTTACCGTCTGGGGCGCCAATCTGGCCAACCCGCAGATCGCGATCAACTCGCTCGACTCCACCAGCCCGTCGGCGGCCCTTTCGGGCGGTTCGGCTCAGGTTTCCTATTCGTCGGGCGACCAGGTGAACGTTGCGGTGCCGGCTGGCACACCCATCGGCCCGGCGGCGCTGACGCTCACGACCAGTGGCGGCACGGTCAGCGTGGTGGTGCTCATCAGCTATGCACCGCCGGTGATCCTCGGCATCGCGGAGCCTTCCGGCGCCGCCGTCAATAGCTCGAACGCGGCCTCGCCCGGAGATTCGTTGACGATCGCGGTGAGCGGCCTCGACCCCACAGTTACGCTCGCCACGGGCCGTCTGCAGGTGTTGGTGGGCGGCGTGCCGGTGCCGGTCCAGTCGATCGGTTCCGGCCAGATCCAATTCCTGTTGAACCAATCCTTCGGCGGCTCCCAGGTTCCGGTCGTAATTGTGGTGGATGGCTCCTCGAGCGCGCCCATCACCATCCTGGCCAACTAAGCCGTCGCGGGTTGCTCAACGGCCGAGCGACGCCACGTAGATCTGGAACGGCGCCCAATAATAGGGGCGGGAAAAACGATCCGAGCGGAGCAGGGCGAGCTTGGCCTGGCGCATCGCCGTGACCGGGTCCGCCCCCGCCGCCATCCGCGCGTAGAACTCGTTCATCAAGCGCTCGGTCGAGCTGTCGCTCACATCCCACAGACCGGCCGCCACGGCATGCGCGCCGGCACGCAGGAAAGCCCAGGCGAATCCGACCAGCCCTTCGCCGGCGTAGGCGCGGGTGCCGGCGCTGCTGCATGCCGAGATGGTGACCAAGTCGGCGTGGATGGGAATCCCCACCACGTCGCGCGCGTACAGTTTGCCGTGCGAGAGAATCACCGCCGATTCGAGCGGGCGCTGCGCGTTGGCCTCCGCATGGGCGGCGAAGTGGATCAGCGAAAAGCGCCGCGGGCCGGCCTGGCCGTATACGGCGGGCGACGCCTGCGCGCCCAGGTAGGCCTGCTGCACACGGCCCGGAAAGCTGGCTTGAATGCCGTGGATCTCCCGCTCCGCGTTGGCGAGCGGCGGGTAGCGCGTGCCCGCATAATCGGGCGCGCCAATCAGCAGCAGCGAAGCGGTCTTTTCCCGGGCGGCTTGCGGCGCCGACGCCAGAATCTCGATCGAGGGCGCGACCGCCATCTCGACGTCCTCAATCCAATAGTGGGGATGCGGCGCGGGCGCGACCAGGGTCTCCAGGTTCAGCCGGTGCAGCGCGCCATCGGGAATCACGATCAGCCGCTCGCCCTTGCGGAGGTGCGGCGCGACGGGCGCGATCAACAGATGCCACAACTCGGCGCCCGCGGGGTTGGCCGAGAGCGGATCGCGCACGGAGTGCTCGACCGTTTCGCGATAGTTCGTCACCAGCTTTTCGATCGCCGCCGAGCCCGGCAGCTCGAACCGCTCGACGCCGCGCCCGGTAATCAGCCACGCAAAAGAGCTTCGCGGCGCGAGCCAAAACGAGAGGATGCTCGCGCGCGCGTCGCGGGCCACGCGTTCGAACCCGGCCAGACTGCGCGACGGGGCGGTCGCGGCTTCCTGCTCCAACCGCTCCGCCAGCACGCGCGCGCGGCTCGATTCCACCACGCGCAGAGCGCGTTCGTCGTCTTTCTGCTGCCACAAGAGATCGACGTAGTTTTGATAGACCGGCATCAACTCGGAAAGCAGCGTCATGCGGCGATTCGCGTCGAGCAAGTCGCCGCGGGTGGCCTCGACGATGCGCAGCGCCTGATCGTAGCAGCGGTCGGCCTCCGCATAACGCTTCGCGTGCTCCGCCAGAGAACCGAGCAAGTCCCAGGATGTCCCGCGGATGAGCGGCGGCGTATCGGCCGCGTGCAGAAGATCCTGGCTGATTCGGGCAGCGGCGCGGAAATCACCGCGCCCCCAGGCGATTCGCGCGCGGTTCCGCTCGAAGAATGGAAGCAAATCGCGCGCGTCCAGCGCGTGGGCCAGATCCGCGGCACGCTGGTTCCATTCCGCCGCCTGGTCCCATCTGGCGGTGGGGACAGTGCCCGGGGCGGCGGGCTTCCACCACTGTTTCCAATCCGCGGCCCGCTCCAGTTCAGCGGTGTTGACGAACGTCAGCGCGAGATTCGCGGCATGGCGGGCCGCGGCGCCCTGGTTGCCGAGTGCCAGCGCGGTATCGTACGCCTTCCGGTAATTGGCTATCGCGTTCGGATAGTCGCCAGCGCCATCGTATGCGAGGCCTAATTCGCCGAGGGCGGTCATCAGACTCGCCCTCTCTCCGGCGGCTTCGAAGATCGCGATGGCTTGCCGCTGGTGCCCGATGGCATCGTCGAAGTTGCCCACCAAGGCATACGACGAACCCAGGTTGCCGTGCGCCATGGCGGCGACCCGGTGCGCGCCAACCCGTTCCGCGATGGCCAGGGAGCGCTCGGCGGCATCGATGGACTCGTCGTATCGCCGCAGTCTTTTCAGGGTATACGACAGATTGTTCGACGCTACCGCTTGCCAGTAAAGGAGGCCACGTTCGCCAGCGAGATCGGCGCCGGCGGCAAACGATTGTCGCGCCGCCTGCGGCTGGCGGGCGCCCATGGCGGCAATGCCTTCGACCAGATCCAGCCGAATCAGTAACTCGGGGTCGCGAGTCGCGGCGGCGGCCTGCTGCAGGATCGGCTGGACCTGGTCCGCCTGGCCGCTGAGATGCGTATCCACCAGGGCCAGGTCAATCAGCCGCCGGACTTCGAGCTGCGCCAACTCCGGCTTGGCGGGAATCGGCGTCAGAAGAAGAGCGCGGGCCCGGTCCCACTTGGATTGCGCGGTCAGGACTTCGGAATCGAGCAACTTGAGGCTCAAGACCCAGTATGAATCGGGCTCACGTTGCGCATGCGCGGCGTAAGAGGAAGCTTCCCGGCCGGCAGCATCCAGATCGCCGGCGACGAATGCGGACCAAGCCCGCGCGTAGGATTGCCGCGCGGGCTCGGTCCGCGAGCAGGACAGGAGCAAAAACAGAAGGCCGCACACGGCGGCCGCGACTAGCTTAGGTACCCGACATGTGGCCGTTCGACGCGCCGCCGCCGGCCGATCCGGGGCCGCCCGCGTTGCAGCCCATGGCCAGACGGACCAGGGCGACGCGGCGGTCACGGCCCTTGACGTGGACCTCACCGAGGATGATTCTGCCGAAACCACTCCAGTGAATAGTGTAACCGTCTACCGAGATCTTCTGTTTTTCGGATTCCGGTCCGGAGAGAATGATCTCCCGCACGAGCGAGAACTTATGCTCGCGGCAGCACTTGCATTTGCCCTCGGATGCCGGATCGAGCGCGAAGCGCCAGCCGTTGTTCATCCGGTAGTCCGCGGTCTGCTTGGCGTAGAAGGCGGAGAGTTGTTCGCCGTCTCCGGTGTACAGCAGAGGCTCTTCGTCCAGAACTACTTGTGCCTTGACGTTGCCCATCTGGAGGCCGTCGATGCAACTGCCTTTGGTCGTGACCTCGGTCACGGCATCGTCCGGTTCGGCTCCGCGCGTGGAGAGGAAGTGCAGGTGGAGATGACTGATGCTCAACTTATCCACCACCTGAAGATCCTGGATGTCGGATATCACTTCGGTTTCGTAGCGCTTGCCGAGGTCGCGGCCGTGGGTCGCGGTATCGACCTGGCGAACCGAAAGCAGGGTTCGCTTGCGCGGTTGGTCCACGGTATAGGCGTAGTTCTTTACACCCGCCTGCGCAACGCCGCCGGTCGCCGCCAGAACGCTTGCGCCCAGGGTGGGAATCACGTGGTTGAGACCCTGCACCCCATCGAGCTCAGTGAATTGCGCCGAAACGCCCAGCGCACTTCCGGAGAACCTGAAGTATTTGATCGGGAAATTGCTCATCTGCTAGTGTGTCCTCGGCTGAATTTCGAACTCGCCGCGCGCGAGTTGCGGGCCGGACTGGCCGGCGCGCACCACGACGGCGTAACGGCCCGGGCCCGGCTTGCCCGGGAAAAGGACGGACAACGGCTCGCCGGGAGCCGGCTTGCTGAGAGAACCACCGCTCCATATCTTACCGGATTCGTTGGACAATTCAACCCAAAACTTCTCGATTCCCGGCTGCGGCGCCACGGCGATCTCGAAATGCAGCGGGACACCCTCTTCGATCGTGCGTGGCGCCGAGCGTGTGGCGTCGTCGAGCGGCACGGCGGCGGCCATCGCCTCCGGAGCGCGCAGGGATGGAATAGCGACTCCGGCCTGGTAGCCGGCCAACGCGGCGAACACGACCGCGGCAAAGGTGGGCACCGCGGTCTGCCAGCGCAGCCATGCCAGCCAGTTGACCCGCTCCGGCTGCGGCTTCCGCGACCGCCTGTCCTCGAAAACGGCCTTGGCATTGGCGGCAAAGGCCGATGCCGTCCAGACGTCGTTCAGGCATGGCCTGCAATCCGCGAAATGGGCTTCGAATTCGTCCCGTTCAGCCTGGGATAGGTCCCCCGCCACGTACCTCTCGGAAGCGCCCATCTTGACAGCGACAACATGGTCCATACATTTGCCCTCTACCGGAATAGTGAAGAAAGTAACGCCGCCGTTACAAAAACGGCCCTGTTCGCAGAATCCCCGGCGCGCCGGCAATGAGGGTATGCCCGGGTCGCACCGGCTCATCCCCTATATTCATAGCAGAGTTGGCGGCGGGCGGCGCAAACGGGGGTGTGCCTTGCATTTGGGTGCCCACCCGGCGGACAATGTTCCGATGCAACCACGACGAGACTTCCAGCGCCTGGGCCTGTTCCTACTTTTGTCGATCGGGGTGGCGGCTGCCGCGCAACCCGAGCCGCGGTACCAGTTGGTCGACGGCCACTTCCACTTCCTCAGCTTCGTGCAGGAGACGGGCGGAATGGACGCGTCTTCCAGGCGATGGACGCGACCGGGGTGACGGAGTCGGCTGTGATCGGCATGCCCGTGGTCAAGGAATGGGACGAGGGCGATGCCCGGCGGCCCACCTACTACCTGGACAACGATTCGCGGACGTATTGGTACAGCGCGACCGATTTCCTGGTGGCGCGGGCCGTGCTCGACCTCCCCAGGGACAAACAGGCCCGGCTGCATCCGTTCATTTGCGGGTTCAACGCCGCCGACCGGAACGCGGTCGACCACGTCGAGCGGATGCTGGCGCTCTACCCGAACTTCTGGCAAGGCATCGGCGAAGTCTTCCTGCGCCACGACGACCTGACCGCGCTCACTTACGGCCCGGTTCCGCGCGCCACGTCGAGCGCCTTTGGCCGGTTACTGGACCTGGCGGCGGCGCGCGGCCTGCCGGTGCTGGTCCACAGCGACATCGGGCCGGCATGGCTCGAGCGCCCCGAGTTTCTGGGCGAGGTCGAATCGGCCATAGCCGCGCATCCGCACACACGCATCGTCTGGGCGCACGCCGGCATCAGCCGCCGCATCGTGATTCCCAATCACACCGACATTCTGCGCCGCATGCTGGCGCGGTATCCCAATCTTACGGTGGATTTGTCGTGGGTGATTTTCGAGCAGGAGATTGCGCCGGGCAACGTGTTGGACCGGCGCTGGGTGAGCCTGATCGAAGAGTATCCGGACCGGTTCACGATCGGTTCCGACACGGTCGGTTTTTTCGACCAATACAAGCCGACGCTCGAGCGGTACTATCTGCTGCTCGATGCGCTGCAGCCGGGAACCGCCCGAAAGGTCGCTCACGATAATTTCCTGTCGCTGCTCCCCGCGCGGCAGGCCGCAGCCGCCGTACGGTAAGGCCTCTCACAACGCCGCAACGCGTATGCGGCTATACTACCCACGAGGTACTTATGCAAGCTGTGATAGGAGCACTAATCGGCTTCGCCGCCTGGTTTGTGCTGCGGTTTCTCATCATGGGCGTATACACCGTGGATCAGAATGAGCGCGCGGTCAAGACCAGCTTCGGCCGGGCCGTGCGGGTTGCCGGAGGCAAGACCACGCTCGACGATCCTATCGCGGAGTTTCTTCTCCCCGACGAACGGTCGCGCTACTCATACCCGCAGGTTCGCGTGGTTCCGCCCGGCGGGCCTTACTTCAAAATGCCGTGGGAGAAGATTCACAAGGTCTCGATCGCGACCATGACGATTAACATGGCGATCGACCTGGAAGACCCTACCGCCAACGATGCCGGCGCCCGCCTGGAAGCCGTCACCAAGGATCAACTCAATACCGGCCTCACCGGGCAGATCCGCTACCGGGTGAGCGAGGCCAACCTCTACGCCTTCCTGTTTGGCATCAAAAAGCCGTTCGTCCACGTGATGGCGTATTTCGTTTCCGTGCTGCGCCAGCACATCGCCAATTTCGAGGCGAAGCCGGTTGCGCTGGCCGTCGACGCCACTCCGGCCGGCGCCGCGCCACTAGCCGGCGGCGAGATGACCGGAGTTTCGATCAACGACCTGCGCAAGAATCTGCGCGACCTGAACGAGTATATGGATCACGAGTGCCGCGCCACGCCAGCGCGTTACGGCGTGATCTTCGACGCCTCTCTGATCACCGGCATCGACCCGCCGCCCGACGTCGAATCGGCGCTGGCCGCCATCAACACCGCCCACAACCAGGTGTCGAGCGATATCAGCCTGGCGCAGGCCGCCGCCGATCAGCGCGTGGTGCAATCGCGGCGCGCCGTCGAGATTGAAACCCTCCGCGCGCAGGCCGAGGTCGAACCCATCAAGTCGCTCGCCGCCGAACTCTCCGCGCTGCAGAAGGGCGGCGCCAATGTGCTCGGCGCTTACTTGCGAAACGTGCGGCTGGCATTGTTCGATAAGGCGCAGCAAATTTATCTGGAGGCTGGAAAGTAATGGACACGCCTATTCTAGGATTGCTTGCGACCCTACTGATCGTCTTCATCGGCCTGTTTATCGCCGAACCCGTGCTGCTGGGCATCTGCCGCATCTTCGGCCTTTACGCCATCGTGCAGGAGCGTACCTGCCGGGTGTACGTCCTGTTCGGCAAGGTCGCCGGCGTACTCGACGAGCCCGGCCTCCACTTCCTTCCCGCCAAACTGGGAATCTCGGCGTTTTTCATTAATATTCTCGGTTCCTGCTACGTGCTCGATTTGCGTCTCGATCAGGAATACCAGCGCAGCCAGCCGGTGAATTCCGAGGAAGGCGCGCCGATGGGTATCGGCATCTGGTACGAGATGTGGATCAGCGATCCGGTCGGCTTCCTGTTCAAGAACACCGATCCGCGCGGCTCGCTGCGCGCCAACGTGAGTAACTCGACCGTGCGCTGCCTGAGTAACATGCCGCTCGCCGAGATGCTGCAAACGCGCCATAACATGAGCCAGACCGTGCGCGCCGAAGTCACCGGTAAGTCGACCGAGTGGGGATACCAACTCGGCAGCGTCTACATTCGCAAGGTGCATTTCCGCGACGCCGGCATGATTCACCAGATCGAGGAGAAGGTGGTCAACCGTTTGCGCCAGGTGACCTCCGCCATCAAGCAGACCGGCGCCAACCAGGTGAGCGTCATTACGAGTTCGGCCGAGCGCGAGGCCGCCATCGAATTCGCCAAGGCCGCCGCCATTCGTCCCGCCACGCTGGGCCAAGCCTTCCAGGAGATTTCGAAGGAGCCTGGCGTCGCCGACGTTTTGTTCGACGTGCTCGAGACGCAGCGCATGCTGGCCTCGAACGCGCGCATCCTCCTGCTGCCTGGTGGCCCGCACGCGAGAATGCTGGCTAACCTGATGGCCGCCGAAAGCGGCGGTCTGCGTGCCGCGTTGCCCGCTAAGCCGGGAGCGCCACCGACGTCCGCGTCCGCGCCTGCGTAGCGCTGCCGGACATCGGTTTGTATCCGCTACGATCAGGATCGGGCTCGATGTAGATTGGGAAAGAAGGATACATGAGGTTCGTATCCATTCGAAGGCTTGTATTGTCGCTAGCGACCCTTGCGATGGCCGCGTCTCTTGGCGCAGAGGAAAAATCGCAATTCGAGTATTTTCCAATTTCGACAGTGCCAGACTATTCTCGCACGCCAGAGAAGCATCTGGCGGCGCTGGTGCAAAGGGATGGGAAGACGACCATCAACCATCTTTGTGTGGTCGGCCTCCGGTACGATGGCGGCCATACGGCCTGGGTTTACTGGAAAGAGAATAATACGATGACGCTTTGGGATCCCCCAGCGGACCCCGATGATCCATTTACATTGGTGTATTCAAGGCGCACGCTTCATCTCGATAGGGACGTCGTTCCGGCCGATGAGGACATCCGATTTAGCCCATTCCTGGTTCATGAGGAATATGTAAACGGAATTCTCGGCGCTTGCGAGAAGGTGGGGCAGAAGTTCGTGATTCGGAAGCAGCCGCAACGGAAGAAACAGGAGAAGAAATAATGATACCCGGATTCCGGTTGAAGAAGTTGGGGACGGCGACGATATCTTGCACGACTGTTCACATCCACAAGAAGGTCGCTGTTCCCACTAACAGCACGGTCTACTTTCAAAGCGATTGGGAAGATATCGTGGTAACCGCACCCATGTTGACGGTAGAATCGGTCCCGGTGAAGCAGCCGAAAGGATACAAAGGATACGTATTTCAACTCGAACTCACGGGATTGGCTGCCGGGCCGACGCTACTTGCCGTCAGACCTGGCCCCAAAGCAGCAGCGGCGATCAAGGGGCCGAAGCCATGTTCCATGTTGAAAGTGACGATTCTTCCGGAGATCGTCCTCCCCGATCCGAATAGCGACGAAGGTCTGACGGCCCGGATATTTCTGCACGAAGTTAGGACTCCCGAATACGGACTACGTTTTTGAAGAAGCCAGCAAGGCAATGA
>PMKM01000126.1:0-5439 GCA_003157745.1 Bryobacterales bacterium | reverse complement strand
CGCCGACCACGTGAATGCCGCGCTTGAAGTGGCGCAGACAGCGCAATCCGATCCGTCGCCGCACGGCCTGTACGCGTGGCTTACGGCTGGATCCACTCCTCCCGGTGGCGGACTCATCACGTACGGAACACACGCCGGGTTGGATTTCTACACGCTCGACGATGCGGCGTTCCACTCCAAGCCGCTTTATGGCGCGCGGCAATAGACCGGCCCCCGGCCCCAATGCCAAATACAAAACCGGTGCCGGCGCAGCCTGTCGCGGTTGCCCGCCGCTGCATCCGCGCCCCATGTTGTGACACAAGTGTGCCGATGCCCGCGCTCGGTTGCCGCCCGGCGCGGGTTGGATCCAAAGCCGGTAAGACCGGTGACAAACTGACAGACTGGCCGATTATGGCATTCGCGACTTCAGATGGATCGTCTCGCCGTCCACGGTGAACGTGCCGTATCCGCGATGGTGGATGGTTTTCGCATTCTTCTGGGCCGGATCGGTCCAGGCCTTGAGGACTTCGAGGACGAAGAGGTTGTACTTGTTGACGAGTCGGCTATCGGCCACCTTGCATTCGAGATTGGCGAAGCACTCGACAATCAGCGGCGGCGCCACGCGCTCGGCCGGCCCCCGAGTCAGACCGATTTTCGGGAACTTCTCCACATCGCGGCCCGAGCAGTTGCCGACGGCCACGACCTTCGGCGCCAGCTTCACCGAGGGAATCGCGATGACGCACTCTTTCGTCGCGCGCAACGCGGCAAAGCTGTGATTGGCGTTGCTGACGACACAAGCGACCAACGGCGGTTCGAACTCGACCATCATATGCCAGGACATCGTCATGACATTGGCGCGTCCTTTGTATGCGGTCGTCAGCAGGACTACCGGGCCCGGTTCGAGTAACTGGTAGACTTTCGACAGAGGCAGGTCTTTCATCATGGTCGCCGCTCCCGTGCTCGGCCGGAAGTAATGGCCGAGCGTAATCATTGTAACTGCACGCGGCGCAGATTGGCCGGCGCGGGCTTGCCGACTTACCATACCTATTTCGTGAAGAACTCGAGAGGCGCGATGGAGACGATCACCCAGCGCTTGCCGCGGCGCTCCATCTTGGCGGTGAGCGGCGATTCGCGCTGGAGAACGCGGATGCCGGTATCGGGGTTGACGACTTCGAGCGTCCAATCGACTTCGAGCGAGCGCGCGGTGTCAGTGCCGTCGTCGGTCGTGAGCGCGACGGTTGAATCCACCTCGCCACGGCCGGCGAGCGACTCGGCGCCGTCGCGCAGCGATTCATAACCGGGGGATTTGGAATCGAAGGCGGAGAGGAAACCGGCGACCGGAGCATCCTGCTGGCTGAGCAAGCGGGCGGCGGATTCGATCAGGTCCCAGGCGCCATCGATATCNNGTGACGCTGCGCAGTCCTTCGCGCGCGGCGATATCCATCTTCCAATCGACGGCGAGCGCGACGCCGCGATCGTCGGTGGTTGCGGAAACGAATTCGACGACGGGCTGAACGTCGAAAGAGCGCAGCAGCGCATCAACCGGCTTGCGCAGTTTCTCGGCCAGCGGCTTGTCCAGGGCTTCGAGGAAAGCGGCGGGGTGCCTTTCGAGCAGAGCCTGTGCGGCGTTCGTAACTACGTCGCGCGCGGCCTGTTCGCGATCCGCCGTGGCACTCTGCGCGGCGGCCGGCCATGCCAAGGCGATAAGTAAGAGCGCGCGCAGCATGTTCCCCATGTTACGTCCTGTAACTGGCATTGATGTCAATGTAACCGTGAGTAAGATCGCAGGTCCAGAAGCGGGCCTCGCCTTTCGACTTACCACGCAGCGAGAAGCGGATGTGGACTTCGGGCGCGTCCAGCTTCTCCTTCAACTCGGTTTCGGAAAACGGCGTGGCCAGGCCGCCGCGGCAGACGACGACGCCTTGCATGCGGATGTCAGTCTTGGCGGGATCGAAAACGACGCCTGCGTTGCCGGCGGCGGAAAGGATGCGGCCCCAATTCGGGTCGGAGCCGGCGATGGCGGTCTTGACCAGCGGCGAATTGGCGATGGTGCGGGCCAGGCGTGCGGCGGCATTGTCGTTGGGCGCGCCGGAGACTTCGATGGTGACGAACTTCTTAGCGCCTTCGCCATCGCGCGCGATGGACCGCGCCAACTGTTGGCACACGGCGGCGATCCGCTCTTCCACGCGGGGGATTTCGCGGGTTTCGGGACGGACGCCGGAAGCGCCGTTGGCGAGCAGCAGGAGCGTATCGTTGGTCGACGTGTCGCCATCGACCGACAGGCGATTGTAGCTGGATTCGACCGCGCGCTTGAGGATAGCGCGCAAGGTGGCGGCGGGAAGCTGTGCGTCGGTCAGGACGAAGCCGAGCGTGGTCGCCATGTTGGGGTGAATCATGCCGGAGCCTTTGGTCATGCCGGCCACGCACACGGCGCCGTGCTTCAGGCGGGCTTCGGCGGCGGCGGTCTTCATCACCAGGTCGGTGGTCATGATCGCGCGCGCGGCGTCTTCGAAGCGGTCGGGCGAGAGGCCGTTGACCAGGCGCGGCAGAGCGGCGGTGATTTTGCCGCCGTCCAGTTCGACGCCGATCACGCCGGTGGACGCGGTGAGCACCTGCGCGACGGGCAGCTTGAGCATCCTGGCGGTTTCGCGGGCGGTGCCGAGCGCGACCGCGTCGCCGTTGCGGGTGGCGCAATTGGCGTTGCCCGCGTTAATCAGGATGGCGCCGACCTGGCCTTTCGACTGGGCCAGGTGGCGGCGGCACAGGCGGACCGGCGCGGCCTGCACGCGGTTGCGCGTGAACACGGCGGCGGCATTGGCGGGGAGGCCGCTGACGATCAACGCGAGATCGTCGCGCTCGGTCTGGCGAATGCCAGCGTACACGGCCGAATAAGCATATCCTTGCGGCAGGTTCAAACGGGTGATTCTCCTAACACTTCATTTTCGACCAAACGGTGCCCATTGGCGAAATCGGCCGCGGGCATCCGCTTGCGGCCTTCCATTTGCACTTCGACCAGTTCGAGCGCTCCGGCGCCGCAGGCAACCACCAGCGGCTTCACGCTCGCGAGCGTACCCGGCGTGCGGCCGGCGATGGATTCAACCACTCGCGCATGCCAAACGTGCAGCGCCGCGCCGCGAACGCTCGAGTAAGCTCCAGGCCATGGTTGCATGCCGCGCACCTGGTTGTGAATCGCGGGGGCGGAGCGGCGCCAATCGATGCGGCCATCTTCCTTCTTCAACATCGGCGCATAGGTGGATTGTGCGTTGTCCTGGGGTTGCGGAACGATGCTCGCGAGCCCGTCGAGCGCCTCGACCAACAGGTCCGCGCCCATCGCCGACAAGCGGCGGCCCAATTCCACCGCGCTCTCTTCGGCGCCGATGGCGGTCTCGGCCTTGCTCAGCATCGGCCCCGTATCGAGGCCGGCATCGATGCGCATGATGGTGACGCCGGTAACGGTTTCGCCGTTAACGATGGACCATTGGATCGGTCCCGCGCCACGGTACTTCGGCAGGAGCGATGCGTGCACGTTCAGAATGCCCAGTGGAGGAATGTCAAGAATGGATTGGGGAATGATCTGTCCGTAGCCGACCACCACCATCGCTTCCGGCGCGAGGCCGCGCAGATACTCAATCGCTTCCGGCCGCTTGATGCGTTCCGGTTGATAGACGGGCAGGCCGAGGCGCACGGCGGCCTCCTTCACCAGCGGCGGCGCGAGCGTTTGGCCGCGCCCCTTGGGGCGGTCGGGTTGCGTGACGACGGCGAGCACGGTGTGGCCGCGCGCGACCAGCCGTTCCAATGTGGGCACGGCAAACGCGGGCGTGCCGAGGAAGGCCAGTCGCATGGCGGCGGCTCAGTCCCAGTCGCCCGCGCGCTGCATTTTGCGGATCTTGCGTTTCAGCAGATCGCGCTTGAGCGCGCTGATGTGGGAGATGTAGAGGCGGCCGTAGAGGTGATCGGTTTCGTGCTGGAAGGCGCGCGCCAGCAGATCCTCGCCGGTCATTTCGAACGGCTCGCCCTTGGCATTCTGGGCGCGGATGGTAACGCGTTTGGCGCGGCGCACCTGCTCGCGGAAACCGGGGACGCTGAGGCAGCCCTCTTCGCCCACCTGTCTGCCCTCGACCTTAACGATGGACGGGTTGATGAGCACCAGCTTGTCCTCCGGCCTTTCGTTGTTGGAGACGTCGATGACGGATATCTTCCGCGAGAATCCGATCTGGGGCGCGGCTAGGCCGACGCCCTTGGCGGCATACATCGACTCGAACATATCCGCCAGGAATCGATGGAGATCCGGCGTATCGAACTCGGTCACGGTATCCGCTTCGCGTTCGAGCACGGGATCGCCGAATTTGACTATCGGGTAAACCATATCTATAACTAGTAGTTTCGCACTTGCTCGATGTAACCGGCGAAATTGCGGCGGGTCTCATCGAGCGAGTCGCCGCCGAACTTATCGAGAAACGCCTGCGCCAGCACCAACGCCACCATGGCCTCGCCAACGACGCCGGCGGCTGGAATCACGGCCACGTCGGAGCGTTCATATGCGGCCAGCGCGGGCTCGCGGGTCGCCAGGTCCACCGATTCGAGCGGCCGGCGCAAGGTCGAAATCGGCTTCAACAATCCGCGCACCACCACGTCCTGGCCGTTGGTGATGCCGCCTTCCAGGCCTCCGGCGCGGTTGGCGCCGCGGGTGAACGCGCGAGCCTCGCGGTCGTACTGAATCGTGTCCTGCACCTGGGATCCGAAGCTGGCGGCGCCGGCCGCGGCGCTTCCGATCTCGACGCCCTTGACGGCTTGAATCGAAACAACGGCCTGCGCCAGCCGCCCGTCGAGGCGCGATTCCCATGTCGCGTGCGAGCCCAGGCCGACCGGGACGCCGTGCGCCACCACCTCGAAAACGCCGCCCACGGTGTCGCCCGTGCGGTAGGCTTCGTCGACCTCTTCCTTCATGCGGGCTTCGACCGCGGGATCGACGCAGCCCAGCAGGACGCTGTCGCGCCGGCTCAGTTCGACCAGTTCGCCGAATTCCGCCGCACGCTCCAGACGCACGCGGCCGACGGCGACCACGTGGCTGAGCACGGCGATGCCGAACTGGCCGAGCAACGCCTTGGCGATGGCGCCGGCCGCCACGCGTGCGGCGGTTTCGCGCGCGCTCGCGCGCTCCAGAATATAGCGCGCGTCGCGGAAGTTGTACTTGATGCCGCCGGCCAGATCGGCGTGGCCGGGACGGGGGCGCGTCACCGGCTTGCGATGTTCCGCCGAGCCGGCGCTGTCTTCGACCGGAAGCGTCTCGGTCCAGTTTTCCCAATCGCGGTTGCGAATCAGAATCGCCACCGGGGAGCCGATGGTGCAGGAATGCCGCACGCCGGCCACAATTTCGGCGCGGTCGGTCTCGATCTTCATGCGGCCGCCGCGGCCGTAGCCCTGCTGGCGCCGCCACAACTCGCGGTTGACCGCGTCGAG
>PMKM01000218.1 GCA_003157745.1 Bryobacterales bacterium | reverse complement strand
GCCTATTTAAGTGGCATTGGGCTGGACAGCCTGCGCCACGATTTAGGCGACAAGGCCGGCGAAAACGAGATGCTTGCGCGAGGGACTGGCGCAGTGCTGCGTGGGTGCGGTGCGCCACTGCTGCGCGGGCGCACCCTCCGGGCTTTGCGAGGGTGCGCGAACGGGACGGCGCGGCTACTACTTGGCGGGCAGGAATCCGGCGACGAAGCCGTAGTCCCACTTGGTCGAATTCGGACCCTGCTGGCGCAAGACGCGGAACTGGACCGGGTCGCCGGGCTTGAGCGTGGCCTGTACCTTCTTCACGTCCTCGGTGCTGTTGACGCGATGGCCGGCGATGGCGACGATCACGTTGCCCTTCTGGAGGCGGATGTCCTCGGCGAAGGAATTGGGCTCGACATCGAGCACGCGGACGCCGCCCTTTTCGGGGATGCCCAGGGTCTCGATCTGGCGCGGGGTCAAGGTCTCGATGGTCATGCCGAAGCTCACTGTGGTGCCCTGCTGCTGCTCCGGCGCGGCCTCGTTGCCATTGCCGTACTGGTCGGGGAAAATTCGCGCGAGGTCGGCCACCTCGACCTTGATGTTCTGCCGCTTGCCTTCCCGCACCACTGTCAAGTCGAGAGAATTGCCCACGGGCGTGGCGGTCACGATGCCCACCAATTGATTACCGTCGTGAATCGGCTTGCCGTTGATGGCCACCACCACGTCGCCATCCTTGATCCCGGCCTTCTCGGAGGGGCCGCCCGGCTGTACCGAATCCACGAACACACCCTCGCTGACGCCGCTGGCCTTGAGGTTCGCCACGGTGTTCGGATCGTCCGAGACGCCGAGCTTGATGCCGATGCCGCCGCGGGTTACTTTGCCATCCTTGACGATGGCATTGTACACCATCACCGCCGTGTTGATGGGCAGCGCAAAGCCGATGCCTTCATACCCGCCGGAGCGCGACGCGATGGCGGTGTTGATGCCGATCACTTCGCCGCGCAGGTTGAGCAATGGGCCGCCGGAATTGCCGGGANNGCCGGGATTGATGGCGGCGTCGGTTTGCAGGAAACGCTGGAACTGCATGGATGCGTCCACTTCGCGGTCCTTGGCGCTGATGATGCCGGCGGTAACGGTCTCCTGGTAATTGAACGGGGAGCCGATCGCCACGGCCCAATCGCCGACCTGCACGGCGTCGGAGTTGCCGATCTTAGCGGGTTCGAGGGCGCTCTTGCCGATCACGCGAATCACGGCCAGGTCGGTCGGCACGTCCACGCCGACCAGCTTGGCCTGATACTCGGTGACATCGCCGTGGAACTTGACCTGGATGCGGTCGGCCTTGTCGACCACGTGATTGTTGGTCAGGATNNACAGGAAATCGTTCATGCCGCCCTGGCCCTGGCCCTCGCCCTCGCCCGGTTCGGCCTCCTCGGGCTGCGCACCCTGGCGCCGCCGCCGGCTGGGGGACTGCGCGGCCTTCGGCAGGTAACTGGTCGAGATGTTGACCACGGAAGGCGCGACCTGCTTGGCGATCCCGGTGAACTGGCTGGGCAACTCGACCGCGGCCGGGATGGCGAGCGGCGTTGCGTCCGGCGCGAAATTGCCCGCGCTCGAATGGGCGGCCTTGACGCCGGTCGAGACGAGCGTACCGACGACGACGCCGATGGCGAGCGTGAACACAACCAGGGTGAACGAAAGCAGCTTCTCGGTGCGTAACCTGTCGAAGAACTTCATGGGAATTCCTAACTCCTAAACTGCACGCCAGCCGGGGCGGGAAAACACACCGGTCTGCCGGCGACTCTCACTAAGATGGATGTGGCCGCGAACCCCACGGTTTCAATTCCACCAGCAACACTCCGCCGAGGATCATGCCTGCGCCCGCGGCGGCACGACCGGAAAGGCCCTCTCCGGCGAGAAAGTACGACGTCAGCCAGGCCACCACCGGTTCGAACATGAAGATCAGCGCCGTACGGGTCGAAGTAGTATACCGCTGGGCCCACGCCTGGATGGTATATGCCAGAGCGCTGCCCACCAATCCTGTCACCAGTATCGCGCAGACCAAGGAGGGCCGCCACCGGGCGCGGGGCTCCTCGACGAGCCAGAGCAGCGCCCAGCTCCAGGCAGCCAGGGTGGCGACCTGGGTCACGGAGAGCAGTTCGACGCTGACGCGGTCCGCATAGTGCCCGAGGGCGACGATGTGCGCGGCGAAACCGATGGCGCAGAGCAGGGTCAACAGGTCGCCGCGGCTGATGCTGCCCAGGCTGCCGTGGAGGGTCATCAACGCCATGCCGGCGGTGGCTACGAGCAAGCCGGCGACTTCCGCGAGCTGTGGCCTGATCTGGTAGACCACGCCGGCGATCACGGGCACCATCACGGAGCAGAGGCCGGTGATGAAGGCCGACTTGGGCGCGCTGGTGAGGCGCAGGCCGAGCGTCTGGGTGATGAAGCCGGAGAATAGCAGGCTGCCGATCAGCACGCCTATCCCGGCCGATTTCCAATCGCGCGGTCCCTTGCCCACGCCGCGGAAGATCGCCAGGAGGGCGACGGTCGCGAGCGAAAAGCGCAGGGCGAGAAAGTAGAGCGGAGAGATGCCGGCGAGGGCCGACTTGACCACCACGAAGGTGGCGCCCCAGACGATCGTGTTCCAGAACAGCAGCGCCTCGGCGGCGCGCTCGCGGCTCACCGGCCATCGCTCCCGGGGTCGGCCAATTGCGGCGCGAGCAACAGCAGCATCAACAGGAAGATGCGCTTGAGGCCGAGATCGCGCCCTTCGGGACGGAACCATTCCTGCGAGGTGTGCGCGCCGCCGCCGACGCCGCCGGCTCCGATGGCGATGGCGGGGGTGCCGAGGGAGAGCGGGATATTGGCGTCGGTCGAGGCGCAATCGAGGCGGGAGCGAATGCCCAAGTGCGCGTCGACGGCGCGAATGAACTTGAGGATGGGGGCGTCGTCGGCCAGCGCGGCGGCGGGGCGCGAGCCGATCTCCTTGAGGCGCGTCGAGATCGGGCCGCTGGTGGCGCGCTGGTTCTCGGTCTCCCGCGCGCGGTCGACCGCCTGCTCGAGCGCGCCAACCAGCTCGTCCATCCTCTGATTGCTTTCCGAGCGAATGTCGATCTTGGCGCGCGCCGACTGCGCGATCGCGTTGACGCCCGCGCCGCCGTCGATCATGCCCACGTTGATAGCCGACTTGGGCGAGCTATCGACCACCGTATCGGCGAACAACGCCACGGCGCGGCACAGCGCATGGAGCGGATTGCCGACGCCGAAATCGCTCCAGCTATGGCCGCCGGGGCCGCTGAACACGGCTTCAAAGCGGCGGCTGCCCAACGCACGGCAGGTGATGTGATCGGTGTTCGCGCCATCGGCCACCACGAAGGCTGCGATGCGGCCTGCCAGCGCGGATTGCTTGCACAGAAAACGCATGCCGAGCAGATTGCCTTCGCCCTCCTCGCCCACGTTGGCCACCAGCAACGGGCTGAGCGCGAAGGCGGGCAACTTCGGTCCCGACTTCCAGGCGCGCGCGAAGCCGAGCAGGGCGGCCAGGCCGGCGCCATTGTCGCACACGCCGGGGCCGCGGAAACGGCCGTCGGCATCCACCGCGATATCGTCCTTCGAGCGCGCCGGAATCACCGTGTCCAGGTGCGCGGTCAACGCCACGTAGGGTCCGTCGCCCAACGCGGCGAGGACGTTGCCCGCGCGGTCGATCGAGGCCTGCCAACCGAGGGCGCGGAATTGATCGAGAAACCACTGCGCGCGGTCCGCCTCCTGAAACGTCGGCGCCGGCACGCGGCACAGCTCCAGGTGCCTTTCGTTGATCCACTGCTTCTCGCGCGTGAACCATTGCAGGCATTCCTTCACGCCACGATGATCGGCAAGTCGATTGAGGTTTACCGCGTCCGCCGCCCAGACAGCCATCTGTTCGAGTGTAGCAGCCGCGATGGCGCGGCCAGGGCCCCAGACGCGGCCTTTAACAGCGCGCCCGCGGCGTACGACCGCTCCCTGTGGTCGCGGCTCTGAAAGCGAATCGGAGCCGCGACCACAGGGAGCGGACGTCGGTGGCGCGCGCTCAGGGATGGGTTACGGGCCGGTTATCCCCGCAGGCGATAGGGGGCGAGCGCCATCGATTCGGCGTATCGATATTGAAAATCGGGATCGGCGGCGAGTTCCACGTGGCGCGACAGCTCGAGAATCCCGCGCAGGCGCGCCTGGCGGGTGGAGGGGGCGAGGAGCAAGGCGCGCGCGCCGCGCAGCGAGCTGTTGCCAACCGGCTCGACCGGGAGATCGACGGGGAGCAGGCCGATCGAGCGCGCGCTCGACTGGCGGATATAATTGCCAAACGCGCCGGCGAGGTAGAGCGTTTCGACGCCTCCACCGGCCAGCATGAGCAGGCCCGCGGCCATGGCGCCTTTGGCGAGTTGCAACTCGCGGATGTCGTCCTGGGTGATGGCGATGCCGGGGGCGAGCGGGATGGGAATGCCAGCGCCGGCGAGACGGCCATTGGCGCCGACGAATCCCAGCTCGATGGCGCACGCCGCCGCGTCCACCAGGCCGCTACCGCAAATGCCGCGGGCCGCGCCGCCACCGATGACGTGGCAGGCGAGCGCGCCATCGCGAACATGGACCGCGTCGATGGCGCCGGCGCCGGCACGCATCCCGGCACCGATGCGTCCGCCCTCGAACGCCGGGCCGGCCGCGGTGGACGCGCACAGGATCCCATTCGCCGAGCCGACCACGACTTCGCCATTGGTGCCGATGTCGAAGAGCGCGCACGGCCCGGCGCGTTGGTCGAGACCGGTGGCGACGATGCCGCAGAGCAAATCGCTGCCGACGAATCCGCCCAGGCAGGGCAGGAAGATTGCCGGCCCGGGCCACGCCAGGTCCGCGGCGTCGATGCGGCAGGAACCGAGCGTGGGCGAGCGGAACGGCGCGTGAGTCAGCGGCTCGACGGGGAGGCCGCAGAAGAGGTGGTGCATCGCCGTGTTGCCCGCGATCAACACCTCGACGAGGGGCGCGGCGCCGAGCATCCGGCCCAGCGCTTGGCGGATGAGGCGGCGGAGTTCGCCCGGCTGGCGCAGCTCGAATTGCAGGCGGGTCATCACGTCTGCGCCATGGCGGGCCTGCGGGTTGAGCGCGCTCTCGGTGCGCAGCACATCGCCCGTCGCCAGGTCGACAATCTGGACGACCAGCGTGGTGGTGCCCAGATCAATCGCCGCGCCAAGGCCCGCGCGCGGTTCGATGGGAACCGCGGCAGAGTCGGCGAGCGGGCGCGCGGACCACTGCTCCACTTCGACCACCACGGGCCCCGGCGCGGAAGCGCAACATCCCAGGCGCCAACCGTCGCGGAGTTCCGCTTCGCCGAGCGCATTGCGCATGGCAGCGGTGACCGGCACCTCGCCCGCGAGCACGCGCACCTTGCAGTTGCCGCAGGCGCACTCGCCGCCGCA
>PMKM01000220.1 GCA_003157745.1 Bryobacterales bacterium | reverse complement strand
CTTGAGAAACGGCGAATTGGACAAGCGGGCCAGGCGGCGCGCCAGTTCGGTCTTGCCGACGCCGGTGGGGCCGATCATGAGGATGTTCTTCGGCATCACCTCTTCGGCCATTTCGGGCGAGAGCTTCTGGCGCCGGATTCGATTGCGCAGGGCGATGGCCACGGCGCGCTTGGCGTCCGCCTGTCCGACGACGTGCTTATCGAGTTCGCGCACGATTTCCCGCGGCGTCAGCTCGTCGAGCACCGGCTCTTCGTCCGCGGACTGATTGGGCAGATAAATCACCATGGCGCTAGCCCAACTCCTCGTAGGTCACGTTCTCATTGGTGTAAATGCAAATCTTGCCGGCGATCATCATGGACTGCTCGACGATGTGGCGCGCCGAAAGCTTGGTATTGCGCGCCAGCGCCAGGGCGGCCGAGAGCGCGAACGGGCCGCCGCTGCCGATGGCGGCGATGCCTTCATCGGGTTCGATCACGTCGCCGTTGCCGCTCACCAGGTAGGTAATGGTCGAATCGGCCACGAGCAAGAGCGCTTCCAGATGGCGCAGCACGCGGTCGGTGCGCCACTCCTTGGCCAATTCGACGACGGCGCGCGGGAGGTTGCCGTTGAATTGCTCGAGCTTCGATTCGAAGCGCGCGAAGAGGGCGAAGGCGTCGGCGGTGGAGCCGGCGAATCCGGCCACGATCTGATCGTTATAGAGGCGGCGGACCTTGCGCGCGGTGGCCTTGATCACCTCGTTGCCGAGCGTTACCTGCCCGTCGGCCGCCATCACGACCTTGTTGTCCCGGCGGACGCAGAGCACCGTCGTGGACCGTATCTTTTGCTTCATGTTTGTGCGCCTTCATTGTATCGCACCGTCTTCCCGAGCCCCTGTGCAGCGGGTTTCCCTGTCGCGGCGGGTTTCCCCCCGATTGAGCGCGATCGAGGCCAGTGGTTGACAACGGCAATGCCCGCATGCGGAGGCAGAGGATGATAACCTCGTACGCTACCGTTGCGCGCGGGGCCCAGGCTGCCTATAATCCTGACAGGAGGCGTATGTACCGATTTGCGGTCGTCATCCTGCGTTGGCTGGCGCGTCTTTCGGCGCTTTTCTTTGCGGGCGTGTTCCTGCTGATCATGGCCAGCGAGTTCGTGGCGCCCCAGTCGGGCCCCCCGGCGGGTTGGGTGGATTGGGTAGGCGCGGGATTGTTGTTGATCGCCGTGGCCGGCATGATCCTGGCATGGAAGTGGGACCTGACCGGCGCGCTGATTTCGCTGGCCGCGCTGGTGTTGCACATCTCGGTGGTGCGCAACCGCACGTACGCAGTGGTCTGGCTCGCCGCCATTCCGGCCGCGCTGTTCCTGGCGGAATGGTTGTTGCGGCGGCCGCGGCAGGCGGCGCCCACGCCCACGCCGTGATCCACGCTTGACAGAACCCCAGGCGCGGCGTAACATTTCTAGAGCCGTTGATTGTCTGCAACGGCACGTAGCCATCGGTGGTTTCTGGGGGACCCCGTATGACATTCCAGATCGGCGACAAGGTCGTCTATCCCAATCAGGGTGTTGGGATTATCGAGAATATTAGCACTCGCTCCTTCGGCAGCGAGTTCGAAAAGTTCTATCTGCTGCGCCTTGGTTACAACAGCATCACCGTGGTGGTGCCGTTTTCCAATGCCGCTAATATCGGCCTGCGGCGGATCAACAAGGACCGCGAAATTTCGCGTGTGCTTTCGTACCTTTCCTTCGGAGCGTTTTCGATCCATCCGGATTGGAAGGTCCGCTGCAGAGAGAACACGGAAAAAATGCAAAGCGGCAGCCTGCTGCAGGCGGCGGAAGTGCTCAAGGCGCTGGTGGCGCTGCATGGCGACAAGCCGCTTTCGTTCCGCGAAAAGAGGCTGATGGAACGCGCGCGGCACATGCTGGTGTCGGAGATCTCGCTCGTGCGCGACGTTCCCGAGGTGCACGCCGTCAATCTTCTGGAGCGGGTTATGGCCAAGGCGGGGCTTCGGTTGCCGGCGCCATCCTGAGGCGTGGCGCGCGGGGCGATTCCGTCCCGCCGGTCGTGCGATCCTCCAATCAATCATGCGTAGCGCGCTTCCATCGGGTGTGATCCAAGGTCCACCACCACCGCCGGAGGGCTGGGGCGGCGGCGGCAATCCGGAGGGACGCGGCGCGGATCGGCAGGCGTCCTTCATCGCGCTGTTCCTGCTGCTGGCGGC
Source organism: Bryobacterales bacterium (assembly GCA_003157745.1). Lineage (GTDB taxonomy): Bacteria > Acidobacteriota > Terriglobia > Bryobacterales > Bryobacteraceae > Bog-375. The sequence goes on along the minus strand of PMKM01000220.1, from coordinate 23,758 downwards.
CACGGGCATGGTATTCGCGGCGTTGAGTGTGGCGTTCTGGATGCGTCACGGCACCTCCGACGACTGGATCGCCATGCGGAAGCCGCCGCTGCTATGGGTGAACACGGTGGTGCTGCTGGCATCGAGCGTGGTGCTCGACCGCGGGCGCGTGGCGCTCAAGAGCGGGCGGCGCGACGCCTTCAACCGCTGGTGGACGGCGGCGACCGCGCTCGGCATCGCATTCCTGGCCGGGCAGGCGGTGGTGTGGCACCAGCTTGCGAACGCCCGAATCTTCATCGCCAGCAGCCCGAGCAGTTCGTTCTTCTACTTGCTGACGGCGGCCCATGCGGTGCATGTGGTGGGCGGCGTGGCGGCGCTGATTTACGTGGACGTGCAGGCGCTGCGCCTTCGCCTGGGCCCGGCCAAGCGGACCATGATCGACATCGCGGCCGTGTTCTGGCATTTCCTGGATGGCGTCTGGTTGTACCTGATGGTGCTGCTGTACGTGTGGGGGTGAGTGCCGCCGCTATCGATCGCGCAGTGTCTCCTCGTAGACTTCCCGCTTCGAGAGACCGCGACGGCGGGCAACCTGTTTGATGGCGTCCATGCGGGCGGCGCCGGCGCGCACCAGTTCGTCGACGGCGTCGCCAACCGGTGTATCGTCGGGCGGCGGGACGACGGCCTTGCCGACCAGCAGTGTGAATTCGCCCTTGATGGAAGCGCGGGCGGCGAACTCGGCATGCACTTCGATCGCGGTGCCGCGGACGAATTCCTCGTGGATCTTGGTCAGTTCGCGCGCGGCCACCACCGGCCGCGGACCGAGCACGCGCCCGATGGCCTCGAGCGTCTCGAGCACGCGATGCGGCGCTTCGTAAAAGATCAGCGTGGCGGTTTGTTCCTTGAGCGATTCGAGGGTCCTCTCGCGCTGGCCGGACTTGGCCGGCAGGAAGCCGGCGAAGTGGAAGGTGTCGGTGGGAAGGCCGGAGGCGGCGAGGGCAGCCAATGCGGCGGAAGGGCCGGGAATAGGCTCGACGGGGACGCCGGCTTCGATGGCCGCACGCACCAGCCGGTAGCCGGGATCGGAAACGAGCGGCATGCCGGCATCGGAAACCAGAGCCACCGTAGCGCCGGCGCTCATCCGCGCGGCCAACTCCGCGGCGCGCTCGGCTTCGTTGTGTTCGTGATAGCTGATGGTGGGCTTCGCGATCGAGTAGCGGTCGAGCAGCTTGTGGGTCTGGCGGGTATCCTCGCACGCGATCAGGTCCGCCTCGCCGAGCACGCGCACGGCGCGATAGGTGATGTCTTCGAGATTGCCGATGGGGGTCGCCACCAGGTAGAGCCTGCCGGGCATGCCTTTGAGTATGCCGCAAAAGAGGCAGCCGGTGCGCGAAGGCGGTTCGCCACAGCCTGCGAATCGTGCCACACTACGGGTTATGAAGCAGATCTTCGCCGCTCTGATTCTCTCGGCCGGGCTCGCCGTTTCGGTGCCCGCGCTCGAAGCCGCCAGCCCGCTCGCCGGGCGATGGGACATTACGGTCGCGACCCCGCACGGCACGCTGATCGACTGGTTGGGGGTGACGGAAAAGGACGGCGTTTTCGACATCTGGTATCAGCCGCCGGGAGGCAACGTATTCCGCGTCACCGATTTCAAAGTGGAGCGCGCGCACCTGAGCCTGATCCTGCAACCGGCCGCCGACGGCAAGCCGGCGTTGACGTGGGAAGTGGACGCGGCCGGCGACAGTCTCACCGGAGTGCAGAGGCGCGGCGTCGAGATTGGCCAGGTGAAAGGCGTGCGCGCGCCGGCGCTGAACCGGCCGGAGCCGAAAGAGTGGAGCGCGCCCGAGCTGCTGTTCAACGGCAAGGATCTGACCGGATGGGTGCCGGTCGATCAGGCGCCTAATCACTGGCTGGCGCGCAATGGCGAACTGATTAACGAATCGCACGGCGCCAATCTGAAGACCACGCGCATGCTCGACGATTTCAAGCTGCACATCGAGTTCAATTGCCCGGACGACGGCAACAGCGGCGTGTACCTGCGCGGCCGCTACGAAGTGCAGATCGAATACGAGCCGCTCCCGAACAATCCGCCGGAGCGGCGTATCGGGTCGATCTACGGATACCTGACGCCGTCGGTGGAGTTGCCGCGCACGCCGGGCAAATGGGAGAGCTACGACGTGACGCTGGTGGGACGCACGGTGACGGTCAAGCGCAACGGGGTGACCATTCTCGATAAGCAGGAGATTCGCGGGACCACCGGCGGTGCGCTCGATTCGAACGAAGGCGCGCCGGGCCCGATCTATCTGCAGGGCGACCATACGGGCGGCCTGCGCTTCCGCAACATCACGGTATCGGTTCCGAAGTGAAGTGGGGCAGGTCACTGGCCTGCCAGCGGCGAAGACGAGGCATACGGGGTTGGCAGGCCGGGGCCTGCCCCACTGCAACGGAAGCGGCGGGCCGTGCGTCTTTTGGTATAGTTACGTCACAGGCAGGACTATGCGATCACTTCGAACTATCGTCTGTGCCGGCGCCCTGGTGGGGCTGGCCGGATTTCTCGTCGCGCAGGACCAGGGGCCGGCGCCCGGTCCGGGGCAGACCGTGGCCAAGCCGAAGAAGCCGGTTGACGCGGGCGGACAGCCCGCCGATTCCGACCAGGCGCCCATCCCTTCCGAGTACAGGCGCAACACCGTGGACACGGGAGCGAAGGCCCTCTTCAAGAGCGACGTCGACATGGTGACGCTGGACGTGGCCGTGATCGGGCCCAACGGCCAGTTCATTCCGCAGATCCCGCCGGGCAATTTCCGTGTGCTCGAAGACAACGTGCCGCAGCAGGTCCGCAAGGTGGATATGGCGCAGGCGCCGCTGACGGTGGCGCTGGTGGTCGAATTCAGCGAGCGGTATCAACAAATGTACTCGGGTGCGTGGTATCAGACGCAACAACTGGTCTGGACCTTTGCCAATTCGCTGAAGCCGGAGGATTACTGCGCGGTCATCATCTACTCGATGAAGCCGGAGATCCTCACCGACTTTACCGCCGATAAGAGCAAGATCCAGGAGGCGCTGCGGCAACTGATGATTCCAACGTGGCACGAGACCAACATGTTCGACGCGGTGGTGGACACGGCGGAACGCATGCAGACGATTGAAGGCAGGAAGGCGATTGTGCTGATCACGACAGGCATCGACACGCTCAGCCACCTGACCTTCGACAAGGCGCGCAAGAGGCTGCAGGAAGCGGGCGTGCCGATCTATTCGATTTCGCTGTTGGGCCTGCAATTGGAATTGATGGCCTCGCCGCCGATTCAGTTTCTGCAGGCGCAGAACGAGCTCAATACCTTCGCCAAGGAAACCGGCGGGCGGGCGTTCACGCCGAAGTTCCAGGGCGAGTACCCGGGCGTGTTCGGCGACCTCCGCCAGGCGCTGGGCACGCAGTACGTGATCACCTATTCGCCGAGCAACCGCGCGCACGACGGGACCTTCCGCAAGATCAAGGTGGAGGTGGTCGACCCGGAGGGCCACCCGCTGCCGATCAAGGACCAGAAGGGCAAACCGATCAAGTATTCGATCCTCACTAAGTCCGGCTACAAAGCGCCGCACGAAGTGGAGTAGGGAGCGGGCGAGGTGCCGCTCCCCCTCTGTGGTCGCGGCTCGGATCAAACTTTCTGAGCGACGGACTTGGCTTGCAGGAACAGGAGCAGGTAGTCCGGGCCGCCGGCTTTGGAATCGGTGCCGGACATATTGAAGCCGCCGAAGGGATGCGCGCCGACCATGGCGCCGGTGCATTTGCGGTTCAAATACAGATTGCCGACGTGGAAGCATTCGGTGGCCTGGCGCAGGTGTTCGGAATCGCGGGAGAATACGGCGCCGGTCAACCCGTACTCGGAATCGTTGGCGAGCGCAAGCGCGTGCGCGAAATCCTTCGCCTTGGTCACGGCCAGCACAGGTCCGAAAATCTCCTCCTGAAAAACCCGCGCGCGAGGCTCGACATCCGCGATGATGGTAGGCGGAACGAAATAGCCATCGCCGGCCACGGGCCGATCTCCGGCGACCACGCGTCCCTCCTTGCGGCCGAGTTCGATGTAGGTCCGGATGGACTTTCGGGCGCCGCCGCTGATTACCGGACCCATGAAGTTAGCCGGATCGTCGGTGGGGCCGACCTGGATATCGCGCGCCTTGGCGGCCAGTTTCTCGAGGAACGCATCGTACAGCCTGGCATCGACGATGGCGCGCGAGCAGGCCGAGCACTTCTGGCCCTGGTAACCGAAGGCGGACGCCAGCACGGCGTCGACGGCCTTATCGAGGTCCGCATCGCCATCGACCACAATGGCGTCCTTGCCGCCCATTTCCGCCACCACGCGCTTGATCCAGATCTGTCCGGGCTGCGTCTTGGCGGCGAGTTCGTTGATGCGCAAGCCGACCTCGCGCGAGCCGGTGAAGGAAATAAAGCGGGTCAACGGGTGGCTGACCAGCAGGTCGCCGACCGAGGCGCCGCTGCCGGTGAGGAGGGTGCAGGCGCGTTCGGGGAAACCGGCTTCGACAAGCACTTCGGCGAACTTGGCGCCAATCGTCGGCGTTTCGCTCGATGGCTTCAGCACTACGGTGTTGCCGGTGACGAGCGCGGCCACGGTCATCCCCACCAGGATGGCGAGAGGAAAATTCCACGGCGGAATCACCACGCCCACGCCGAGCGGGATATAGAAGAACTCGTCGCGCTCGCCGGGCAATTGGACGACGGGCTGCGGCTCGGAGAGGCGGGTCATTTCGCGCGCGTAGTATTCGCAGAAGTCGATGGCCTCGGAGACGTCGGCCTCGGCTTCGGGCCAGCTCTTGCCGGCCTCGTAGACCAGCCAGGCGTCGAATTCGAGCTTGCGGCGGCGCAGAACGCGCGCGGCTTCTAGCGTCATGCCAATGCGCTCGGCGGCCGGCACGCGGCTCCAGGTGGAGAAATACTGCCAGGCGGCTTCGACGGCGCGGCGGGCCAGCGCGGGCGTGGCGCGATGATGCACACCGACGACCTCCGCCGGGTGCGACGGATTCAGCGACCTGAGCTCGTCGCCGGTTGCGACCTGCTCGCCCGCGATACGGAGCTGGTATTCGCGTCCGAACTGGGCGCGCACCTGGCGCAGGGCTTCCTCCATGGCCTGCCGGTTGGCGGGCTGGGAGAAGTCGAGGTACGGTTCGTTACGGAACTCGGTCAAACTAGCGGTAGCCATATTGCCATGGTGGCAAAAACCGGCCGCGAAATCCAACTCTCGCCGGCGCTGCCCGGCGCCGGCGAGCGGGACTATTGAAAGTTGACTTGCGTGCCGAGGAAGATCGCGTCGGTGAAGAGGCCCCGGTCCAGGCCCGTCGCCGTAAACTCCACAGGGGTGCTGTATTGGCCGATCCAAATCGAGCCGATGGGTTCCGTCGTGCCGTTGATCGGGTACTGGTCGGTCTGCGGCAGCGCGGAGAGAACCCACGCGGGGATGGTGAACTGATTCGCCGCAAGTGGCGCGTTGCACTGGAACGACGTCCAATAATTATCACCGTCAGCCACCGAGTAGGCGCCGATGGTTACGTTGCCATTCTGCATCGTCGGGTCGCCGCCTGTCCAGTGCACCGTGAGATCGCTCGATCGCGAGATAGTCTGGCCCACGGCGATTCCGCCGATATGAGCCAGCCCGGTGATGGCGGCGGGCGTGGTGAGATTGACGGAAAACGGTCCCACGTTCGCACCGCCGGGGCCGGAAGCGGTGTACCTCGAGTTGTTCAGAATGTAGGTGGCCGCCTGGGAGGCGATCTGCAACGGGAAGAAGCCCGTCCACGGAAGATCCGCAGCCCAAGTCCTATTGAGTGGATAGGGTCCCTGCAGCGAGAGCGGGCTACCCGCATCGAGCGTGGCGGCGGGGAAACTCGAGTCGGACATATAGAGGGGGCTGAAGGAGTTGGTGACACAGTAGCCCGAAGAGACGCCATACTCCGCATTGAAGGCCGTCTGCGGATAGAACTGACTGAAGGTAGCCCACGCGTTATCCCCCAGGCTATTGAAGAAAACGCTGGCGTTCCTCTCCAGGCGGATGTAACCGAAATTCACCGTGCCGCCGGCGGCGAGCTTGTCGACCAAGTCCTGCCCCATGACGGAATCCGTGCAGGTGTTCTGTCCGGCGGGAGCCACGGCGATGGTTTCGACGTTGCCCACGCCGGTGCCGGTCGCGACCGCGATTGGCACGTGGCAACCATTCACTCCTGGCGGCACGACGAAGTTAATCTGGTCGAGCCCCGGCCAGGAGCCGGAACGGCCGGCGTAGAGCAGTTGCTTGACTGGTGTCAGGGCCGTGTTGCCGACGTACACGGTTGGCGATCCAATGTTCGGAAACGTCGCTGGAGCTGTGGCGTCGCTTCCGCCGATGGCGCCGAGGCCGGTGCCCCACAGGATGCCGATGTCGCCCGGATGCAGCGGGTGAATGATCGTGTTGAGATTGTAATATCTGTCGGTCACCGAGGCTTGTCCGAACCCTTCGCCGTTCGTCGAAAACTCGCCGAAAGCGGCGTCTGCCACCTGGATCGGGAATGTGGCGCTGGTTTGGTTATTGTAAGTGACGGTGATGGTCCCCGTTCCGGTAGGTGTGTTGGATGGCAGGATGGCATTAATCTGGTCGGCGTAGTAAACGCCCAGCAGGTAAGGGGAAGCGGAGGTGCCATTCACGGTGACGGTAAGCGAAACGTCGCAAAGCTTTGTTGGGAGCGGGAACGCGATGGCCTGGTTGCAACTGGACGGCGCCACGCTGCTTCCTAAAACCGTGAAGATGGAGCCTTGCGCGATGCCGGACGCCGGCAAACCGGGCGGCTGGTAACTGGCGGCGTTCGCGACGTAAGTGATGGTGGGCACGGTCTGGGCGCTCGCAGCCATGATCGAGATCATGGACACGAGTAGACAAATGGCGAGACGGTTCAACACGATTTCTCCTCGGCTAATCCATACGCAATATTCGGCCAATAAGATCCAATGTTTTAAGATCTTCAAGTATATAATGCCAGCCCGGCCATTGCAGACGCGATCTTACCGTGCGGTCGCGGCGCCGGGCAATCGATTTCGGATGAGTGGGACGGGCGGCGCATGATTGGCTCTTTGCACGTCCTGGACGGTGCGCCGCAGCACGAAAACCGGCGAGGGCCGGTCCGGCGAAACGCCAACGCACCTGCGCCCCTGGTACAATTCCCGTGTGGCCCGCGTACTGATGGTTTCTTCGGAGGCGGCGCCGCTCGCCAAGACTGGCGGGTTGGCGGACGTGGTGGGAGCGTTGCCGGGCGCATTGCGCGAAGCCGGCTGTGAGGCGGCCGTGGTGATTCCGCGCTATGGCTCGATTCCGCTGAAGGATCTGCGGCGCGTGTACGACCACCTGCCGGTGTACCTGGGGCCGGTGGGCTTCGACGTGTCGATCTACCAGGCGCCGGCCGACTATCCGCTGTACCTGATCGAGTGTCCGAAGCTGTTCGACCGGCCGGGGTTCTACGGCGAAGAGGGCGTCGATTATCCGGACAACCACATTCGCTTCGCCGTCTTCGCGCGCGCGGCGCTGGGCGTGGCGCGGCGCCTGTTTTCGCCCGACGTCCTGCATTGCCACGATTGGCAATCGGGCCTGGTGCCGGCGTACCTGCGCACCCTGCTGGCCGGCGATCCCACCTTCATGGGAATCAAGACGCTGTTCACGATTCACAACCTGGGCTACCAGGGGCGGTTTCCCCTGGAAGCGCTCGAGGAAGTGGCGCTGGACGCCAAGGTTTTCCATCCGGATGGCCTCGAATTCTTCGGCCAGGTGAGTTACATCAAGAGCGGCATTTCATTTTCCGACGCGCTGTCGACCGTCAGCCCCACCTATGCGCGCGAGATACAAACGCCGGAATTCGGTTGCGGCCTGGACGGCGCACTGCGCGCGCGCGCGGCGGTGCTGAGCGGCATTCTCAACGGTGTCGATTACGCCATCTGGAGCCCGGAGACCGACCGGGAGATTCCGGCGCACTTTTCTGCGCTGGACCTGAGCGGCAAGCGCGCGGTCAAGGCGCAACTCCTGGCGGAAATGGGCCTGCCGGCGGAGGCGATCGAGCGTCCGCTGCTGGGCATCGTTAGCCGGTTCACGGAGCAAAAAGGCATCGATCTGGTGGCCGCAGTGGCCGGCGAGATCGTCGCCGAAGACGTCTACGTGGTGGCGCTGGGCAATGGCGAGCCGAAGTACGAGGATCCGGTCGGCGCCATGGCCGGACGCTTCCCCGGGCGCGTCGCGGTGCGCATCGGTTACGACAACCGGCTATCGCATTTTATCCATGCCGGCGCGGACATCTTTCTTATGCCCAGCCGGTACGAGCCCTGCGGCCTGAGCCAGATCTACAGCCTGCGCTACGGCACGGTGCCGGTGGTGCGCGCGACCGGGGGCCTGGATGATACCATCGAAGAGAGCACCGGATTCAAGTTCCAGGAGTATTCCGGGGCGGCCCTGCTGGGCGCCGTTCGCGCAGCGATCCAGGCATATTCGAGCCCGGAGGAGTGGCGCGAAACGATGCTCCGCGGCATGCGGAAGGATTTCTCCTGGAAAGCTTCCGCGCGAGAGTACGCCGCGCTATACGGGCGTTTGTCGGGACGCGGATGAATCCTTTTTCCGGACGCAGATTCTAATATCGCAGGAGATGAGATGGCAGGCGCTAACACCTTAACCTTTACCGATGCGTCGTTTGACCAGGATGTCCTCCGGGCGGAAGTTCCGGTTCTGGTGGACTTTTGGGCCGAGTGGTGCGGTCCCTGCAAGCAGATGGGCCCTACCATCGACCTGGTGGCAACGGACTACGTTGGCAAGGCCAAGATCGGCAAGCTCGACGTGGACTCGAACGACAAGACGGCCATGCGCTACAACATTCGCGGCATCCCCACGCTGCTGTTATTCAAAGGCGGCCAAGTGGTGGAGCAGCGGGTCGGCGCTATCGGCAAGTCCGAAGTGCAGAAGATGCTCGACTCGCACGTCTAAGCGGGGCGGGGGCTATTCTTCGGCGGCCTCTTCGACGCTCGGATAGAACCGGAAGACGCGGTCCAACTGATTGACGCGGAAATTCTGCAGGATGTGGCCGGCGGCGCCGGCCATGCGCATCTCTCCGCCGGCGGCCGCCAGGCGATTGTAGCCGGCGATCAGGTAGCCGATGCCGGTGCTGTCGAGCGCGGTGACACCGCTTAAGTCGACGACGACGGTGAGTGCGCCGGTTTCGACCAGAGTCTCGACGGCGGCGCCGATGCGGTCGGGGGCCTCGCTGATGGTGACCTTGCCGGCGAGCCGGATCACGGCCTTACCGGGCGCTAACGTAGCTTGCGAAATCTCCATTCAGGGAACCAGTCTAACAGTGCGCGCGGGCTAATGAGAAGCGTGCGTCCACGCTCAGCGCTTGGCGTGCATCTCGGCGGCGAAATCGGCGACGTCCCGGCCTTCGATTTCGGCGATCCTGGCGCGGATCTCCGTCGAGACCGGGCTCGCGCGGCCGATCGAGTAATCGAGCATGACGATGGTCGAATCGACCGCCGCGGCCAGTTCGTCGTGCTTGTGGCTGACGACGCGGTGCTCCATGCGAAAGCTGCTGTTGCCGATGCGCGTGACGCGCGCGCCGACGTGAACGGTGTCCGGGAAATTCAGCGGCCGCTTGTAATCGCAATGCAGGCTGGCCAGAATCGGGCCCACTCCCTGGGGCGGCAGCGGCACCCAGACTCCGGCGAGCGCCAGGTATTCCACGCGCACGGTTTCGGCCCAGCGCAGGTACACCAGGTTGTTGACGTGCCCGAAGGCGTCCTGATCTCCCCACACCACGGGGATGGTGGTCACGACCGGAAAGCCGGCGAGAGCTTCGTGCTTATGTTTCATGATCCTGTGCGGCCGGACGAGAAGACACGGCCGAAAAGTGGATTATCTCATGCCGGAGCCGGTTTCGATTGGGCGCGGGTCTGGTGGGCCCTGTAGGATTTGAACCTACGACCGACGGATTAGGAGTCCCAACGCCGGGCGTCCCTGCAGTCCACCAGGACGAATTCTCAGCGCGTACGTGTTGTCGCAGTTCAACAGGATCGAGCAGTATCTCCGCAACCACGGCCAGATACGTTGGACGCACGCGATGCATCTGATCCGGCTGCCGCTCTCCGGCGCGGAGGTTTTGAAAAACGGCTTCGTCCACGCGCAATGGATGGAGGCCGATCTTGCCGACTGCACGTACGGCGAAAGTTGAGCGGCGAGATCGCCGGACACCACCCGTTTCGAAACACGCAGTGAGGTTTGGGGTATCCTTTAAATGATGTAGACTTGGCCCGCTACGAGCAACGCGGGGCCGCAGCCCGGCTCAAGGACCCGGAGATCATGCAAGAGGAGGAGGGCCGGATAGTCGAGATCGATGCAGATGTGGCTGCGGACCTCTCCTGTCATCCTCCGCTGGTCGTCGATTTGGATGGCACGCTCCTGCGGACCGACCTGCTCAGCGAATCCGGGCTGCGCCTGATCAAACAAAGCCCCTGGGCCATCATCTTCATACCTTTGTGGCTGCTCCGCGGCCGTGCTTACCTGAAGCGCAAGATCTTCAACCTGGCGAGGCCGGACATCGCATTGCTGCCGATTCACGAGGAGCTGCTTGCCTGGTTGCGCGGCCAGAAGGAACTCGGCCGCCGCCTTGTGCTGGCGACCGCGTCCGATCAGAAACTCGCCGAGCTTGCCGTCGCGCCCATGGAGTTGTTCGATGTGGTGATCGGTAGCGATGGCGAGCGGAATCTGAAGGGTCGAGCGAAACTCGAGACCATTGTGCGGCTCTGCGGTCCCGTATTCGATTACGCTGGCAACTCACATGCGGACCATCCGGTCTGGCGATCCAGCCGCGAAGCGATCTTGGTCAATGCCAGCAAGTCGGTGGAGGCCGCGGCGCGCCGCACCTCTCCGGTCACACGCGTTTTCGAGCGGAAAGGGACTACCCTCGGAGCCACTATCCGTTCGCTGCGCCTGTATCAGTGGGTCAAGAACCTGCTGATCTTTGTCCCGGCGTTCACCTCGCACCAGGCCGTCTACTGGGCGGTGCTCTATAAACTCGCTATCACATTTCTGGCTTTCGGGTTGTGCGCCTCCGGCGTTTACGTGTGCAACGACCTACTGGACCTGGAGGAGGACCGTCGGCACCGCACCAAGAAGAATCGGCCGTTCGCCACCGGCCAGGTCCAGATTCGTACCGGAGTGATCGTCTCCGCCATCAGTCTGAGTTTGGGTTTGGGACTCTCCGCCGTAATTGGGGAAATGCTGCTGCCGCTGGTGCTGCTGTACGTCGGCTTGACGACCTGTTATTCGCTCTACCTGAAACGGATCCTCTTGGTCGACGTGCTGATTCTTGCCGTTCTATATACCATCCGCCTGATCGTCGGGCACGCCGTCACCGGCATCCCGTATTCAGTCTGGCTTTCGTCATTCGCTTTCTTTCTGTTCCTCAGCCTGGCATTCAGCAAGCGCGCCGCCGAGCTGGTCACGCTCGCGGGCAACGGGCGCGATGTCCTACCGGGGCGCGGCTACGCTGCCGTGGACCTGAATATGGCCACAACCGCCGGAGTTTGCAGCGGGTTTCTTTCCGTCCTGGTGCTGGCCCTTTACATCAACAGCGACGCGGTGCGCATCCTATACTACCGGCCCGCGATTCTGTGGGCCATCCTGCCGCTGCTGCTGTATTACATTCTCCGCCTCTGGGTCATCTGCGGGCGGGGTGAGCTTCACGACGACCCCGTCATTTACACCGCCAAGTCTCCCTCCACGTATTTTGTGGCGATAATCGTCGTGTTGATCGTGATTGCCGCCACCGTGAAATCGTTCTGAATCATGCCTGGGTACCTGGAAAACACCATCTCGGCGCTCTGCTATGAGTTGGCCGGACTGCACGACGGCCCACCGCGCGAGCCGTGCCCGGCCTACAACGATGTAGTTGCTTTCGTCGCGGAGCAGATCGACCGGATGCCTGAGTTTCTGGCGCTAGCGATCCGCATCGCCACTATGGGCTTCGGCGCCAGCCGCGCGCTCACGGAATTCTCGTTCTTCCACCAGCGGGAGGCCGGGCGGCGAAGGGCGCAGGTGGACGCATGGAAGCGCTCGCGGCTTGGTCCCTGCCAGGATCTGATGAGGTTCTATTCGAGCCTGGTGGTCCTGGCGTTGTACTCGCGGCCGGGAGCCGATCGCAGCCGGGAGGTGGCGTGATGACAGGCGAGAGCCACCGGTGCGAAGTCCTGGTGGTCGGCTCCGGGCCCGGCGGCGCGGTTACCGCTTCGACGTTGGCCGGCGCCGGCAGGGACGTGATCGCACTCGAAGAAGGACCGCACTTGCGGCTCGATTCCTGTGCACCGTTCAGCGTGGCCGAGATGGTCCAGAAATACCGGTCGGGCGGTCTGAATCCCGCCATGGGCGCGCCCAAAGCTCCGCTGGTGGAAGGCTGCTGTGTGGGCGGCGGCAGCGAGATCAACAGCGGGCTTTATCACCGCACTCCTCCCGAGATGCTGGCGCTGTGGCGGGAGCGCTACCAGGTCAGGCACCTGGAGACCGGGGACCTGCTCCCCCACTTCGAAGCCAACGAGTCCGCCCTCAGCGTGCAGCTCAACCCGGGCGCGCCCGCGCCTGCCGCCGTCAAGATGAAGATGGGTGCGGACCGTTTGGGATGGAGGTCTCTGGAGGTGCCGCGCTGGTTCAAGTATGGGGAGGGCGTATCGCCGAACGGACTTGCCATCGGCACGCGGCAGAGCATGACGGAGACGCTGATTCCGCGCGCGCTGGCAAGTGGCTGTCGCCTGCTGGCCGGCGTTCGTGCGGACCGGGTAGCGCGCGAGAATGGCCGCTGGCGCGTGATGGCGGCCCGCGACGGAGCCCCGGTCATCATCGACGCCGACGCCGTTTTCCTCTGCTGCGGCGCCATCCAGACGCCAGCGCTGCTGCGGCGTAGCGGCATCACCACGAACGTCGGAAACACGCTCGCGCTCCACCCTACCGTGAAGGTGGTCGCCGTTTTCGACGACGAGCTCAATGGCGATGTGCCCGATGTGGCCGCCCAACAGGTGAAGGAATTCGCGCCGGACATCAGCATGGGCTGCTCGATCTCCTCGTTGCCGTACATCGCTCTCGCCATGACGGACCACCCCGATGCGAAGATCGACGTCGGCCGCGCCTGGCGCGGAATGTCGATCTACTACGCAATGATCACAGGCCCGACCGGCGGCTCCGTGCGCAATGTTCCTCTCTCCCGCGCGCCGATCGTGCGGTATCCCCTGGAGGCCCGGCATCTCCGCAGCCTCTCGAAAGCACTGCGCGAGCTGTGCCGCCTGCTGTTTGCGGCGGGCGCCACCCATTTGTACCCGAGCATTTCCGGTTTTCCCGTCTTGCGCCATGAAGACGAACTGAGCCGCATTCCCGCCGAGCTTTCCCGCCGCTCGACCAATCTGATGACGATCCACATGTTCTCCTCCTGCCCCATGGGAGAGGCAAGAGACCGCTGCGCCACCGATTCCTTCGGGCAGGTACATGGGCACCGGAACCTCTTCGTCAACGATGCCGGCCTGCTCTGCACGGCTCCCGGAGTGAATCCGCAGGGGAGCGTGATGGCGATCGCGCGGCGCAACGCAATGCAGTTCTTGAATAGCCTCTAACTTATGAAGACTCCGACTGGCCAGATTCTGATTACCGGCGCGCGCGGTTGGCTGGGCAAGCGCCTCACCCGCGTGATTGCAGAACGCACGCTGGACCTGGATGTAATGCGCGAACTCCCGGACGGCCTGCGCATCCGCTGCCTGATTCTTCCCGGCGAAGACCCGGCGGAACTTCGCGCGATGGGGGTGGAGGTGATGCAGGGCGACCTGCGCAACCCGGCCGACTGTGCCAGCTTCTGCGCGGGGGCCAGCGGCGCCGTGCTCCTGCACACAGCCGGCATCATTCACCCAAACAAGATCAAAGACCTCTACGAAGTGAACCTGAATGGCGCCAGGAACCTGTTAGCAGCCGCCCAAACGGCGCAGGTGCGGCGTGCCGTGGTTGTATCCTCGAATTCGCCCATCGGGCTCAACCCTCACCCCGGTCACCTGTTCGACGAGTCCTCGCCCTATCATCCCTACATGAACTACGGCCGCTCCAAGATGCAGATGGAACTGGCGGTGCAAGAGGTGGAACGCCAGGGCCGGATCGAGACGGTGATCGTGCGTCCCCCGTGGTTCTACGGTGTCGATCAGCCGCCGCGCCAGACGCTCTTTTTCTCTATGGTCCGCGCGGGTAAGGCTCCTATCGTCGGTTCCGGTAACAACCTTCGCTCCATGGCCTATATCGACAACCTTTGCGAAGGCCTGATATTGGCAGCGTTCGTGGAGCGTGCGCGAGGCGAGATCTACTGGATCGCCGACAAGCGCCCCTACTCGATGAATGAGATTATCGATACCATCGAACGCCTGCTCGAAGAGGAGTTCAAGCTGACGGTGGCGCACAAACGGATGCGCCTGCCCGGTCTTGTCAGCGAGGTAGCGATATTGGTCGATGGCACCCTGCAGGCGGTCGGGCTCTATAACCAAAAGATCCATGTGTTATCGGAAATGAACAAGAACATCGCATGCAGCGTGGCGAAGGCGGAAGCGGAACTGGGCTACAGGCCTAAGGTAGCCCTGGAAGAAGGCATGCGGCGCTCGATTGAGTTCTGCATGCGGCAAGGGGCGCGGATCTGAGAATGAAGGCACTCGTGACTGGCGGTGCGGGCTACTTTGGCGACCGGTTGTGCCACAAGCTCCAGGAAAAGGGTTGGAGCGTTCGCATTTTTGACATTCAGCGACCCGGCGATACCTGCCCCGGCGCCGAAGTGTTTCAGGGCGACATCCGCGACTCCGCCGCGATCGCTGCCGCTTGCCAGGGCGTCGACGTAATCTTCCACAACGTGGCCCAAGTCCCCTTGGCCAAGGACAAGAGCCTCTTCTGGAGCGTGAATCGCGACGGAACTCGCAATATGCTGGAGGCCGGCGCGCGCGCGAATGTGAGGAAGGTTATCTACACCTCATCGAGCGCTGTGTTTGGAATCCCCGAATCCAATCCCGTCACCGAAGAAACCGATCCTCACCCCATGGAAGACTATGGCAAGGCGAAGTTAGCCGGCGAACGGCTTTGCGTGGAATTCGCGCGGCGCGGGCTCGACGTGTCCATCGTGCGGCCCCGCACCATCATGGGCCACGGCCGCCTGGGAATCTTCCAGATTCTATTTGAGTGGATCTACCGGGGCGCAAACATCCCGGTACTGAACGACGGAAGGAACGTCTATCAGTTCCTGCACGCCGACGACCTGGCCGAGGCTATCATTCTGGCGAGCATGCGTCCGGGCCTGGAGGTCTACAATTGCGGTGCCGCCCGGTTCGGAACGATGCGCGAGGTACTCGAAAACCTCTGCCGTGTAGCCAGTACCGGATCAAAGGTTCGTTCCCTGCCAATGGGGCCGATGGTGGCGGCCATGGAAATCAGTTCGAGGATCGGCATCTCACCACTCGGCCCCTACCATTCGATGATGTACGGGCGTTCTATGTACTTCAACATCTCGAAAGCACAAGAACAGCTTGGCTGGCAGCCGCGATACTCGAACGACGAAATGTTCGTCGAGAGTTATCAATGGTATCTGAAGAATCGCGAATCCACTCTTATGAATGCCGGCGGCGGCGCTAGCCATCACCGTTCAGCAGTAAAGGCGGGGGTGGTGCAGGTGCTGCGATGGATCCTCTGACCGGCGGCCCGGGGCGGGACGCGAAGTTTCCGTCCCCGGGAGTATTTGACTCAGCAAGGGCTATCGCGCCGAACCGCTTGGGCTACGTTATCGACGGCGGCGTACACTGTGGTCGATTCATGAGAAGTCGCTCCGAGGGCAAGGGAAGTGTCCGGAGAATGCAATGAGTGATGCTAAACCTAACTACGGGCTGACATCGAGGCATCCGAACTCGTGGGCCGTCGCCTCGGTCATTCTACTGCCGACGCTTTACTTCTTTCTGATATTCCACCCGGCGCTGATCGGAAAGAAGATCTACGGTAACCGCACCAATCAAGAGAAACTCGCTACAGACCTGGATCGTTACAGCGCTAATCTTTCGCCAACTGCTCCCCTGTTTGCGCAATATCCAGAGATGCTGCATCCGGACTACCATCTTCTCTATGAGCCGTCGAACCAAGAGATCCAAAAAGCCTATCGGAACGGCCGTTTGCCCTTGTACAATCCGCACCGGCTATTGGGAACAGCGTTGTGGGGTAGTCCGGTCGCCGACCCTGCCAATCCATTGAGTCTGCTGCTGCTATGGTTCTCAACAGATACCGTACATTTGATCAAGCTGTACCTATATACGCTGATCGCTTTTGCTGGCGTCTATTGGTGCGGCATTTCGATCCTGGACGCCCAGCACGTGCCGGCGCTGACCGGGGCGACCATCTATATTCTGAACCCGTTCATGTATTACATGTACCACTGGGCCGGATTGTGCAGAGTGATGGCACTGGTGCCCGCTATTTTCTGCGTGGTGCATCTTTTCCTAATGCGGCCGCGCTTTCTTTATCTGGCTTTGCTCGAAGTGCTGGTGGCTTGGGTGCTGGTCATCAATCAACTCCAAGCGCTTCTCTATTTCATCCTGTTCCTTTTATTGTGGATGGTCCTGGCGCTGACGCTACGCGTCTACAAGCTGCGCGCGATCAAGCGTCGATTCTGTCTTCTGCTCTTGACCGGGGCGGGCGGATGCGCTCTTTCCTGGGGGTATACACGGTACTTGTTCGAGCGCGGCTTGGCGCTTGCACGGCAAACTCATTCACAAGCGGATCTTGGCAAGCACCTGGTCTCGGTTCGTCCCCTCGTGAGCATGTGGTTGGACGCTGGTGTTTTGAAGCAGGGCCGCTGGGAAGCTTCATTGCTGTATTTCCCCGTTACCGTGATGGGAGTGTTAGTCGCAGCGGCAATCCTAAAAGGGCATTGGACGAATCGCTGCCGGGTTGCCCTGGCGGTGGCGTTCGGAGTTGTGAGCTTTCATTGCTTTGTCAGGCCATTGCACGACCCTTTGTACTGGATTCACCTGCCGCTGTATACCCTTAATTTCGAACAGTGGCGCGTTGTTTACCTTTTTTACTTTTGTATCGCGTTGACCGTTGCCGTCGCAATGACAACACTTCTGGAACGAGGGGCGGCCAAGCTTCCTGTGGATCGACCGAGGAGGATACTTGGCGCATCTCTCTTCTGGGGGGCAGCCGCAGCGTGCGCATCTCTCGGCGTTCTCCTCGTCCTGCATGGAAGACGCGGTTTCCTGCTCATCGCCGCCTTCTTCGGATTCTTGATTCTTGGCTTAGGCTTCCGTCGCCACTTTTCCAGCGGGCACGCGATTTTGCTCAGCCTGAGCATTGCCTCGGCGTGCCTGTACCTTCCCATGACGCGCGTTCCGTTTTATGATCGCGCCGAGCAGACTGACGCTGCCGTTACTTCGGCTTCTCCGACCCTCGACCCGCGCGTCATACGTCTCCTGGACTTGTCGAAGATGTCGAGCTTTTCATGGGAACTGTTATGGTATAACGATGCCTCGTTTGCCATGTCGCGGCGTGACGGCCTCACCGGTTATGACACGGCCCTCCAAAGAAACGAAGCCCGGCTGTTTTCCGTGTTCTATTCCCCGTCCCTCCAAGACACTCGACAATCGAATCCGTACCTGAAGTATGGAGTCCGGAGTTCTATCGTGTGGCCGGATGCGCAGGGCATTCTCGATGATCGGAATCAACTCAGCGCGGTCAACGAGGCCCGCCTGAGGGTTCTTGGAGTCGGCGATATCTTGTGGAAGAACCGCATTCCTGGGATACGGCAAGCCCGGTGGGACGCACGATTTCTGGCGTGGGATCAAGAACTAACAGCGTCCTCGGCGATAAGTCTGTTACCCGAGACCGAACCGCAGGAGGTCGCGGCGCTCTTTAGCAATCGGGCGTCGGAGAACGCGGCACGGAGAATTGTCAGGGGGCTGCAGTCCGCTTCTGTCCGTGTCGATGACTCGTCCGGAAACTACCAGGCCACTTTGCCCGCGCAATCAGGTCTGGTCATCATCGCTTTCAATATTGGGAAGTTCTATCGGGCGTACCTGGACGGCATCGCAATTCCGTTCTTAGACGGAACCGATCTGCCAGTCCTACTGGTAAGGAAGTCAAATTCCCATCCTGCTGTGCTCGAGTTGCGCCCTGAGACTGGACCGGTATGGAGGACCGCCGTTGCTGGAATTGCGGTCGGGCTTTTTTTGCTACTGTCCATTTGGAAACTTGGAAGATTCGATGGCGGCCATGAATAAGTTGCGGGAGAGCATCTCTTGGGGGGGGCCCTGTGCGGTTGCCGTCCTGCTCATTCTCTGCGTTTTCCTGTTGCGCATACCCAGTGCACTCCATCCACACGAATGGAATGTGGACGAGAGCCAGATGCTCAGTCAGGGCATGAAACTGCTGGTGGACCCGGTGCCATGGCGATCAGTGGACGGAACCACCGGTGGACCGGTGAATTCCTACTTGGTTACGCTGCTGCTGCGCCTGGGCATCAAGCCCGGCTACCTGATGGTCCACTGGCTGGCAAGTGTGCTGATATGTCTGCAAATGCTTGTAGCATATCTGACCTTGTTGCGCCTCTCTTCAAAAGCGATCGCAGCCTGGATTGTGCTACCGATGGCCGTGCCCTATGGCCTCGCACATGGTTCAGAGTTCTCGCACTATTCGAGCGAACTGCTGCCGGCATTGCTGCTGGGCTGTGGGTTCTATAGCCTCACTATCTGGTACGGGCGCCCTCGGGCTTCACTCCTTTTCTTGAGCGGAATCGCGGTCGGCACCAGCATATGGTGCAAACTTCAGGCTCTGCCGATAGCGGGCGCCCTTAGCCTGGCCGCCCTCTGGATCGTATTCCAGACGGAAACCCTTTCCTCGCGGAGGACGCGGCTGGCGCACGCGGGCGCATATTCCGCCGGAGCGCTATTACCGGCATGCTTCATTCTTGCGATTGTGGCGCAGGCGGGTGTCACCAGGGATTTCTGGTACTCATACGTGCTACAAAACATTGCATACGCCGGCCGAGGGTCCTGGCGGACCACTGTGCACCATGCACTCTTATGGAACGTTGAACCGGTTCTACAGCCGCTGCTGGCGGTCTGCGTGTTTGCCGTTCTGGCATTTTTCTGCCGGCCACCAAGCCAGTACTCGCTGGTGTGTCGCCAGAACCGGCGGTTGTTAGTAGCGCTCGCGATTTACATGGGAGGCGCGCTCCTGGCGGCCTCCCGGCCCGAGACATTATTCGCGCACTACGCCAACTTCCTCCTATTCCCTGCCGTCTGTTTGGGCGGAATTGCGGTCGCCAATGCAACCCCGCGCAGCCGGCGTGCCTGGTTTGTAGTTTCCGCGCTGATCGCGATAGTGCCCCTCTCGGTTCATGTGTGCCACTACTATAGGTTTGCCGTGGCGATGCGGGCGGAGCTAAGGCATCCCACTGCCGATTCCAACGACCGCATCGCGGGGGTTGTTGAAGAGATCCGCCACACCCGGCCCGTGACAAGTCTTGCCATCTGGGGCTGGGCGCCGGGAGTTTATGTGTTGACGGGAATTCCCCCCGCCACTCGAGATGCCATCGGCCACTTCGTGATCAGTCCGGGACCGTTGCAGGGATACTTCCGCCGGCGATTTGTGGGCGATTTGCGCCGGCGGATGCCGGACGTTTTCATTGACGCCATAGCGCCCGGCCCGCTTCTGTGGAACTGGTCTCTCGCTGACGGCTACGAGTCCGACCCGGAGCTGCGGCTCTTCGTCGACCAGAACTACGAATTGGTCGATCAGCTCGAACTGGTGCCTGGTCCCAAGAAGATCAGGTTCTTCTTGCGCCGTTAGTGGCTGCTGCACCCTCCCGTTCGGCCTTTCTTGCCGCCAACCCAGCGGTGGCGGGAGTGCACCAGCCCGTGAGTATTTGGGGAATCTGGTGGGCCCTGTAGGATTTGNNTTATGAGTCCGCTGCTCTAACCGCTGAGCTAAGGGCCCAAGCCTTTCTACTTCATACTATTACGGCGATTTCGTCGAACCGCATTCTTGGCTGCTATGCCCAATTCTATGCCCACCTTTTTCCTCGGAACGGGCTGATTGGACATTTCCAGCTTCTCGAAGGCACTCTCGACAGACTCAGGCGAAGGATGCACGTAACGCTGTGAAACCGTGATGCTGCTATGGCCGGCAATCTTCATGATCGTAAAGGCGTCCACGCCGAGCAAACCGAGCCTGGTCAACATGGTATGTCGTAACGAATGTACCACGAAGTCTTCCGGCATCTTCAGGAGATCACGCACTTTCGCATGCTGGTGGTCGAGCGAGGTGACCAGAATTGGATTGCCGCCCCTGCCCGGAAACACGAATTCCGAAGATGATTCCTTCGAGCGGCCGGTCAGCATTTCTCGTACCCGCGCCGTCAGACTGACCGTCCGCCGCGCCTTGGCGGACTTTCCTTTCCAAACCTGGAGATAGCCGAATTTCGCCGTGGGCGCCGGTTTCAGGTGGAGGTCGGGCCACTTCAATGCGAGGGCTTCGCCATCCCGCAGGCCGGTGTCTAGCATCAGGAGGGCCAAGTCCTTGAGCGGCTCCGGTGTGGCATTCAGGTAGACCGGTTCCTGCTCGCGGCTGAGCACGAATTCGCGCGTCCGCTCCCCCTGCAGGAGTCGGATTCGGGGAAGACGGTCGATCACTTTCCATTCGTGGGCCAGGCGTAATGCACGACGCAGCGTTGCCAACTGGCGGTTCACCGTGGCGGGGGCGACCAGCTTCCGCCGTTGCTGGACGTACTCTTCGATCAGAGCCTCGTCAATAGCGTCGAGGGCGGCACTTGCCATGGCAGGATATTCCAGCAGCCGGTTCAGTTTCTCCCGATAGAACTCGACCGTCCGCGGTTTCTCCGCACAACGAATGGAAACCGCGTGCATAAACCGGCCGGAAAACTGCTTGAGCGTCGGAGCTGGTTCCCTCTCAACGATTCCGACCTCGCCTTTCGCGAGGGAAGTCTTTTGGGCAGCTTCGATCTGCTCCGCGACGCGCTTGTTGGTCTGCTTCGTGGACCTGCGGACGGCTTCGCCCTTCCAGGTGAACTTGTACCACCAGAACTTGCTCCCCTTCTGCTTATAGACGGCCATGCGAAACCCGAGTCGCTTTGATTATCGCAATTCGAAGCCGGGTATGCTACCTCGCGGCGCGGGCTTGGTCCCTTGCTGAGACGGGCGCAGCGGCCCGACGCGTTCGCTGGCGCAAGCCTGCGGGTTGAGCTGCGCCAGCGTGCATCGGATCTGGTCGGCCTTTGTACTGCAACCCCATCGGGCGGAGACGTTCAAGCTCAGCAAGGATCCGCTGTTCATCGAGAAGGTGCGGGATATTGTGGGACTGTATCTGGCGCCGCCGGAGCGGGCACTGGTGCTCTGCGTCGATGAGAAATCGCAGATTCAAGCCCTGGACCGGACACAGCCCTTACTGCCGATGCGCCCCGGCCAGATCGAGCGGCGGACGCATGACTACGAGCGCCACGGCACGACATCCGGATTCGCCGCGCTGGACGTGAAAACGGGCAAGGTGATTGGCGAATGCCACCGCCGCCATCGAGCCACCGAGTTCCGCCGGTTTCTGGATACGATTGACGCGGCCACTCGTGCGGCGCCGGACCTTCATCTAATCCTGGACAACTACGGAATTCACAAGACGCCGCTGATCCACCGCTGGCTTGCCACGCGGCCTCGCATTCACCTGCACTTCACTCCCACCAGTGCATCCTGGATCAATCTGGTGGCGCGCTGGTTTGCCACGCTCACCGAGAAACAGAGCCGACGAAACACGCACCACAGTACCCGGGAACTGGAACCAGCGATTCGGGCGTATGTGCAACACAACAACCACCTGCCCAAACCCTTCATCTAAACCCAAACAGCCGACGAAATCCTCGCCAGCGTGACTCGCTTTTGTAAGCGGACTTGAGAGACAGGACGCTAGATCCCACTGTGGGTTCGGTCAAACACTGTCGCCTTGGTTACGATCGACCATCTCACGAGCCGTTAATACTATTCTGCTATTGGCAGCAATAGAGATTGCAGATACGATACTCTTCAATTGACAATTCGGTGACCTCCTCAACTTCATCCAGCAGTAGCAGGAGTTAGTTAGGGCCACGACTCTCAATGAACCTCTGGGGCATTCTGGCGGTGTCGGCGTCTCTGCTTTCGCACCTCACGGCCAAGGTCGATCCCCTCATTACAGTGAGGTACTAATCACCATGATTGCAATCCGCACTCTTGCGCTTGCTTTGGCAGTGGTGGGCGCTCTTTCCGTCCAGCCGCCAGCCACCGACGATTCGATTTGGAAACAGTACTTCGCCTGGTTTCAGGAAGGAGATCCCAACGCGAACACTCCGCAGAGATATCGTGCCAAGCTGATCGCCGACGGTCTACCGGAGGCTCAGGCCGATGAGCGGCTGGAACGTCTGGGAAAGCTCTCGGCGCAGCACCGATCCGACTTTGTCGCACTGTTTTTCAACCGCTTCTACACGGCGCCGGTGGCTGCTTTCAACACGCAACCGAACGCATTTCTCGTCAGAATGACGGCCGACCTAAAACCGGGGACAGCTTTGGACGTCGCCATGGGGCAAGGGCGCAATGCGCTGTATCTGGCCGCCAAGGGCTGGCAGGTGACCGGTTTTGATATCGCCGAAAAGGGCCTGGAGGTGGCTCAGGCGGAAGCCGCGAAGCGCGGCCTCCACATCACTACGGTCAAGAGCGGCTATCAGGAATTCGATTTCGGCCATGAACGGTGGGACTTGATCGTGTTCAGCTATGCCTGGGTGCCGCTCGCCGATCCGGCGCTACTCGAACGTGTGCGCGCGGCGTTGAAGCCGGGAGGGCTGGTCGTGATCGAGCACCCGGCGGAAACTCCGCCCGCTGCGGCCACTCAGGGTGGCAGGCCGCCGGACCCACTTGACGACGTCAATACGCTGGTGAGGGCATGGTCCACGGGTTTCCGCATTCTGCGTTACGAGGATACCGAAGACCTGTGGGATTGGCGCATTCAAAAAGCGCGCGTGCTGCGCCTGCTCGCCCAGAAGTGGTAGCGCCCGAAACTTTCGTCTGGCGTCGCCACCGTGCCGGTAAGAGAGTATTCCGAACGGCAACGTTCGCGTTGCCGAAAGACGAAATGTGCGAGCCATGTTTCCCGCTTCAACGTCTCGAGATCAGAACTCCTTCAAGCGCCCAAACAGTTCCAGGAGTCAAGGCTAAGTTCCAATCTTGCCTGATCGAGCCAATTTGCGCGTGTCTGCATGCAATGCACCCCGAGGCGAACCCAAAATCATTATACAGCTCGGTTCGCTGGATCTTCATCGCTACGTCGAGCCCGGATCTCCAACAGCGTACCAGAGCCCACTCAAAACTCGGTTGACAACCGTCGCCTTAACTATGGCAGACGCTCTACGAGCTGTTAGTACTTTTCTGTTATTGCGATCAATAGGCATTCCAGATACGATACTCTTCAATTGACAATTCGGTGACTTCCTCAGTCGGATTGCCGTAGTAGTGCGCGTAGGAGCCATGTGTCCGCAGGTCCAGACCCGCCTTCGGGCCTCGGCTCCTTCGTGGCGGGCCGCCCGTTCTAACGCGCGAACGAAGTGAGGTCTGATAGGGTTCATACTTAGTTGAAAGTGTCAGTCCGTGCGCTTCTCTGGAAACGCACGGTGACTTCGCGACGCTGAATTGGAGAAC
>PMKM01000232.1 GCA_003157745.1 Bryobacterales bacterium | reverse complement strand
GACGAGCCGTTTTCCGCGCTCGATGTGCTGACGGCGGAGAACCTGCGCTCGGAATTGCTGGAATTGTGGGACGGCAAGAAGATGCCGACGCGCGCGGTTTTCCTGGTGACGCACAACATCGAAGAAGCGGTGACGCTGGCGGACCGGGTGGTGGTGTTGGGGAAAAACCCGGGGCACGTGCGCACGGATTTCCGCGTGACGATGCCGCGTCCGCGCGATCATCACGATCCGCGATTTCTCGAAGCGGTGGATTTCATCTACCGCGTGCTGACGCAGCCGGACCTGGTGGCGGAGCCTGGCCCCGGGCCGGAAGCGGCTCCGGCGGCGCCGGGTGCGACGCGGGCGAAGTACCCGATGATCCCGCATGCGCGGCCGGGCGGGATCGCCGGGCTCCTCGAATTGCTGGTGGACCGCGAAGGGCGCGACGACATTTACCGGCTGGCGGACGACCTGGCGTTCGAAATCGACGACCTGCTGCCGATCGTGGAAGCCTCGTCGCTGCTGGGTTACATCCATGTGAAGGAAGGCGACGCGGAGATCACGCCCGAGGGCAAGCGCTTCGCCGATGCCGGCATTTTGCGCCGCAAGGAACTGTTCCGCGTTGCCGCCGAGCGGGTGCCGCTGATCCGCCAGATCAACCGCGCGCTGGCGAGCAAGGCCGATCATTCGATGCCAGCCGATTTCTTTCACGACCTGCTGGACGAACATTTCAGCGAAGAGGAAGTGGACCGGCAACTCGAAACCGCCGTCAACTGGGGCCGCTACGCGGAGCTGTTCGACCGCGATAGCTCGGGCCGGTTCTTCATTCCCGAGGAAGCGCCGCAAGCGGCGGGCGGCGAGGCCGGCGTTCGCTGATGGCCTTCCCGCTGCTCGGCAGTTCGTCGATTCGCGAACGCAGTTGGTCCGCGCTGGTGGATGCGCTGGTATTCGCCGCGATTCTGGCGGGCATCTACGCGGCGCTGGCGACGGTGCGGTACTGGATGGGCGTGGTGACGCCGGCCGCGCACATTTCGCGCTCGCCCGCCGCGCTGCCGGCGTACGCGTTCTACTCGCTGGTGCGGATGGGCGTGGCGTACGTGCTGAGCCTGGTCTTCGCGGTCGGCTACGGCTACATCGCCGCGCACAACCGGCGCGTGGAGATGGCGATGATCGCGGTGCTGGATATTCTCCAGTCGATTCCCGTGCTGAGCTTTCTCCCCGGCGTGATGCTGGCGATGGTGGCGCTGTTTCCGACGCGGCAGTTGGGCGTGGAGCTGGGTTCGATCGTGCTCATCTTCACGGGGCAAGTGTGGAACATGGGGTTCAGCTTTTACTCGTCGCTCAAATCGATTCCGCGCGAACTGCGCGAGGCGGCGCTCATCAACCGTTTCAGCGCCACGCAGCGTTTCGTCGAACTGGAGCTGCCGTTCGGCACCATCGGCCTGGTATGGAACTCGATCGTATCGGTGGCGGGCGGGTGGTTCTTCCTGATGGCGTGCGAGATGTTCGTGCTGGGTAATCACGATTTCCGCCTGCCGGGGCTGGGCTCCTATCTGCAAACGGCGGCGAGCGCGGGCGATACGGCGGGAATCGTGTGGGGGCTGGCGGCGATGATCGCGGTGATCGTGCTGCTGGATCAACTGCTGTGGCGGCCGGCGATCGCGTGGTCGGAGAAATTCAAGATGGAACAGGTGGAGAGCGCGGCCGAAGTGACGTCGCCGATTCTGCACCTGCTGCGCAATTCGGACGTCACGCATTGGATCGAGAAGCGCGCCGTGGAGCCGCTGTGGGAGCGGCTGACCGTCAGCCCGCCGCGCGACGCTCCGGCTCGGGTTGCGCGCGCGACGAACCGCGGGCGCGTGGTGGGCGGCGTGGCGCTGGCGGCGCTCGGGATTGCGGTGCCGTACCTATTGGTGAAAGCGGCGTTGACGCTGCACGGCCTGCACTCGGCGGAACTGGTCGGAACGTTGCAGGCGGCGGGGGCGAGCTTCGGGCGGGTGGCGGCGTCGCTCGCGATCGCGTCGCTGTGGGCCATTCCGGCGGGCGTCGCCATCGGGTTCAATCCGCGGTTGGCGAAGGTGGCGCAACCGCTGGCGCAGATTGCGGCTTCGGTGCCCGCGACCGCATTATTCCCGGTGGTGCTGTTGGGGCTGGTGCAATTGGGCGGCGGATTGGGCGTGGGGTCGATCGTCCTGATGCTGCTCGGCACGCAGTGGTACATCCTGTTCAACGNNCTGGTGACGGCTTCGGGCGGCGCGTGGAACGCCAGCATCGTGGCCGAGTATTTTCATTTCCAGGGACGGATCATGACCACGCTCGGCCTGGGCGCGCAGATCAGTTCCGCCACCGATTCGGGAAACGGCCGGCTGCTGCTGCTTTCGACCGTGGTGATGGCGACACTGGTGGTGTGCGTCAACCGGCTGGTGTGGCGCCCGCTCTACCGGCTGGCTGAATCGCGATACCGGCTGGATAGTTAGGCGGGCGGCTGCGCTGCGCAATTACTCCGGATCGAGCGCGCACACGTCGTCGAGGTTGCGATACTTCTCGGCGTGGTCGAGACCGTAGCCGACCACGAAGCGATCCTCGATCTGGAAACCGGCGTAGTGAACGTGCACGGGGCGCAAGCGCCGCTCGGGCTTATCGAGCAGGGCGGCGATCCGTATCGAGCGCGGCTTGCGCTGGTCGAGCACGTGCATCAGGTAATTGAGCGTGACGCCGCTATCCACGATATCTTCGACGATGATGACGTTGCTGCCTTCGATCGAGATATCGAGATCCTTGGTGACGCGCACCTCGCCCGAGCTGCTCTTCTCCTTACCATAGGTCGAGATGCCCATGAAGTCGAGCGACACGTCGCGCTTCATGGCGCGTGCCAGGTCGGTCAGGAAGAAGCACGCCCCTTTCAGGATGCAGATGAAGTAAAGATCGCCAGTCGGGTAGTCGGCGGAAATCTGCGCGCCTAACTCGCGAATGCGGGTTTGAATCTTTTCGGAGGAAACCACTACGGTCAGTTTGGGGTCGGTCATAGTGTCGGGCCCGCGCGGCCTCTCGGTTCGGCCAGGGGGGTTCTTCCATTATCCGGCAATCCGGGTTGAAAGAACACGAGCGGCGCGGGATGGGCTTGCAACGCCGCGCCGATTGGCCGATGATAAACACCAGTTATGCGGCTACTCTTAGTTACATCCTTAACACTGTTGACCGCGTTCGCGGCCGCGTCTCAGACGACCACCACGGGCTGGAAGCTGGTGTGGAGCGACGAGTTCAACGGAGCGGCCGGCTTGCCGCCCGATCCGAACAGCTGGAACTACGATTTGGGCGGCGGCGGTTGGGGCAATCACGAACTCGAAAACTACACCAATTCCACCGCCAACGCTTTTCAAGATGGCGACGGCAACCTGGTGATTCGCGCCATCCGCGATGTGAATGGAAACTACACATCGGCGCGGCTGCAGACGGGCAGCCCGGGCGCGTCCACCAGCACCGCGAACCTGAGCTGGCAATACGGCCTGATCGAAGCCAGAATCAAACTGCCCACCGCAAGCCTGGGCGTGTGGCCGGCTTTCTGGATGATGGGAGAGGGTAACGGCGGAACCATCGGCTGGCCCTGGTGTGGCGAAGTCGACATCATGGAGAATTTCGGCGTCTATGGCGGCGCGAATGACACTTCCATCAACAATGGCACGGTGCACGGACCGACCACGCCGGTTGGCTCGGGCAATTACAGCGCCTACAGCGAGGGAAGCACGTACACGCTGCTGAGGGGCGAAACGGTTTCGGACGATTACCACGTGTACGCCATTCAGTGGTCGCAAGACTCGGTTGCGTTTTACGTCGATGGCGCTCTCTATTACACGGTTACGCCGTCGATGGTTCCAACGGGCGAGTGGGTTTTCAATAATGGAAACTTCTACGTCCTGCTGAATCTGGCCATCGGCGGGCCCAATACGTTTCTGGGGACGCCCGATCCGAACGCACCATTTGCCAATCAGGACATGCTCGTGGATTACGTACGCGTGTATCAGCCGGTCGCCGTCACTACCACCACGCCCGTGATCACGCCCGCCGGGATTGTGAATGCCGCGTCGTATCTGGGTGGCATCGCGCCCGGCAGTCTGGCTTCGCTGTTCGGCAGTAATCTCGCGGATAACACGTACCAGGGCGCGCAAGTGGTCGATAGTAACAGCCACTTCCTGACTTCTGTCGGCGGCGTGAGCGTGAGTGTGAACGGCGTCAATGCGCCGCTGACTTACGTCAGCCCGGGACAGATCAACTTCCAGGTGCCTTGGGAAGTTGCGTCTTCGCCATCTGTGACTGTGCAGGTGACACGCGGCAGCGTGACCAGCAACATCGAGACGATCACCACCGCGTCCACCGCCGCGCCGTCTATGTTCCTCAACAATCTGACGACGGGCGTGGCGTGGATCACCGGGACGCTGGCGGAAGGTTGCCCCATCACGCAGTGCGCGGTCGAAGTGGGCGGCACGTACCAACTCTGGGCCAACGGATTGGGGCCGAAGCAAACTGCCGGGCAGGACGGCGTGGGCGCCAGCGGAACGAGTTTGAACGATCTTACCGTGGTGGGCGGAACGGCGAATTGCCAGCTAAAGATCGGCGGCATCGCCGCCACGGTGACTTACTGCGGCGCGGCGCCGGGCGAGATTATCGATCAGTTGAACTTCGTGTACCCTTCCGGAGTGCCATCGGGCGCGCCGGTCGAGGCGGTGCTGACGGTTCTTGGCGGCACGGGCAGATTCCGGCTGCCAGCGCCGGCAACGTCCACGCAACTCGCCACGCAGATGGTGGCGCAGATGACACCGGCGGAGAAGTTGCAACTGCTGTCCGGCACCGGCGGCACGCCGTCCAACGATTTTGCGCTGCCATTGGGCGCGGGCGGGTACATTCCCGGGATTCCACGGCTGGGGATTCCGGCACTTTACTTTGTCGATGGCAGCCTGGGCGTGTCGGACGCTCAGGCGCCCTCGACCGCGCTGCCCTCTTCGATTGCGAGCGCCGCCGCATGGGACCTGAATCTGGCGTACCAGTTCGGATCGGTGATCGGCGCCGAGGCCAGCGCTTATGGACTGAACGTGAACCTGGGCGGCAATACGAACATGATCGGGCGCGAGCCGCGCGACGGGCGCACGTTCGAGACCAAGGGCGAAGATCCGATTCTGGCGGGTAAGATCGCCGCCCAACACGTGAAGGCGATTCAGGACCAGCACGTGATCGGCTGTGTGAAGCATTACGCGTTCAACGATCAGGAGACGGGTCGCACCGAGAGTAACGTGATCATCGACGACCGCAGCGGGCGGGAAAGCGACTTACTCGCGTTCGAGATCGGCGTCAAGGATTCCGGCGTGCAATCGGTGATGTGTTCTTATAACTTACTCAACGGTACCTGGGCTTGCGAGAATTCGTACTTACTCACCCAGGTATTGAAGACCGATTGGGGATTTACGGGATTCGTCATGTCGGATTGGTGGGCGCTGCCCGCCGCCGGGCCTTCGTCGCAGACCGTGACGGCGGCATTGGCCGGGCTCGATCAGGAGCAGCCGAATAATGAATTCTTTAACGCGAACGCCCTTGAATCGGCGGTCGCGGCGGGCGAGATACCGCAATCGCGCGTGGACGACATGGCGACGCGGATACTGACGGCGATGTACAAAGTGGGTGTCTTCAATCAGCCGGCCGGCTCCGCGACGCTTGACGCGGCCACCGTCGCAGCCGACGAGGACGTGGCGCAGGCGGCGGAAGAGCGGGGCGCGGTGCTATTGAAGAACGCGGGCGGACAGTTGCCGCTCAACGCCGCGTCACTCAGTTCGATCGCGGTGATCGGCTCGCACGCCGATATTGGCGTACTCTCCGGCGGCGGCTCGGCGCAGGTTTATCCTACCGAGGGCCCGGCGCTGACCGAAGGCTACCCGGCGGTTCCCGGCTGGTCGAAGGTGATTTGGCATCCGTCCTCGCCGCTCGAGGCGATACGGGCAGCCGCGCCCAATGCGACGGTCACTTACAACGCCGGAACCAACGCTGCCACGGCAGCGGCGCTGGCGGCCAAATCGAGCGTCGCGATCGTGTTCGTCAGCCAGTGGACCAGCGAAGGGATGGACATGCCGAGCCTGAATTTCACCGACGTGATTCACACGACGCCGATCAACCAGGACGCGCTGGTGGCGGCCGTGGCGGCCGCTAATCCGCACACCATCGTGGTGATGGAAAACGGCGGCGCGCAGGTGCTGCCGTGGCTGGGCAGCGTGAGCGCGGTGCTCGAAGCCTGGTTCCCCGGCATACGCGGCGGGCAGGCGATCGCCAACATCCTGTTCGGCAGCGTGAATCCGTCGGGTAAGCTGCCGATTACGTTTCCGGCCAGCGTCAGTCAGTTGCCGCGCCCGACGATTCCCGGATCGAATTCCGCGACCACGCCGTTTAGGACGGATTATACGATCGAAGGTTTGAAGGTCGGTTATAAGTGGTATGACGCGAATAACTATACGCCGGAGTTTCCCTTCGGTTTCGGACTTTCGTACACCACTTTCCAGTTATCGAACATGACGCTCACGAATAACCTGGTCGCGGGCAATCCTAACTTCCAGGTGACATTCACTTTGACGAATACGGGCACGGTGACGGGCGCGGAGGTCGAACAAGTCTACCTGGCGCTGCCGGCCGGCACCAACGAGCCGCCCAAGCGCCTGGTGGGATGGCAGAAGGTTCCGCTCGCACCGGGCCAGCAACAGAGCGTGACGGTGGAAGTGGATAAGAACGATTCGTCGCATCCGCTATCGTACTGGGACTCTAACTCGAACAGTTGGTTGACGGCGCCGGGCACTTACACCGTGTATGTGGGCAACTCCTCCGCGGCATCCAGTTTGCAGATTGCAGGGACCTTCCAGATAGGGTCATAGCGGTCCGCGGCACGTAGAATGACGAGTATTCCTGCGGACATGTGAGCGGGGTGGGGCAGGCGCTTTCGCCTGCCAACGTCGGATTGGCGTTGCATTGGCGCTCCAGTGCTGGAGCGGGCGGTTGGCAGGCCCCCAGCCCAATGCCACTT
>PMKM01000182.1 GCA_003157745.1 Bryobacterales bacterium | reverse complement strand
CATGTCCGCGCCCTGCTCTTCGAGCTCGAGGGCGCGGGCGAAAGCGCGATCCGGATCCGAATACTTGCCGCCATCGGAGAACGAATCGGGCGTGACGTTGAGCACGGCCATCAGCAGGGTGCGATCGCCGAGCTGAATTTCCCGGCGTTTGAGTTTCCAGAAGTAGAGTTTGCGCACCGTAGTTTACCGGACGACCTTTCGCCAATGCTTGCCGACTTGAATCACCAGCTCGGGCGCCGGCTCCGCCCAGGTCAGCGTTGTCCATTTTACGCCGTTGATTTCGACCGCGCCAGCCTTGATCTTGCGCACGGCATCGCTTACCGATTCGGCCAGGCCGATGCGCGCCAACAGCTTGTCGACGCGAATGGCGCCGTCCTTGACCACACCCTCGGGCAGCGCGGCGGTTTCGATGTCGGCCGGCACCTGCTTTTGTCGCACCACGCTATCGAAAACTTCGGCCGCGCGTTCGGCATCCGCCGCCGGATGGTAATCGGCGACGATCGACTTGCCGAGCGCGATCTTGGCCTCCATCGGGTGCAGCGAGCCCGCGGCCACGCGCGCGCGCATGGCGGCGATGTCGGCTTCCGACTTATCGGTGAGCAGCAGGTAATAGCGCCACATCAGCTCGTCGGAGATCTGCATCACCTTGCGGAACATCACGTCGGGCGGCTCGGTGATGCCGATGTAATTGCCGAGCGATTTCGACATCTTGTTGACGCCGTCGATGCCTTCGAGCAGCGGCGTGGTGCAGACGATCTGCGGCGGCTGTCCGTAATCGCGCTGCAATTCGCGCCCCACGAGTAGGTTGAATTTCTGATCCGTGCCGCCCATCTCGACGTCGCACTCGAGGGCCACCGAATCGTAGCCCTGCGCCAGCGGGTAGAGCGTCTCGTGCATCGAAATCGAAATGCCGTCGCGCAAGCGCTTCGAGAAATCGTCGCGTTCGAGGATGCGCGCCACGGTGTAATGCGACGCCAGGCGCACGATGTCGACATACGTCATCGGCCCCAGCCATTCGCTATTGAAACGGACTTCGGTCTTTTCCGGATCGAGGATTTTGAACACCTGCGCCTTGTAGGTTTCGGCGTTCGCGAGGATCGCCTCGCGCGTCATCGGCGGGCGCGTCACGTTGCGTCCGGTCGGGTCGCCGATGAGGCCGGTCATGTCGCCGATCAGGAAGATCACCGTGTGGCCGAGGTCCTCGAAGTGCTTCATCTTGCGCAGCAGGACGGTGTGGCCCAGGTGCAGGTCGGGCGCGGTCGGATCGAAACCGACCTTGATGCGCAGTTTGCGTCCGGCGGCGGCGGCCACCAGCCGCTCGCGGAGATCCTCTTCGCGGATGATCTCCGCCATGCCTTTTCGCAGGTAGGAAAGTTGTTCGTCGATCGTCATGCGTTGTTGTGAGTCAACCAATTCTGCGCGGTAGTGCGCTACGCGTCGCCGGCTTCCACGCCCAGGGCGCGTTTCAAATCCAAAGAAAACTTCGCGATCTCATCCACCTGCTCGGGGCTGGCCAAAGTTTGGCGCCCCTTGGCGGCGAGATACGGCCGGCCGTCGCGCCAAACCAGAAACGCGAGGCCGGCTTCGGTCATGATTCCCGAACTGCCGATCCCGTTCCCGGCTGTGCCTGGCTT
The DNA here is from genome assembly GCA_003157745.1 of Bryobacterales bacterium. GTDB lineage: Bacteria > Acidobacteriota > Terriglobia > Bryobacterales > Bryobacteraceae > Bog-375. The sequence continues at coordinate 33,201 of PMKM01000182.1, read as the reverse complement.
GACCAGCGCCGCGCACATGCCGCGCGTGAACATGCCGTACTCCGGGGATTCGGCGGCAACCTCGATTCCAACTTCGGCCAGGCGCGCGGCGATTTCGGCCGTCACATCTTATAGCGGCCCAGGTCCTCGTCGTTCAGGCCATCGAGCCACCGCTTCAACTCTTCCTTATTATCCTTTTCCGACGTGCCAGTGGCCTTGCTCGAGCTCTTCAGCACGGTCTCTTCCACGTAGATCGGGCAATCGAGACGCAGCGCCAGGGCCAGCGCGTCGCTCGGACGCGAATCGACGCTGATGGTTTCCCCGTCGCGATCCAGCCAGATCACGGCGTAGAACGTATCGTCCTTCAACTCGCTCACCACCACCTTGCGCATGGCCGTGTTGAGGCCGAGCAGCAGGCTCTTGATGAGGTCGTGCGTCATCGGCCGCGGAGTGGAAACCTTTTCGATTTCAAGCGCGATCGCGTTAGCTTCGTAAACACCGACCCAGATCGGCAGCACGGAGTTGCCGCTCACGTCGCGCAGGATGACGATGGGCATATTGGTGACCGGGTCCATCATCAGGCCGCGAATTTTCATTTCGACTTCCATGCCGCCATCCTCCCACCTAATTACACCACACATACGCTCTCGCCCACCAACGAGTTGGGGCCGGAGCGGGTGACGCGGACGGAAAGGTACTGGCCGGTGAGCGAAGCGTCGCTCGCGGCCGGGTGGGTGAAATTCAGCGTGCGATTGCACGACGTGCGGCCGATCCACTGGCCGAGCGACTTGTGGCGGCCCTCCACGTGGACTTCCATCACGCCGCCGATCAGCGCGGCGTTGCGGCGGAGCTGGATGGCGCGCTGCCGCTCCTGCACGATCGCCAGGCGCCGCCGCTTCTCTTCGTCCGGAATGTGGTCTTCGAAGCGAAGGGCGGCCGTGTTCGGGCGCGCCGAATACATGAAGCTGAACACCGAATCGAATTCCACTTCGTCGAGCAGCGAGAGCGTTTCCGCGAAGTCCCGTTCGGTCTCGCCGGGGAAGCCGACGATGATGTCGGTCGAGAGCGAATAGCGGCGGCGCGCGTTCTTCAGCCAGCCGATGCGCTCCAGGTATTCCTCGCGCGTGTAGAGGCGGTCCATCCTGGCGAGCACGGCGGACGAGCCGGATTGCACGGGCAGGTGGACGTGGTCGCAGATGACGGGATTTTCATCCATGGCGTCGACGATTCGCTTGCCGAAATCGCGCGGATGGGACGTGGTGTAGCGCACGCGGCGGATGCCGGGAACCTGCGCCACGCGGCCCAGGAGAGTGGCGAAATCCCAATCCGCGAGCGACGGATCGCGATAGCTGTTGACGTTCTGGCCGAGCAGTTGAATCTCGGTGTAGCCCTCGCGGGCCAGCCGGCGCGCTTCGTCCATCACGCCCTGGCTCAAACGGCTGCGTTCCCTGCCGCGCGTGAACGGCACCACGCAATAGGCGCAATTCTTGTCGCAACCTTCGATGATGGTGAGGTAGGCGCGGTGCGGATTGTCGCGGCAGGTGTAAGGCGTCTCAAAGGCCTCGTCGGTATCGAGACTTAGTCCGGTGACGCGGCGGCGGCCGTTTTCAATCTGCACCAGCAATTCGCCGAGCTGGTTATAACTGGCCGAGCCGCACACAAGGCCGACGTGCGGCGCGCGCTCGAAAATGCGTTCGCCTTCCTGCTGCGCCACGCAGCCGAGCACGCCGACGATCTTGCCCTTGCCGCTGCGCTGGAATTGCTGCAACCGGTGATAGACCTTCTGCTCGGCTTTGTCGCGGATGCTGCACGTGTTGTAAAGCACCAGGCCGGCTTCGTCCGGGGTGGGCACCTGCGCGTACCCCTGCGCGATCAACGTGCCGACCACCTTTTCGGAGTCGTGCGCGTTCATCTGGCAGCCGAACGTTTCCAGGTAAAAGGTCTTGGCGGGCACTCTTCTACCATTCTAAACGAGCGGGCGGGACGGGGCCGGCGCTATCGGCTCCTGTCGACGAACGGCGTGCAATGGAATATCATTTTGTTCAAGAGTCGAACATGAATACTACGAAGATTATGCAGGGCGCTTGCCGCTGTGCGTTGGCGGCTGCGCTGTTGGAAATTTTCTCCTTGCCGGTGGTCGGCCAACAATCGCCGCCGTCGTCGACTGCGCAGCAGCCGAAGAACTGGACGGCGGCCGAGGACCATCAGAACATGATGGACCAGCTCGGGATCAAGGCGCTCCGCCCGGGCCCGAGCGGGAACGAGAGCGCGCCCGATCACGCCAACTATGACGAATCCAAAGCGAACCCTTTCCCGAATCTGCCCGAAGTCCTGACGCTCAAGAGCGGCCGGAAAGTGACCACGGCGGAGATGTGGTGGAAACAGCGCCGGCCCGAGATCGTCGAGGACTTTGAACGCGAGGTGCTGGGACGCGTTCCCAAAGGCGCGCCGCGCGTGACGTGGACCGTCGCGAGCGCTACCAACACAACGGTTGGCGCGATTCCAGCGATCGAGAAGCAACTGGTAGGCCGCGTGGATAATTCGTCCTACCCATCGATCGTTGTCGAGATCCAAATGACGCTGGTGACGCCGGCCGGGGCCAAGGGGCCGGTGCCCGTGACGATGATGTTTGGCAGCGCGGCGTTCTTCAACCGCATGGCCAGCGCGATGGCGGGGCGAGGCGGAGTGGCGGCGATGACGGGCGGCGATCCGCTGGCGACCGAGCAGTTGATTGCCGACGGCTGGGGGTACGCGTTTGTCGATCCCGGTAGCGTGCAGGCGGACAATGGCGCGGGCCTGACCAAGGGCGTGATCGGCCTCGTGAACAAGGGTCAACCTCGCAAGCCGGACGACTGGGGCGCACTGCGGGCGTGGGCGTGGGGCGCTTCGCGCGGCCTGGATTATCTCGAGACCGATAAGGCGGTGGACGCGCGGCACGTTGGAATCGAAGGGGTATCGCGCTATGGCAAAGCGGCGCTGGTGACGATGGCGTTCGACACGCGTTTCGCCGTCGTGCTGGTCGGTTCCTCCGGCGAAGGCGGCGCCAAACTGCACCGCCGCAATTGGGGAGAAGCCGTGGAGAGCCTCACGGGCACGGGCGAATATCACTGGATGGCCGGCAATTTCCTGAAGTACGGTGCGGCGGAAGCTGTCTTTGGGAGCAGGAACGCGGGCGACCTGCCGGTCGATGCGCACGAACTGATCGCGCTGTGCGCACCGCGCCTGACCTTCGTCAGTTATGGCGTGCCCGAAAAGGGCGATGCGAAGTGGCTGGATCAACAGGGCAGTTACATGGCTGCCGTCGCGGCGGGGCCGGTGTTCACGCTGCTCGGCGCGAAGGACCTGGGTATAAGCGAGGACTATCGCACGGCGAAGATGCCGCCGGTCAATACCGGTCTGCTCGATGGCGAGCTCGCGTGGCGCCAGCACGATGGCGGGCACACGGACGGGCCGAACTGGAAGTACTTCCTGGCCTGGGCGGATAAGTTCATCGGACACGCCGGTCCGGCTACGGCCCCTCTTCCGGCAAGTGTGCCGGTGGCGCGAAGCGACCGGAACTCGATGCTGGCCCATGCCCAGCTACTCGAAAAAGCGAAGAAGGGCGGCATCGGCATTTACTTCGTAGGCGATTCGATCGCGCGCCGCTGGGGCGCCACCGATTATCCGGAGCTGCTGGCGAATTGGAAGCTGAACTTCTTCGGCTGGAATGCGGCCGATTTCGGCTGGGGCGCCGACAGGATTCAGAACATCCTCTGGCGTCTTGAGAACGGGGAGTTGGACGGGGTTAATCCGAAGGTAATCGTGCTGCTCGCCGGGACTAACAACGTCGGGAACGAAGTGCCCGTCGAGGGCGACGCGAGTGTTGTGGCGGATGTCACCGGCGGTCTCCAGGCAGTCCTGCACGTTCTCGGGGAGAAGGCTCCCGCGGCGACCATCATCGTGACGGGCATTTTCCCCCGCAACGACAACATGGACGTGATGCCGACGATCGACAGGATCAACGCCAACCTGGCGAAGCTCGCCGACGGCAGGCGAATCCGCTACCTCAACGTCAACGACAAGCTGGCCGGCCCGGACGGGAAGCTGTACGACGGCATGATGAACGCCGGCGACAAACTGCATCCCGCGCTGAAGGGCTACCAGGTGTGGGCGGATGCGTTGCGGCCCATCTTCACCGAATTGCTCGGTCCGCCGGCGAAAGAGGATCACGCGCCTGCGCCCACGGGCGATCCGAGTGCGAAGCCGCGGTGAGCCCAGCCGCTCGATAGCACGAGGTGGCACCGAGTCGGTTCTTTGATTGCCGCGCATCGAAAAATCGCTCGCGCGCCAGGCAGCCTGCTTCTCCATGCGCATTCGTCGATTGGCTGCCTGTCGGCGAACGCGAATAGTCGTTTTCTTGCTGTGCAGTTTGTCTCGATTCCGGCCGATAAACAAACAGAGCGGGGATCGCCGATGTCGCAGGCAGGTGACTGGACGATGCCTCGGTAAATCAAGTATGCGGACAGAGCAGTTTCGATGGTCGCAACTAACGGGTTGGGAACCGCAGGCGCCATCCGGATTGCTGGGTGCATCGGCTCAGTTGGCGCTCGTTTTCGTCGGTCCCGATTCGATTGGGGATCCCTCCTGGTACCCCGAGGTCCGGCAGGCGTATCAGTTGGTGACGCTCATGAATGGTGAAATCACCGTCGACAGGCGTCGCGACAGCGCCGCTTCGCGTCCTGCTGGCCGAGGACAACGGCATCAACCGAAAGCTAGCCGCGCGTCTGGTCGAGAACTTCGGCCACGTGGTCACCTGCGTCGAGAATGGCGTGGAAGCCGTGGCGGCCGCGAGTCGGGGATGTTTTGATGTCATCCTCATGGACTTGCAGATGCCGGAGAGCGTTTCAACGCCGGACGCCTTGCTCCCAGAATAGGATTCCGCTTAAGCGCGTAGCGAGAGCCTCGCCACCGGGTTCAGACCGCATTCTTCCCGTTGGCCAGGCTTCCGATAATGTTTGAAACCGCATTGGAACCACCGTGGCCATCGGGACGAATGCGGAAAGCGCAAGCGGCAGTTGTGGAGTCGTGGATGAACCTTAACGCCGTACAGAAAGCTCGCCACCGCGTGTGGGATCCGTTGTCCGAGCGGGGGACGATTCACCCGGAGACAGCACCATTCGAGCGACCGGACTCCTACGACGCTGCCGTCTGACAAGAGAGCCTCCGGGCGGCAATCCCCAGGGCTATCCAGCCTCCCAAAACGATAGCGATAGTCCGACGATTGTCAAAACGAACAGCGCGAAGTTGACGCGGAACGCCGGTGGCGTCCCCGTCCGGACAATCGGAATGAGACGGAAAATCGCCTCACTGGCCAGATACTGGATCGCCAGCACTGAGAACATCAATGCGATCAAGCTGCGATACCGGACCAATACCAATACACACAGCGAAAGGATGACCAGACGGTTGAGAGATGCAAGCGCCCAAATTGACACTACGGCCTGCGCGCCCGCCGGCGTGTATGTGTCCAGCGGGATGCCGTCCGCGCCCCTCAGGACATAGCTGCCGTTGAACATGACCAACACTGACTGGAGGATCTTCACGGCCACGACCACCGCGAACAACCAGAGCGCGAGCCCACGGCCGCTATACGTATTGTCCACGAGCTGTGGAAGAAGCTTGCTGAACATCGCCATTCCTTTCCGGGCGGCTCCGTCGCAATCAAGAGCAGCGGGACGACGGAGGCATCACGCGGCCCGAGGTACCCGCCACCGAGCGTCTACCGAACGGAATCATCGGGGCAGGCATGAGGCCGCTCGCGATTGTAGCACGCCGTAATTGCTTAGAAACAGCGCTTCCGGACGCCTGACGGCTGGCTTGGCGGGAGCGGGTTGTGGGCGTGTCAGGCGCCACTCGGAGACGGCTCGGACGGCGCTGAAGAGCTACCAGGCGTGGGCAGATGCGGTGAAGCCCATCTTCACCGAGTTGCCCGGTGCGCCGGCGAAGGAGGATCACGCGCCACCGCCCAGGGGCGACCCGAGCGCGAAGCCGCGGGTGAGCCCGAACCATTGATGATGCCGCATGGCGGCACGCTCTCCGGAAGAGGGAGTGATCGCCCAGGGCCCACGCTTGAGACATTGTCCGAGTCGCCGACGATCCGGCCGGCGGCGACGGTAAACGCTACGGCGTTAACGTCGGCGCCTGTGCCTCAATCTCCGAGTGGACAAGTGGATTAAGATGAACTACATGTTCCTGGCTCGACTGCGGGATAGCTTTGGACTGGCGCTATTATCGATTCTCTTCGTTGCTAGCGTCTACCGGGCTTGGTCGCTCTCAATCTCGATGGATGAAGCGCACACGTACTTAAGCTTTGTGGCCCCGCCGTTGACGCAGATTCTAACAACGTATTCCCCCAACCACCATGTCCTCTTCAGCCTCCTTGCGAAGGCGAGTATTCAGACATTCGGTGTGTCGGAACTCTCGCTTCGCCTCCCGGCTCTTCTGGGTTGTCTTCTGTTTTTCTCTGCGACCTGGGGCATCGGTCGGGTTCTGTTTGAAGATCGCTCCACGATGCTTTTGTCTCTTTGTCTGGTGACCTTGAACCCCCTCACCTTCGACTATATGTCTCAGGCGCGCGGTTATAGCCTGGCACTCGGTTTCTATCTGTTCGGTGTTCTCTCGCTGATCCGGTTTCCGCTAACCGAATCCTCGAACCGGAAAAGCTCAAGGCTGGTCTTGGCGGGCCTACCGCTTGGGCTGGCGGTCGCTGCCAACCTCGCATTCGGCATACCTGTTCTCGCCCTGAATCTCCTGTTTGGCGCGGCGCTTGCGGGGCGGTTATCCGCCCTCAAAGCCATGAGTTGGCTGTTTTGTTCCGAAAGCATCGCCTTCTGTGCTATAGCGGGCAGTCCTCTTTTGCATGCCGACCGGGGGGAGTTTATTGGCGGGTTTGCTTCTGTCTTTGATACTCTTAGCAATTTTTCGATTGCCTGTCTCATACACGACTGGGATGGCAACGGGGTGTGGACGAAACCGATAAATGTTTGGACATCGTATTTCCTCTATCCCGCCTTCCGCATTGTTGTTCTCATCGTGCTGGGAACGGTTACCTGTTTGCTGGCAGGATATCTGTGGCGGCGGCTCAAACCGCGCCCCCCCAATGGATTCAAAGTGGCCTCGAACGACTATTGGCTTTTCTTTTTCGGGGGCAGTCTTATTCTCAGCGTGGCGATGTTAATTGTGGCCCACTCTGCGGCCGACGCGCCATACCCATTTGCTCGAATGGTCATCTATTGCTGGCCCTTGCTGGTATTCACTATGTGCCTTCTGATCGAGCGATTCCATACTGGAAAGATGGTTCTGAGGCTGTTCTCCACTCTGCTTCTCCTGTTTTCTCTTATAATCGTGATCCAGTCCGGACTGCAATTCGACATGGATCACTTTGGATGGCTGGAATATAGCGCAGGCACGAAACAGGCTGCGAGAATCATACGCGACCGTGAGGCCGATTCACCCCGCGAGGTCTCAATATCCACCAGTTGGTCACTCTATGCGTGCCTCAACTATTACGAGTCCGTTTATTCAATGAAGCGATGGCGGTTGAAGGTGAGATCGGCTTCCACTCAGCCAGATGACTATCTTGTGATCGACGTCTTCGAAGCTCGAAACGGAGTTCCGCCCGGCTACAGACAGGTTTGGCGCGATCCGCTTTCGGGAGCGGTACTTGCCGTGCCGCTTGGAGGTACCAAGGGCAGCCTGGGACGGGAAACCGTTCCGACCGTTACCCGCAACTAGTCGCGTAGCGGTTACCAATGCTCTCGGCCGCGAGTGAGTGCCCCGGTCGGATTACGCGCCATGCGGAGAGTGGCCAGCGCGATGCCGACTCGTGGGGAGGGGTCGCTGACGCGTGTCAGGACCGGTTTCGAATTGCCACCAGCCGGCTTTGCCCCAGAGTCCGCTTGCGGAATCAGGCCCCCGCGAGATTCAGCGGATTAACCACTTCAGCGCGGCCGTTCCATTTTGAAGGCCGTTGTCGCTTCGGTGTAATCCGCGGTGTAACCNNATGCGTCGCCAGAAGGTCGAAGAGTCCTTCCTTGAGATAAGCGCGATCGATGTGCACGCCAACGACTTCTCCGATCGTCAGGAACTGGTCGAGCGCAGAGCCGTCAGTGCCATGCAACTGTATAATTTGCACCAGCTTGCATTCGAGCGCCGCCGGGGCCTCGGCAACGCGCGGCGGCATCACGATTCGGCTCGGAGCTGCGTCCAGCTTCGCGAACTCGAATTCGTTGACGCCGCGCGGCAGGCCGGCGGACGTCTGGTTCATTTTCTCCGCAAGCTGACGGGTGACAAAACTGCAGACGAATTCGCCGGTCGCCTTGATATTGGACACCGTGTCCTTCCACCCCGACGAGCTGAACATGACCATTGGCGGGTGGTCGCACACAGCATTGAAGAAGCTGTATGGCGCAAGATTCACGCGGCCTTCAGCGTCTCGAGTCGAAATCCAGCCGATCGGTCGAGGCGCAACGACCGCCTTGAACGGATCGTGCGGGAGGCCGTGACCTTTGGAAGGCTCGTAGAAGTGAAATTCCGGCACCGTCTCCATCATATTGCAACGGGCCGTGCCACGTGAGGCGAGGATGCGCACATCCGTAATCCGTCCGTAAGGCCGGGCCACCTACGTCCGCTCCGGTCGCGGCTCCGATTCGCTTTCAGAGCCGCGACCGGAGGGAGCGGTCGCACCTCGCAGGTGCGCTTCCAAAGGCGGCGGCTGGGTTCCTGGCAGGACTGTCGGTTCCGATCACGCCTGCCTACGGACGGATTACGGGCGCATTTTCGTCGCGACGCATACGGGCGCGCGGGCAGCCATAATGGAAGGCATGGAAACTCCAGTTACGGTTGTGATTCTGGCGGCGGGGTTGGGAACCCGAATGAAATCGAAGATGGCGAAGGTGCTGCACCGCGCGGGGGGCAAGACGCTGATTGAGCACGCGGTCGAGACGGCACTCGAGATTGCGCCGGCGGAGCGGATCTTCGTAGTGGTGGGGCACCAGGCGGAGCGGGTGCGCGCGGCGGCACGGACGCCAGGGATCGGATTCATCGAACAGGCGGAACAGCTCGGCACGGGGCACGCGCTGCTGGTGGGGCGCGCGGCGCTCGCGAAGCTCGATGGGTATCTGGCGATCATATACGGCGACGGGCCGCTGCTGCGCGCGAGCACGCTGCGCCGATTGATCGAAACGGTGGACGGAGGCAACGCGGCGGGCGCGCTGCTATCGGCCGAGATGGCGGACCCGACCGGCTATGGGCGCGTGGTGCGCGGGGCGGGCGATAGCGTGAAGACAATCGTCGAGCAGAAGGCGGCCAGCCCCAAGCAACTCGAAATTCGCGAAGCCAACATGGGCATCTATTGCTATCGCGCGGAGCTGTTCTGGCGGCACGTGGACGAGATGCGGCCGGATAATCCGGCGCACGAATACTACCTGACCGACATGGTCGAAATCCTGGGCCGCTCGGAACAGCGCGTGGCGGCGGTGAAGATCGACGATGCGCGCGAGTGTTTGGGGATCAACAACCGGATCGAGCTGGCGGAAGCCGACAGGCTGCTGCGGGAACGCAAGCTGCGCGAGCTGATGCTCGAGGGAGTGACGATCGAGCGGCCGGAGACGGTGACGATCGACGGCGGGGTCGAGATCGGGATCGACACCGTGATCGAGCCGTTTGCGCGCATCGTGGGCGCGACCAGGATCGGCGAGAATTGCCGGATTGGCGCATCGAGCGTGATCGAGGATTCGACGATTGGCGACGAGGTCGAAATCGGGCCGCTGACGGTGATGACGGGCGCGCGGCTCGAACGCGGGGTGAAGGCGGGGCCGTTCTCGCGATTGCGGCCGGGGAGCCACCTCGACGAGAATTCGCACGTGGGCAATTTCGTCGAATTGAAAAAGACGCGGCTGGGCGCGGGGGCCAAGGCCAATCACCTGGCGTATCTGGGCGATGCGGAAATCGGCGCGGGGTCCAACATTGGGGCGGGCACGATTACGTGCAACTACGACGGCACCGATAAGCATCCGACGCGGATTGGCGCGGGCGCGTTTGTCGGCAGCAACTCGACGCTGGTGGCGCCGGTCGAAATCGGCGATGGGGCATACGTGGCGGCGGGCTCGGTGATTACGACGCCGGTTCCGGCCGATGCGCTGGGCCTGGGCCGCGCGCACCAGGTGGTCAAGGAAGATTGGGCGAGGAAGCGCCGCGCGCGATTGGCCGCCAAGCCGGCTGGTGGAAAGTAGCGCGGCGAAGATTCACGTATGTCCTTTTTCGTAACTATCCTTCTAGTTGTCGGCGCGTCGCAGACCTATTGGGGTTGGCGCGGAGTGCGGCTGGCGCGGCGGAAGATCGCGTCGCCCCTGCTGCGCGGCTGGGTTTGCGCGGCCATTCCGGCGATTCTGGTGGCGATGTTCGTATACAACCTGGGTGGGTTCACGCGGCGGCCGGAGGCGGTGCATATGACGCTACGCGCGGCGCTGGTGACGGCGCCGCTTGCATGGTGGCTGGCCAGCTCGATGGTGGGATTCCTGCTGGCGATTCCGTTCCTGATTCTGGCCGGGGCGCGCGCGGTGGTCGGGCGATGGCGCGGGCGCGACGAGATCGAATCGCCCGGGCGGCGCGATTTTCTGATGCGGACGGCCGGGGTAGTGACGGGGGCTCCGTTCGTGGGCGGGGCGTACGGTTTGTTATACGGGAGGCTGAATCTGGAGACGGTCGCGCAACCGATACGCCTGGCCAACCTGCCGGCGGCGTTCCATGGATTCCGCATCGCGCAGCTTTCCGACATACACATAGGGCCGTTCATGACGGGCGCGCAGATCGCCAAGTTCGCCGCAATCGCCAACGCGCAGAAGCCGGACATGATCGTGCTGACGGGCGACTTCGTCACCTTCGATGCCGGCACGCAGTTTGCCGTGGTAGAGGCGCTGGCCGGCCTGCGCGCGCCGTTCGGCGTATACGGATGCCTGGGCAACCACGATACGTGGGCGGGCGTGGAGGATTCGATCACGCGCCTGTTCGCCGCGGCGCAGGTGCGGATGCTGCGCGGCGAAAGCGTCGAAATCGCGATGGGCGCGGATGGGTTCAACCTGATCGGCGTGGACTTCCAGAGCCGCCATCGCTTTGGCTCGTCGCCGGCGGTGCGACGGATACTGGGGAATATCGAGGACCGGATCGTGCGCGGGCGGACCAACATACTGCTCAGTCACAACCCGGACACGTTCGATCGCGCGGCGGCGCTCGGCATCGACCTGAGCATAGCCGGGCACACGCACGGCGGGCAGGCGGCGCTCGAATTCATCAGTCCGGAGATTGCGCCGTCGCGATTGGCGACGCCGTATGTGGCCGGTCTGTTCCAAAGGCCGGGCGGGCAATTATACGTGAATCGCGGCATCGGAACGATTGGGGTGCCGATCCGGATCGGCGCGCCGCCGGAGATCACGGTGTACGAACTGCGACGCGGGTAGGGGGCGTTCCCGCGCGGTACGCCGTGTTCGTGCCGGCGAGTTTCGAAAACTGCGCGGCGAAGAAAGGCCGAGACGAATCTCGGCCCGGCAGGCTGGAAAGCCTGCGCCACGATTTAGAGTCTGACGATTTTGGGCGAGGTGTAGCCTTTGAGGGCGTTGCGGGTGTCGACGATGAGCGGGGCGCGGTCGACGAGGGCGGCATAATCGAAGGCGGCGTGGTCGGTGATGATGACGACGCAATCGGCATCGGCGGCGGCGGATTCGGGTTGCGCATCGAGTTGCAGGCCGTCGAGATGCAGGTGGGGGACGTGCGGGTCGCTATAGCCGACGATGGCGCCGCGGCGGAGCAGGAGCAGCATAACGTCGAGCGCGGGCGATTCGCGCATATCGTCGATGTTGCGTTTGTAGGCCACGCCCATGACGTGAATGCGCGATCCCTTGACGGGCTTGGCGGCGTCGTTGAGCGCGTTCTGCACTTTGTCGGCGGCGAACTGCGGCATTTGGCCGTTGATGTATCCGGCCAGTTCGATGAAGCGCGCTTCGATGCCGGCCTGCTTGGTTTTCCAGGAAAGATAGAAGGGATCGATTGGAATGCAATGGCCGCCGAGGCCGGGGCCGGGATAGAACGGCATGAAGCCGAANNGTGTTCTCGAGCAGCTTGACCATCTCGGCGACCTGGGTGGAACTGACCGGAACCACATGCTCGAGGGCCTGCGCATAGAGCAGGCGGCCCATTTCGGTGCAGACGGCGGTGCAGCCGCCGACCACTTTGGGGATGTTGACGGTTTGATATTTGGGATTGCCGGGATCGACGCGCTCGGGTGAGAAGCAGAGGAAAAAATCGCGGCCCACTTCGAGACCGGATTGCGAAAGGATCGGCAGCAGAACCTCTTCGGTGGTGCCGGGGTAGGTGGTGGATTCGAGAATCACCAACTGGCCGGCGTGAAAGTGATGGGCGATTTCCTGACAGGCGCCGACGATGAAGCTCATGTCCGGGTCCTTGGTTTTCCGGAGCGGCGTGGGGACGCAGATGTTGATGGTGTCGAGCTCGAGGACGGCCGCAAAATCGGTAGTGGCGCGCAGCTTGCCGGAGGCGACCAGCGGGGCCAGGGTCTCGCTGGGAATATCGCCGATGTAGGACTCGCCGGCGTTCACGCGATTGACTTTTTCCGGGCTGATATCGATACCGGTTACCGAAAAGCCGGCCTTGGCGAACTCGACGGCAAGCGGCAATCCGACGTAGCCGAGGCCGACGATTCCGACGCGGGCGCGCCTCTCGGCGATCTTATGGCTCAGAATCTGAGCAATTGGATGATCGGCTAACAAATTCTCAGGCATCGCAATGCTATTCTCTCACACGGAAAAGAAGACGCCTTCGGCCAGCAGCACGGCGGGGCCGCGCAGGAAGACGTGGTCCTCGATGCGGACGTCGAGCGGGCCGGCCGGGGTGAGGACGCGCAGGGGCGATTGCGCCATACCGCGGGCGACGGCGGCCACGGCGGCGCCGGTGGAGCCGGTGCCCGAGCTCATGGTCTCCCCCGCACCGCGCTCCCAGAAGCGAACGTCGATCGAGTGCGTGTCCGCGGGCTTGACGAACGAGACATTGGTGCGATTGGGGAACTGCGGGTGACGCTCGATTTCGGCGCCCATGGCACGCCAGTCGAACTCGAAATTGTCGACGGGCACGGCGCATTGCGGATTGCCGGCATCGATCAAAGTAACGTCGCGCGGACCGTCCGCGAGCGGCAGGGCGAAGTGTTCGGCGAGAACGGCCACGCGGCCCATATCCATTTCGAATTCGAATTCGAGGCCGGCGCGCTTGAGCAGGCGCAGGGTCTTGATGCCGGCGCCGGTGCGAATGCGAACCGTGTCCGCGGCGTGGCCATGATGAATCAGGAGCGCGGCGGCGCAACGGGTGCCGTTGCCGGAAATCTCGGGCGCGCTGCCATCGGAATTGAAGAGCTCGATCGCGCCATCGGCCTCGCCCGCGCGGGGCGGATCGACGAGCATCCAGCCATCGGCGCCGACTCCGGTGTGGCGGTCGCAGATGGCGCGCGCGATGTCGGGATGGCCGGTGGCGGGGGCGTCGCTCCGCCAGGTGAGCAGAAAGTCGTTCTGGGCGCCGTGGGCTTTGGTGAAGGGAATGTTCATTGGGGGTGCTTTCGTATCGAGCGCGATAACCGCTCCCTTTGGTCGCGGCACCGATTCGGATACGGGGCCGCGACCGAAGGGAGCGCGGCTGCGCGGAGGATCATCGCGGCAGGGGTTCGACCTCGACGGCGGTGCCGTAGGCCAGCACTTCGGTGACGCCTGGCATTATTTCGGTGGCATCGTAGCGGGCGCCGATCACGGCGTTGGCGCCCAACTTGCCGGCGTGCTCGATCATCAGGTCGAAGGCCTGGTTGCGGGTTTGGTCGCAGAGATTGCTGAAGAGCGAGATATTGCCGCCGACGATAGTTTGCAGTTTGGCGCCGAAGGTGCCGAAGATGGAGCGCGAGCGGACGACGATGCCGCGCACGACGCCGAAGTTGCGCCTGATGCGGACGCCGGGCAAATCAAAAGCGGTCGTTACGTTTTCAGGAAGTACCATGGATGCCTCCGGTGCGCCGGTAGATTTCGATCGCGGGCGCGCCATTAACCAGAATCGTCTTCTCCAAGCGGTAGCGAATGCCAAAGCGAGCGGCGTCGCGGACGGAGGCGTCGACGTCGTCGCCAGAAACCGCCACGGCCCACTCGTGCCACCAAAACAGGTCGGGGCGCTTCATCGCAGCCAACCAGGCGAAGCCGTTATCGCCGCTGAAGGTTTCGCGGAGCGGGATGCCGGCCTGGCGATAAATCCCCGTAATATCCCCGGAAGAAGTGATGATACCCGATCCGCGGACGTAATGCACGGCCAGGAATTCGGCGGCCTGGCGGGTCCATTCGCGGCGTGCCGCGGAGTTGACGAGCGACTCCTGCCACGTCGCCCAATTGGCCGGCCGGGGCGCGATCAACCACGGCGTGGCGCAGGCCAGCACCAATACGACGGCGCACCAGGCGCGCGCGGCGCGGGGAACGATGGCCACCAGCGCGGCCACACCGAAGGCGAGCAGCGGGACGGCGGCCAGACCGTAGCGCGAGTTGTAATACGAATGCGGCCAGAGGGTGGGAATGAAAATGGGCGTGCGCGAACTGTGCATGCTCCAGACGTAAAACGCGCCGGGCAGGGCGAGGAGGAGTAGTGGCCAGAACGCACGGCGGGCCAGCGCGGCGGCGACACCGATCACGCCGGCCAGCGCCAGCACGGGGCCGGCACCGAGCGCGGCGGCGTGGCGGAAATAATAAAGCGCGGCCCACCAATCGCCCTTGCCGGGATAGGGCGCATTGCCCTGGATGGCGAAAGCCGAGCCGGGACCGCGCAGGAAATAGAGCGCGTCGCCTTGCAGCCACCAGTTGTGACCGAGCCAACAGAGCGGGCCGAGGCTGGCGAGCGCGCCGAAGACGAGTCCCGCGCGGAAGCTGCGCCGGGCGAAATAGAGGGCGACGAACGGGATCAAGAACCATCCTTCATAGCGGCTGAGCGCGCCGAGCGAGGCCGCCGCGCCGGCAGCCACCACGGCGCCCCAACCGGCGGTATCGCGATAGCGCGCGGTCGCATAGAGGAGCGCCATCCAGGCGGCCCAGAAGGCGGCTTCCGACATGGGAATGGAACCGAGGTAGAGCACGTTGGGGTTCAGGGCGAAGGCCGCGGCGGCGGCGAAGGCGGGCGCCTCATCGCCGAAGACGCGGCGCACGGCGAGGAACAGGAACACGCCAGCGGCCACGAAACAGAGGCCCGAGGGAATGGCGCCAGCGAGGCCATTGCGCCAGAGCGCGTCGTTCGCGACGAAGGGCAGCATCAGTAAATGCGGCACAGGGAGCCAGGGCGTGCCGAACTGATCGTAGCCGGGCGTGCGCGAATCGAGGATGCGGCGGGCGATGTTGAGGTGCGCTTCGGCGTCGCCATAATAAAGCAGCCAGCCGTGGGCGTGGAAGAAGACGATGGCAACGGCGCTCGCCACCGCCATGAGGGCGAGCGAGGCCAGCGCACCTTTCCACTTCGCCGATTTCAGAACTGCGTGCAGGTCTGGAACTCCCGGAAGCGGCCGTCGATTTCTTCCCGCGTCAGGGAGCGGAAACGATCGACGCCGAACCTCTCGCAGCAGAAGCTGCCCATCACGGAACCGTAGATGACGGCGCGGCGCAACTCGGCGAAATCGGCGCCCTTGGCCTCAATGCCCTGGCCCGCGAGGTAGCCGATGAAACCGCCGGCGAAGCTGTCGCCAGCGCCGGTGGGATCGAAAACTTCCTCGAGCAAGTAGCCGGGCGCGAAGAACTGCTCGCCGCCGTGGAAGAGTACGGCGCCGTATTCGCCGCGCTTGATGACGAGCGTGCGCGGGCCCATGGCCTGGATGGTGGCGGCGGCCTTGCGCAGGTTGCGCCAGCCGGAGAGCATCTGCGCTTCGCTATCGTTGATGAGCAGGAAATCCCACTGGGCGATGGTCTTGAGCAGCTCCTCGCGATAGTCGCTGATCCAGTAATTCATGGTGTCGCCGCCGGCCATTTTAAGCTGGCTCATCTGAGCGAGCACGCCGCGCTGCAAGGCGGGCTGGATGTTGCCGAGGAGGAGGTAGGGCTCGGCGCGATAGGAGTCGGGCAGCTTGGGATCGAAATCGGCGAAGACGTTGAGATCGGTGCGGAGGGTGGTGCGATCGTTCATGTCGTCGGAATAGACGCCCGACCAGAAGAAGGTCTTGCCGCCGGCGACGCGTTCGAGGCCCGCGAGATCGACCTGGCGGGAGGAAAGGAGCGCGCTGTCCTCGTCCGCGAAATCGTCGCCGACCACGGCGACCAGCTTCACGGGAGTGAAGTAAGACGCGACGAGCGAGATGTAGGTGGCGGCGCCGCCGAGCATCCGGTCCACCGTCCCGTGCGGCGTTTCCACGCCATCATATGCAACCGAGCCAACCACGACGAGTGACATGTCAGACAAATTGTAACAGCCAGGCGCCACGGGCAGGCGGGCCAAGGCGTGGTAGAATCGGACTTCCCACCAAGTTGTCTGTGTTTGCGGGCAAACTACGAAACGCACAATCATGATTCAGAAGCAGGAACCCACCAAAGTTCTGGCCGCCGTAAGCGACCTGTTTTTCTCGGTAAAACTCACCGAGGCGGCCAAGCGCGCGGGCCTGGCGCTCGAGTTCGTCAAGGAGCCGAAGGAGCTGCTGGAGAAAGCGGGGGCGGAGCACAAGCCGTCGCTGATTATTTTCGACCTGAACCTCGAGGCGCTCGAGCCGCTGAAGCTGATCGGCAAGCTGAAGGCCAAAGCGGAAACCAAGGGGATCAGCCTGATCGGCTACCTGTCGCACATCCAGGTGGAGCTCAAGCAGCAGGCACAGGAAGCCGGCTGCGACATGGTGCTGGCGCGGTCGGCCTTTTCGCAAAACCTGCCGCTGATTTTCAAACGGCATTCGACCAGCATCTAGCGCCGCTTACAAACACGCGCGGGCGTGCAGCAATTCCTTGTCGATCGAGAGCAGGACGCAGCCGGGGCGATCGATCTGCTGGATGGTCAGGCCGTTCCAGAACAGGCTGGCGCCGGCCCAGGCTTCGGGAACGGTCATCCGCATGGAAGAGACGCCGCGACTGATGACGAGGATCTGTTTCTGATCGGGGTCGTATTTGCCCTGCACGCGCGCGGTGGGCAGAAAATCGTGGCGCGGGACCAGGATGCGCGTCTCGAGGCGAATGCGCTGCTTCGCGCGCTGGACCATGACGGCGGCGTGCGCGGCTTCGGTAGCCTTGCTCATGATGAGTTGAAACTCGTGCGCATCGGCGATGGGGTGGCCATCCAGTTCCATGATGCGGTCGCCCAGCTTGAGCGGCCCCGAGTATTTCTCGGGGAGATGAGAGACCAGCACGCCGGGCCCGGGATCGTCGGGCCTATACCCGAACGCGCCGAAATCGAGCGAAGCCGGCGTGGCGGCGGCGACCAGCGTGCGCGGGAGGACGTCGTTGCGTTCGCCGGTATCGAACTTATCGGGCTGGAGCCAGAAGCAACTCGCGAACGAGGGGGAATCGGTTTCGCAATCGACGCCCAACGGAAACGGCTCGCGCGCGTGCGCCGCCAGCCAGGCGAAGACGTCGCCGTTCTTCATCCCGCTCGCCAGACGCCACTCGAGCCACATTCCGGCGTCCTTCAACTTTTTCGCGATGGCTTCATCGGCGTCGTTGGCGCTGACCCATAGCAAGGGAGCGTTGGCGAGATTGACGGCATAAACGCGCCCGGTCGCGAGCGCGGCCTCGGGCGAGCCACCGATGGCAATCGCGGCGGCGAAGGCGTCCGGCAGGCGCGACATGGTATAGAAAACCGTGGCCGCCGCGCCACCGCGTCCGGCGAGATAGACGCGCGCCGGATCCACGCCGCGGCTCTCGATGGAGGCGCGCACGGCGGCGGCCAGCGCCTGGACGCGTTTATCGATCGGGTCGGCGGAGGCGCCGCCGGGCACGATGGTCTGCCAGCCCGCCGCCTGCGCGACCTCCTGCCAGTGTGCGGCGTCCTGCGCATCGACAACGGCCAGCGCGGGCGCTTTGGCAGGCGCCTGGGCACGGGCAAGGCCGCCGGCCGCACAGCTAATTATGCTGCATGCGAGTGCGAATCTTACGGGCCAGTCGTTCGATCTCTTCAGCCTTCTTGAGGTCGGCAAGGGAAAACACATATTTGCTATTTTTCTCCAGGTCGCCGCTCAACTGCTGCGCCAGTTCGACCAGGCGCGCCGCTTCCTTCCGATTCTGGGCCATATCGGCTTCGAGTATCCGCTCTCTCTGCGGCTTGCCGGGCAGCGGAACCTCGGGCGGTTCGCGGCTCGGCTTGGCTTCGGGAATAGTGGTCTCGGTCGGCGCCTGGGCCAGGCAGAGAGCGGCGAAGGCCGCCAGCAGAGCGCAGCGGCGTAAGCATAGTATCATGGCGAAATCCTACCCTATCTTCTCACCGGCGAAAGATCGCGGGTGCGGCGAGCGTGTAACTGTGGGATGCTGGACGATTCGTATGGATATTATCACGGGCAACGCCGGCTGGATCGAAGTCATCTGCGGTCCGATGTTTTCGGGCAAGAGCGAGGAATTGATCAGGCGCCTGCGACGCGCCATGATCGCGCGCAAACGGGTGGCGGTATTCAAGCCCGTCATCGACGACCGCTACTCGGAGGAGGAAATCGTTTCGCACGGCGACCTGCGCATGCAGTCGCAGGTGATTTCGGGGGCGGACGAGATGCTGGAGAAGATCGACTGGCGCGCGGAAGTGGTGGGAGTGGACGAGGCCAATTTCATGGGCGCGTCGCTGGTGGAGGTGGCGGGAAGGCTGGCCGATAGCGGCAAGCAGGTGATTATCGCGGGGCTGGACACGGACTACCTGGGGCGGCCGTTCGCGCCGATACCGGACCTGCTGGCGCAGGCCGAATCGATCACGAAGACGCTGGCCGTTTGCATGCGATGCGGCAACCCGGCCAAGCACACGCAGCGGCTGCGCGGCAGCGAGGAACTGATCGTGGTGGGCGCCAACGAACTGTACGAAGCGCGCTGCCGGCGGTGCTTCGAGCCGGGCATTCCGAAGCAACAGGAAATCGACTTCGTGAAGGCGAAGCGGCGGGAGCCGTAGCAGGCGGGCAGGAAACGGCCGGTTGCCACTCTGACGAAATGCGATGCTGCCCGGCTCGACAGAGGTTGACCCGCCGCCGCCCCCGGACGGATACTGAATCGGAGGAGAAAGTCCGAATGCCACGACTTGCGACGCCGGCGCCAGGGAACATCGCACGCAGCAGACGGGGACTGCCCGAGGAACTCCGATGGCATCTGCAGAATCTGCGAAAGGTCCACCAGAACCTGACGGAGTACGAGCTGCAGAACGTCGCAACGAAGGCCATGTCGGCCCTCAGCAATTTCAACCGGGTGAAGGGCGTGGCCAGCAGCCCGATGCTCGGCGAATTCCATCCCCCGTCCGCGGAGTTCAATCGGAAGTACTTCAAGGACGTCTCCGCGGCATTGGAAGGGAACTTTTCCACACTGTACGTGGACACCAAGAACTTGGTCACCATCGGCATCGGCTGCAATCTCGACCTGAGTGCGGTGTCGGGCGCCGGGCTTGCCAACGCCCAGGAATTGCCCTTCTTTTTCAGCGCCAATCACGAAACCCCGGACCTGCCGATGAAGCGCGCGACGCCCGCCGACATCAAGGCGGATTACGACAAGGTCCGGACCTTTGACGGCAACAAGACCAACGCGTACGAACAGGCGAAGGCGATGAAACTGGTCATCGAACAGGGCCCGGAAGACGGGTCGCAACCGGGAACGGCCAATGGGATGTTCAAGGTGCGGGTGGATCAATTCGTGAAAAACTTGAGTGGGGTCTATGCGGCGCAGTGGCTGCTCTTTCCCAGCCCCGCGAAGATGGCACTGCTGAGCGTCGCCTTCGCAAACACGATACCCGGCGGCACGATCCGCGGCAAAAAGAGCTGGCCTAATCTCGACGGGGCGGTCAGGAAGTTCGACTTTCTGGCTGCATCGGAGGAGTGCCGCTTGAGCTCGGCAGACACCAACAACCTCGCGGCTAGAAGCGCCTGGCAGAGAATGTTGTTCGAATACGCGTTTGCGGAGATGTACCCCTGGTCGGGTCCCGATGCATTCCCGCCGCGCGACTGCCGCAGGCAGAACGCATGAACAGGACGATAGTTCAGAAAACTTGCCTGACCATCTTGAACCGGCCGTCTTCGGATTTTCGGGTGAGCACATAAACCGAATATCTGTTGGCCGGCGAGCCGCGGACGGACCATATCGCCTCAATCATAATGTCTTCCCAGCCGTCGCCATCAAAGTCGCCGCGCGCCACAATTCCGTAGCCATCGGTGAAGCCCGGGTCGTCCGCCCCGAGACTCACATACACTTGGCCGGAATAGAAATCGTGGCTGATCGGAACGCGCTTCCAGTTCTCCTGCCAGTCTTTGGAGCCCTCCAACTGCTCCCAAAACTGGCGGAGACTCAGCCCCTTATTGCCGGCTTCCACGGCAGCACGGCGGTGTTCGTCACCGCTTGCTGCATAGATGCCCGCCGGAAGCAGCGAAAACACAGCGGCGGTCCAGACGGAGTTCCGGACCGCGGACCGGCGCGCCGGCACGGCATGGGCGAGTTCCCTCAACTCGGCGCACCTTGATCCGATCATTCCCCACGCCCAGACGCGTTTCGGCGAATGATAATCGTTCGGATCGACCGACTCCAGCAATTCCTTGCAATTGTGAACTGCGGGCATCGGAGGTCCGTGGTAGAGATAGGGCGGGGCCTGTAGCCAATCCAGGTCATCCTTCGAAAACGGCTCGGCAAAGCTGGCCGCCGCATCTTCAAGCTTGGTCAGATGGAGCACGCCGTTAGTCTCCCACCACACCGGATACGATTCCGGAGCGGCGTTCTCGTGCGTCGGCTTCGTCTGGGCCAGGGCGAAGCCGGCGGACAGGCAAAGCAGAGCGAGCATCATGCGCATTTCAAGTCAAGCATAACGCAAAAGGAACGAGGACAATTCTCGGCAGACACCAACAACCTCGCGGCTAGAAGCGCCTGGCAGAGAATGCTCTTCGAGTACGCCTTCGCCGAGATGTATCCCTGGTCGGGACCGGACGCGTTTCCGCCCCGCGACAGCCGCAGGCAGAAAGTCTGAGCCGAACGGTGCGGTTCAGAAGACCTGCTTGACGATTTCGAACCGGCCGTCTTCCGACTTGCGGGTGAGCAGATAGACCGCATAGTATTGGAGCGGCGAGCGGTAAAAGGACCACCCCGCCTCGATCAAGATGTCTTCCCAGCCATCCCCGTCGAAGTCTCCCCGCGCTACGACCGAATAGCCATCCCCGTTGCAAGCGCAGACGCCGATCTCGGAATCGTCTCTGAGGTCGGGTCCGAGGCTGATGATTAGACCCTCCTCGATGAACGAGAAACGGTGGTCCGTCGCAGGCCCTTTCGGGCCCTTCCCGTTCTGCCTGGCCTCGGCCGCCGCGACTTGCTCCCAATACTGGCGGAGGCTCAGTCCCTTCTTGTTGGCCTCCATGGATGCTTGGCGGGACTTCTCGTCGTAGGCGGCGAAGATCCCCGACGGCAGCAGCGACACCACCGCAGGGGTCCAGACGGAATTCGGAATGGCGGACCGCCGGGCCGGAACGGCATGGGCCAACTCCCTCAGTTCGGCGCACCTTGACCCGATCATGCCCCACGCCTCCACGCGCTTTGGCGAATGGTAATCGTTCGGGTCGATCAACGCCAGGAGCTCCTTGCAGTTGTGGACCTCGGGCCGCGGAGGACCGGAATAGCCGTTAGGCAGTCTCCGAAGCGAGTCCAGATCATCCTTCGAAAATGGCTCGGCAAAGCTGGCCGCCGCATCCTCGAGCTTGGCGAGGCCGAGCCTGCCGCCGGTCTCCCACCACACCGGATACGATTCCGGAGCGGCGTTCTCGTGCGTCGGCTTCGTCTGGGCCAGGGCGAAGCCGGCGGACAGGCAAAGCAGAGCGAGCATCATGCGCATTTCAAGTCAAGCATAACGCAAAAGGAACGAGGACAATTCTCGGCAGACACCAGCAACCTTGCGGCGAGAAGCGCCTGGCAGAGAATGCTGTTCGAGTACGCGTTCGCGGAGATGTACCCCTGGTCGGGTCCCGATGCATTCCCGCCGCGCGACCGCCGCAGGCAGAACGCCTGAACAGGACGATGGTTCAGAAGACCTGCTTGGCGATTTCGAACCGGCCGTCTTCGGACTTGCGCGTGAGCACATAAACTGAATATCTGTTGACCGGCGAGCCGCCGACGGACCATATCGCCTCGATCATAATGTCTTCCCAGCCGTCGCCGTCAAAGTCACCGCGCGCCACAATTCCGTAGCCATCAGAGCAGCGCGGGTCGTCCGCCCCGAGGCTCACGTATTCCTGCCCGGAATAGAAATCATGACTGATCGGAACGTGCTTCCAGCGCTCCTGCCAGTCTTTGGATCCCTTCAACTGCTCCCAAAACTGGTTGAGGCTCAATCCCTTTTTGCTGGCGTTCACGGCG
The DNA here is from genome assembly GCA_003157745.1 of Bryobacterales bacterium. Taxonomy (GTDB): domain Bacteria; phylum Acidobacteriota; class Terriglobia; order Bryobacterales; family Bryobacteraceae; genus Bog-375. The sequence continues at coordinate 10,630 of PMKM01000182.1, read as the reverse complement.
GCGCGGCGAGTCTCGTCGTCGAGGGCGGCATAGATGCCCGCCGGAAGCAGCGAAAACACGGCGGCGGTCCAGACGGAGTTCCGGACCGCGGACCGGCGCGCCGGCACGGCATGAGCTAGCTCCCCAAGCTCGGCGCACCTTGATCCGATCATTCCCCACGCCCAGACGCGTTTCGGCGAATGATAATCGTTCGGATCGACCGACTCCAGCAGTTCCTTGCAATTGTGAACTGCGGGCATCGGAGGTCCGTGGTAGAGATAGGGCGGGGCCTGTAGCCAATCCAGGTCATCCTTCGAAAACGGCTCGGCAAAGCTGGCCGCCGCATCTTCAAGCTTGGTCAGATGGAGCACGCCGTTAGTCTCCCACCACACCGGATACGATTCCGGAGCGGCGTTCTCGTGCGTCGGCTTGGTCTGGGCTGCGGCAATGCCCGCCGACAGGCACAGCAGGGCGAGGATGGTGCGCATTTCATGTCAAGCATAACGCAGCGCCAGATCTCCCGGGTGGATTGCGCTTTCAGGACCGCCAGTTTGAAAGCCGCCGCGCTACTTCGCGAAGATCGGGAGGTTTCGCAACGCACCTCCGCTGGTTCAGAAAACCTGCTTGACGACCCGGATGCCTGTCCGCGTCCACAAATGCCACTCGCCGGGGTAGAGTGATAGGAAAGGAGTCTACGCAGTGTACAAGAGCTTATTGGTTTTCTCGCTGGCGGCGTGCGGCCTTTGGGGGCAGGCACCGGGCGGGTACGGGTTCAGCGTGAAGAACATCGATACCACGGTCAACCCGTGCACGGATTTTTATCAATATGCGTGCGGGAGCTGGATGAAGAACAATCCGATTCCGGCGGACCAGTCGCGATGGGGCCGCTTCGACCAGTTGCAGGAACGCAACCGGGCCGTGCTGCGCGAGATTCTGGAGGCGGCGAGCAAGCCGGATGCGGGGCGCGATGCGGCCACGCGGCTGATTGGCGACTACTACGCGGCGTGCATGGACGAGAAAGGGGTGGAGGCCGCCGGATTGAAGCCGCTCGCGGAGGAACTGAGGCGAATCCGCGACCTGCGCAACAAGGAACAGATCGCGGCGGTGGTGGCCGGCCTGCACCGCGCCGGGGTGGAGACGATGTTCCAGTTCAGCTCCGGGCAGGACTTCAAGGATTCGACGCAGGTGATCGCGCAAGTCGACCAGGGCGGTCTGGGACTGCCGGATCGCGATTACTACCTGAAGCAGGATGCGCCGAGCGTGGAACTGCGGCAGAAGTATGTGGCGCACGTGGCGCGCATTTTGGTGCTAGCCGGAGAGACGGCGGCGGCGGCGAAGGCGGAGGCGGAGACGGTGATGAAGATCGAGACGGCGCTGGCGGAGGGCTCGCTCGACCTGGTGTCGCGCCGCGATCCGGAGAAGGTGTATCACAGGATGGCCACGAGCGACATGGTAGCGCTGAGCCCGAAATTTGCCTGGAGGGAATACCTGGTCGCGAGCGGAGCGCCGGGGTTCACGTCCGTCAACGTGGCGTCGCCGGAATTCGTGAAGGTGCTCGACGGGGCCATCGGGCGGTTCAGCCTGGCGGAGTGGAAGACGTATCTGACCTGGGACGCGGTGCACGGGGCGGCGCGGCTGCTGCCGGCCGCATTCGTCAAAGAGAACTTCGACTTCTATGGCAAGACGCTGACGGGGGCGGCCGAGATGCGGCCGCGATGGAAGCGGTGCGCCGATTTCACCGATGCCGAGTTGGGCGAGGCGCTGGGCAAGCGATTCGTCGAACAGACGTTTGGCGCCGAGGGTAAGGCGCGCACGCTGAAGATGGTGGTGGCGCTCGAAAAGGCGCTGGGGCAGGACTTGGATCAACTGCCATGGATGACGGCGGAGACCAGGAAGCAGGCGCTGGTGAAACTGCAGGCGATCGCAAACAAGATCGGCTATCCGGACCAGTGGCGCGACTATTCGAGCGTCGAGATCCGGCGCGACGACCCGGTGGGCAACACGGCGCGCTCCGAAGCATTCGAATTTCAGCGCCAGTTAGACAAGATCGGCAAGCCGGTGGACCGGCTGGAATGGGAGATGACGCCGCCCACGGTGAACGCGTATTACGATCCGTCGATGAACAACATCAATTTTCCGGCCGGCATTTTGCAGCCGCCGTTCTACGACAACGCGATGGACGATGCGGTGAACTTCGGCGGCATCGGGATGGTGATCGGCCACGAGTTGACGCACGGATTCGACGACCAGGGCCGGCAGTTCGACGCGCAGGGGAATCTACGCGACTGGTGGACGCCGGAGGACGCCAAGGAGTTCGGCGCGCGCGCGGCGTGCATCTCGAAAGAGTATTCGCAGTTCGAAGTGGCGCCGGGCGCCAAGGTGAACGGGGATCTCACGCTGGGCGAGAACACGGCCGATAACGGCGGCGTGCGCGTGGCGCTGATGGCGTTGGCCGACACGATTGGCCGCGGGGAGGCGCCGAAGATCGACGACTTCACGCCGGAGCAGCGGCTGTTTCTGTCCTTCGCCCAGGTGTGGTGCGGAAACGAGCGGGAAGAAGCGCTGCGGCTGCAGGTGAAGACTAATCCGCACGCGCCGGGCAAGCAGCGGGTAAACGGCGTGGTGCAGAACATGCCTGAATTTCAAAAGGCGTTTTCGTGCCAGGCCGGGCAACCGATGGTGAGCGCGAACGCGTGCAGGGTATGGTAGGAAGACGGCGGGCGGGCCAATAGAACTCGTGGCCGGAAGATAGTATTGACCCCGGGGGTTCATCCTAGAAAAGAATAGGCGGAAGTAACCTATCACGGCGCAGGCGTGGGGCGCGAGGTCCTGCGCCCGAATTCGAGGAATCGCCAGGAGAGACTTGATGGACTACCGGGACGCTACAGAGGCAGAGAGCAGAAGAGTTCTTGAAGCAGCACAGAAACAGATTGGCAAAGGGTACATGGAGATACAGCAGTGTACGGGGCTGGTTTGTCTGGCGGTTCGGACCGTCAATATCTACTTTCCCACGAATGGGCCTGTGTCCTATATTGCCGCAAATCCAGGTCTTCGGCTTCTCGCAGCGAATGAAGCGCCGAGGGCGGGAGACATAATGGTCTGGCGAGGCAATCACATGGGGATTTATGATCCCAACCCCCCGGCGCAAGTCGGCCAGACGCGCGTAGACAGGACGTATACCGTACTGAGTGCTAGGGGCACTCCGGGCGGGGCGCACAACGCAGGCGTCAGCTATGGGCTTCCGGCGTGGTTTAACCCCAAACCCCCTGCGTTTATGAGAGTGAGGGTGCCTGCGTAGCGGGTTTTCTATGCAAACAGCGAAACTGATTGGCGCGGTACTCCTATCCGTTGGCATTGTCCAATTCTCTGCGAAACTTGGGACATGCCAAACCGCAGCGAGCAAAGACGCGGCCCCTGGCGTCGAGATGACGGAGTCAGACCTGTTGTCGACGCACGGATGGAACAGCCGGCAGGTGAGGGTCCTGGGGTTTCGGCTCGGCATGTCATGGCCAGAGGTCCAGGAACAGGCTCGCGGCCGGCACCTTAGCTTGGTAGGGGAAGGGGTTCCGGGCAGGGAGCCTGCGTGTGCCGGGAGCGGCTCGTGCGAAGTTTGCGAGACATCGGACCTATGCGGAGGGCTATTTCTCGATTTCGGGACGAACCGCGATATCGTTGAAATGTCAATTGCCAAGGTTCCCGAGGATGCCGCGAAGGAGGTGCGAAAAAACGCACTGCAGAGACGGTTTAAAGGCGCCACCCGCGACTTTTTTGAAAAGTACTCCAAGGAACTCCGGCTGAAGCTGCTGGGGCCGGAGAGCAGAAAGGAATCGGCCCCTCCCGAAGATCTCATTCGCGGTTTGGCTTTCCTGTATCCGGAGCTTGGCGTAGTCATTAGGGTCACGTCCTGCCCCAGTGGTCCGCCAGAGAGCCCATGCTCCGACCTGCACTTGGACTTCATGCCTCCTGGCCCTCCGCGGTAGGTATTGGGGGCCAGGGGAATCGCCGAACGAGTGCCGGAAAGTGAGGGTGCCCGCGTAGCGGGTGTTCTATGCCATCAACGACGCTGATTTGCGCAGCACTTCTATCTGCATTCGTTGTTCTGCCCTTGGTGAAGGTTGGGACGTGCCAGGCAGGAGCTAACAGGAACACGGCTGCGGGCATCGAAATGACGGAGTCCGACCTCTTTTCGACGCACGGCTGGACCAGCCAGCAAGTGAGAATTCTGGGGTTTCGCCTCGGCATGACTTGGCCGGAAGTCCAGGAGCAGGCTCGCTCCCGGCGCCTAAGCGTGCTGGTGGCGCCAGATCCGGATGGAATGACCCCGACCCCGTGTGCAGGGCAAGGCTCGTGCAAGGTTTGCGAAGGACCATATCGTTGCGGCGGGCTGGATCTCGATTTCGGGGCGAACCACGAGGTCGTGGAAATGTCGGTCACCAAGGTGCCCGACTTTGCGGCGAAAGAAGTGCAAAGAGACGCGTTGCAAAGACGATTCAAGGGGGCCACCCGCGACTTTTTTGAAAAGTATTCGAAAGACCTGCGGTTAGAGCTCCTGGGACCCGAGAGTAGCCAGGAATCGAACTCCAACGGAGACCTCGTTTACAATTACACCTACAAGTATCCGGAGCTTGGCATGGTCATCTGGAACTCGCCTTGCCCCAGTGCGTTGGCGGAAAGTCCTTGTTCCTTGCTTGAATTGAGGTTCATCGCTCCGGGCGCTTCGCGGTAGGCGTCAGGAAGACCGGAGAGTTACAGATCAGCAGCCGAATACAAAACCTGGCTGATTTTCACGAGGCGTTTTCGTGCCAGGCCGGGCAGCCGATGGTGAGCTCGAACGCGTGCAGGGCGCGGTAGGACGTCTCGCCTGGGTCGCTAGTCGTCGACGACCATCGCGATCAATCCGTTAACGAAGCACGCGGCCACCGAGATTCCGGCGCATGCCCAGAAGGGAAGCCTGGTCCAGTGGTGGATCCCCCATGCAATCGCGCCGACGATCAGCGCGACGATCGCGTAAACTCGCCAATGACGGAAGCGTGTCGTCGCCGCATTCTACAAATTGGCCCAGGCCGCGTCCTCCTCGGGCGTTAGCCAATCCTTGGCCAACGCAGATTCGGCGGCAAGCATGGGCGTCGCGGCCTCGGTGTGGGCGTCCCTTAGCGACCGCAGCAACGCCAGGAGCTTATCCGGATCCTGCTCTGGCAGCCGATCCAATTCCCGAGCGATCAGTTCCCGTTTGCCCATGGCAACCTCAATCCCATCGTAAGGCATTTCGGGACGTGCGCGCTTCGTCAGATCCGATAGAGCCGGTCGAGACCCGTCCAGCGACCGGCATCGATCTCGCTCAGCATTTGATCGATGTCCGCGGTGGGAAAAGAGTGCTGCACGCCGCGCCGGATCGCCTTCAGCTTGGCCTCCGGGTCCTTCACCGACTGGTGGGTGTGAGCTTCTCGCAGGGTGCGGCGAACCCACTCACCTACGGTCAGCCGTTCGTGGCTGGCGAGCGTCCGGATGTCGGCCATTTCTTGATCGGTGAGAGACACCTGGAGCCGCTTGCTCATGGTGTGAGCATATCGCACTACCGGGTGGAGTTTGCCCGATTGGCTGGCAGGCCCTTCGGGTCCGGGAAAACGGGCAAGCTAAAGCATGCCCCACCTTGGGCTTGAGCGCAACGGGCGCAGTCTGCTATTCTCAATACGTTGCAATCATAATCGACATTTTCCGGCCGTGTGAGGCGGGGACACTCCGAGGTTCACCATGTCAGGCCATTCCAAGTGGGCCACCATTAAGCACAAGAAGGCGGCTACGGACGCCAAGCGCGGAAAAGCGTTCACGCGCATCATCAAGGAAATCACGATCGCCGCGCGCAGCGGGGGCGATCCGGACGGCAATCCGCGGCTGCGGAGCGCGGTGCTGCTGGCGAAGGCGGCCAGCATGCCGGCGGACAACATCAAGAAAGCGATCATGCGCGGCACCGGCGAAATCGAGGGCGGCCAGATCGAGGAAGTGATGTTCGAAGGCTACGGGCCGGGCGGGGCGGCGGTGCTGGTAAACGTGGCCACGGACAACCGCAACCGGACGGTGAGCGAGATCCGCCACGCCTTCTCGAAGCAAGGCGGCAACATGGGCGAGCAGGGCAGCGTGGCCTGGATGTTCGAACGCAAGAGCCAGATCTACGTATCGGGCGAAAAGGCGAGCGAAGACCAGCTCATGAACGTGGCTCTGGAAGCGGGCGGCGACGATTTGCGGCAGGACGGCGAGGCGTGGGAAATTCTTTCCGCGCCGGAAGCGCACGAGGCGGTGCAGAAGGCGCTCGAAGCGGCGGGGATACCGATCCTCGAAGCTTCGATCGCGATGGTGCCGAAGAACCTGGTGCGGCTGGAAGGCAAGAACGCGGCGGGCATGCTGCGGCTGCAAGACGTGCTGGAAGAACACGAGGACGTGCAGAACGTGTACTCCAACTTCGATATCGACGAGAAGGAGATGGAGGCTCTCGGGCACTAGCGTGCGGGTGTTCGGCATCGATTGCGGGTCGGCGCATACCGGTTACGGAGTGGTCGACAGCGACGGTGGCCGGCACCGGATGGTGGCGGCGGGCGCGATCCACACGAACACGAAACTGCCGTTCGAGCGGCGGCTGCTGAAGATTGCGGAAGGCTTGCGCGCGCTGCTGCGGGAACACCGGCCAGATTCGGCGGCGGTAGAGGGCGTGTTCTATTCGGCCAATGTGCAGACGGCGCTGAAACTGGCGCAGGTGCGCGGGGTGGCGCTGCTGGTGGTGGCGGAAGCGGGGGTGCCGCTGGCGGAGTATTCGCCGCTCGAGGTGAAGACGAGCGTGGTGGGTTACGGACGCGCGGAGAAGGTGCAGGTGCAGTCGATGGTGCAATCGCTGCTGAAACTGGCGAGCCCGATCGAATCCGAGGACGCGGCCGACGCGCTGGCGGTGGCGATCTGCCACGCGACGCACGAGGCGACGCGGGCGAGGATCGAGCGGGCATGAAGGGCGCGCGGCGGCTGGTCCCGCTGCTCTGGGCGGCAACGGCTTTCGCGGCCGGCGACGCGCGGCTGTTCTATTCGCGGACGTTTCCCGGGAGCGCCCCACCGTATTTCAACGTGCGTGTCGACGAGACCGGCGGCGGCGAATACCGCGAAGCCGACGACGACCAGTTTCCAATCAAGTTCCAACTATTCGAAGCAGAGAGGGCGGCGGTGTTTGCGCTGGTCGAGAAGCTGGACTACTTCCGGCGTCCACTCGAATCGTCGGCAAAGGTCGCCTACATGGGGACCAAGTTGCTGCGCTACGAAAGCGGCGGCACCAGGAGCGAAGCGAAATTCAACTATTCCGACGATGCGGCGGCGCGGACGCTGGTCGATTGGTTCGACCGGATGGGGGAATCGGCGGAGATCCATATCGATCTCGAGCGCGCGGCGAAGTACGATCACCTGGGCGTGATGAAAGTTCTGAATGTGCTGGCGGCGGCGATGGAGGACCATCGCGTGGCGGCGGGCGGCCAGTTTCTGCCGCTGCTGGATCGCATCGCGGGCAACGAAACCTACATGCACACGGCGCGCACGCTGGCAGCGGACCTGGCGGAAGCGATTCGGAATCCCAAGAAATAGGCCCTCGCGGCTACGGGCCGGTGGTTGCCACGGCGTCTCCGCCGAGGCGGGCGGCGGTCTCGATATCCGCGCGCGCGGACGATTCCCGTCCGAGCAGCGTGAAGACGTGGCTGCGCAGGATATAGAGGTGCGGTTCGCTGGGCGCCAGCCGGATGGCCTCGGTGAAGTCGCGGAGCGCGGATTCGGCGGCTTCCGGGTGGCCGAGAAGAATCTGGCCGCGGTACTCGCGCGCCTGCCAGAGACGGGGGCTGAGGCGAAGCGCCTTGTTCAAGAGCGCGATCCCGCGGGCGGTCTCACCGGCTGCCGCGAGTTGGATGGCCTCGCCGAGCATCGTGGCGGAATCGGGAATCGGGGCCCGGCGCACGCGTCCGGCTAAATACAAGTACGCCGCAGCCGCCAGGCACAGGCAGGCTATCGCCGGCGCGTCGTCGAAACCCCAGCCACCCAGCAGCAGCTTGCTCGCCAGCGGCAGGCTGGCGAAGAGAATCGCCAGGCCGAGCGCCGCGCGGCACCACTGGCGAGCTCGCGCGGGCCACGTGTCCGCCGGCGGTTCCACGCGCTTATGCTGCGGAGCGGGCATGCTTTCACGATACGCCTTCCCGCCACGCGCGGCGCCTGGCATCGCGATGCGACCGATTCAACATGGGCCGGGGGCACGGACCGCGGAACACGCGCGCCTCAGGCCATCCGTTCGCAGCCCCGAACGGCGAGTTTTCTGGTAACCTGGACGCATCGGACTGCGTCACTACAACACACCTGTGTCTACACTGCTTGGCGTCTGGCTAGACAAAACGGCACGCCGCGGGAAGCCCTTCGGGCGAGCGCTGCTCATCCTGCTGCTGTTGTCGCTGACCACGGCGGCCCAGGCCAGCGCGTTCGACCCGCAGCACGAGTCGCATCATGCGCCGGGGCACTGCTGCCTGCTGTGTCACACGGGGCCGATGCCGATTTTGCGGACGATTGTTCCGGCGGCTGTGGCACCGGTTTTCCTGCTGACCTGGCTGGTGCCCACGCCGAGTGTGCAGCCCGTCCACGAAGTGCTGCTTGCCGCTGGCAGTTCCCGCGCGCCTCCTATCCAATAGCTCCTCTCGCTTGTCTCGTCCGATGGCTCGGAGCCGTTTACGCGGCGCCGGTCCAAGTTGTTTTTGGGGAATGGGAATCAGGAGAAGAGTCTGCCATGCAGTCGCTGTTGAGCATTGGCGCGCGGCCATTTCGAGCGGCCGCGTGTATCCCCGCGGTTCTCTTAGCGGCGTTCGGAGTATTTGAGACGGCGTGCGGAGCGGCGAAGAAGGCGGAGAGTCAACCGGCGGATGAATCCAGCTCGACGGCCGCTTACTTCACCGTGCCGGCGGATCAGTTGGCGCATTTGAAGATCGCGCCCGTGGCAAAGGCGTCGTGGGGAGTTGCGATCCACACCACGGGCACGGTGGATTGGGACCAGGACCACACGACGCAGGCGATCACGCAGGTGAACGGGCCGATCACGCGGATCCTGGTGGACGTGGGAACTCCGGTGAAGAAGGACCAGCCGCTGCTTTACGTATCGAGCCCCGACGTCGCCAACGCCATCGCCGTGTATCGCAAGGCCCGCAATCGCGAGCGATTCAACAAGACCATCGTCGACCGCATGAAGGAAATGGTGGATCGCGGGGCGGTTGCCACCAAGGATTACGAGAGTAGCGCGGCGGATTATAACGACGCGGCGACCGACGTACAGAACAGCCTGCAACCGCTGAAGATCTTCGGCATCACGGCACAGGAGATCGACCAGGCGGAGCGGCAGGGAACGTCGATCCCGACCGAGCTCGCCGTGCGCTCTCCCATTTCCGGCGTGGTGGTGCAGAAACTGATTTCGCCTGGCATGTTGGTTCAGGCGGGGCAGACCGTCTGCTTCCAGGTGAGCGACACTTCGACGGTCTGGGTGCAAGGCCATATTTTCGATCGCGACCTGCCGTCGGTCAAGGTTGGGGATCGCGTGGAGGAAAGCAATCCGTCCTTCAACCGCGCCTTCACAGGCACGATCGGTTATGTCGGTTCCTTCGTGGATCCGAACACGCGCACGACGCCCGTCCGCATCGTTACGGCGAACCCAGGCGGCCTGTTGAAGAAAGACATGTTCGTGGACGCGGTGATTCATACCAGCACGGCGAACAACATTCTGGTGGTTCCGGTGGCTGCCGTCTTGCGGGACGACAAGAACGAACCGATCGTATATATTCAGGTGTCGCCCGGCAAGTTCGCGCAAAGACCGGTTGTGACCGGGCCGCAGCAGAACGGATTGATCGCGATCACGAGCGGATTGCAGGAGGGCGAACCGATCGTGAGCGACGGCAGCCTGTTCCTCCAGTTTGCCAACGCGATTCAATAGAGGCCACGACGCATGATCGAAAAACTGGTCTCCTTCGCACTGCGGCAGCGGTTCCTGATCGTGATCGCCTCGCTCGCCCTGATGGTCTGGGGCGCGTTCGCCTTTCTCAACCTTCCCATTGACGCGTACCCGGATCTCTCGCCGCCGCACGTCGAAATCATCACGCAGTGGCCCGGCCACGCGGCCGAGGAAGTGGAACGGCTGGTGACGATTCCGCTCGAAATCGAAATGAACGGGATTCCGCGGTTGGATGCGCTGCGCTCGATTTCGCTTTACGGTCTCTCCGCCATCGAGATAAACTTCGAATACGGCGCCGATCCGTACTTCGTGCGTGAGCAGGCATTCGAACGGATGGCCGCCGCCGCGGTTCCTTCCGGGTTGCAACCCTCTATCTCTCCGTTGTACAGCCCCAGTGGCCTTATCTATAGGTACGTGCTGCGGAGTCCCGACCGTTCGCCGCAGGACCTGAAGGTGATCGAAGACTGGGTATTAGAGCGTCACTACCGATCGATTCAGGGAGTGGCGGACGATTCGGGATTCGGCGGCACGACCATGCAGTACCAGGTACTGCTCGATCCAAACAAGCTGTTCTCTTATGGCGTCACTGTCCCGCAAGTTACTCAGCAACTGAGTAATAACAATTCGAACGCCGGCGGCGGCTTCTATTCC
>PMKM01000115.1 GCA_003157745.1 Bryobacterales bacterium | reverse complement strand
CCACGAACGCAAGGAGCCGCTGGCCGGCTTCCTCGGCATGCTGAATTTCGCGCGCGAGGTCTATACCACTGTGGCCAGCCCGGTGTGGAAGCTAACGCCGCGCGGCGCTCGGAGGTACGGCTCATGATCGCGATCGAACCACTCGCCGCCACGCGCAACGCCTGTAAGCTGTGCGCGCCGCTGGGTGCCTGTCTGGCGCTGCGCGGCGTGGCTGGCGCGGTCCCCTTTCTGCACGGCTCGCAGGGCTGCGCCACGTACATCCGCCGCTATCTGATTTCGCATTTTCGCGAGCCGGTCGACATCGCAGTCTCCGGCTTCAGCGAGGCTACTACGGTGTTCGGCGGGGGCGACAACCTCCGCAACGGCTTGAATAATCTGGCGCGCCAGTATCATCCGGAACTGATCGGTATCGCGACCACATGCCTGCCGGAAACCATCGGCGAAGACGTCGGCCACCTGTTGCACGGATTCCATCCGGACGGCGATGCGGCGTTTCGCACCGTGCACGTTTCGACGCCGAGTTATAAGGGAACCCACGTGGATGGTTTCCACGCAACCGTGAAGGCGCTGGTCGAACAGTTGGCCGAAGGCGGCCCGGCTGGCGACGGTGTCAACGTGTTCCCCGGCATGGTGTCTCCCGCCGACCTGCGCTATCTGAAAGAAGTGTTCGCCGATTTCGGACTGAAGGCCACCCTGCTTCCCGACTATTCGGAAACGCTCGACGGGCCGCAGCTCGAAGAGTACGAGGATATCCCCGCCGGCGGAACGCCCGTGGCGGACCTCTGCGCCATGGGGCGCGCGCGCGCCAGCCTGGAGATGGGACGCACCATGGCGGACGCCGGGACGGCGGCGGCATCGCTCGAAAACAAATTCGCCGTGCCCCGCCACAAACTCGGTTGGCCCATGGGCGTGGTCGAAACCGATCGGTTCTTTGTCGCTCTATCCGAATTGGCGGGCCGCCCAATGCCGGAGAAACACGCCAAGGAGCGCGGCCGCCTGGTGGACGCTTACGTCGACGCTCATAAGTACGTTTTCGGCCGCCGCGCCGTAGTGTTCGGCGAGGAAGACTTAGTGGTTGGACTTACTTCATTTTTAGCCGAGATTGGCGTGCAGCCCGTGCTGTGCGCCTCGGGAGGCGAGAGCGGTCGGCTCGAAGATGACATAAAGGCGGTGACAGGCGACGTCACCGATCCCATCGTCGTAAAGGAGGGCATGGACTTCGCCACCATGGGTGAGGTCGCGCGCGGCTTGGCGCCGGATTTCCTGATTGGCAACAGCAAGGGCTACAGCGTCGCTCGTGAGCTCGACGTTCCCCTGATTCGCGTCGGCTTCCCCATTCACGACCGGATCGGCGGCCAGCGAATCCTGCATCTCGGCTATCGCGGTGCGCAGCAGTTGTTTGACGCGGTGACGAACACCTTACTGGCGTGCGCGCAGGAGCGTTCGCCGGTGGGCTACAGCTATCAATGATGGAGGCGCGATGACACTGGATCTAACACAACACCCGTGCTTCAACGAGACAGCGCGAGAGACCGCCGCGCGGATACATCTGCCGGTGGCGCCGCGGTGCAACGTGCAGTGTAACTTCTGCGATCGGAAGTACGACTGTCTGAACGAAAGCCGGCCCGGCGTGACGAGCGCCGTCCTCACGCCGCAGCAGGCCGTCTTCTATCTGGAGCGCGCGCTCGAGACTGCGCCCGAAATTCGCGTGGTGGGAATCGCCGGACCGGGCGACCCGTTCGCCAGCCCCGAACCGACGATCGAGACGCTTCGCCTGGTGCGCAATCGTTACCCCGAGATGCTGTTGTGCGTCGCCAGCAATGGACTCGAAGTGGCCGCCCATGCCGCCGAGCTCGCGAAGCTGCAGGTGAGCCACGTCACACTAACCGTGAACGCGGTGGACCCCGCGATTGGCGCGCAGATTTACGCCTGGGTCCGCGCTGGCATCCGCATCCTGCGCGGCGTGGACGGCGCCACCGCGCTGCTCGAGCGGCAGCGCCTCGCCATTGTCGAGCTCAAGCGGCACGGCATCACGGTCAAGATCAACACCATCGTCATGCCTGGCATTAATGACGGCCACGCCGTCGCGGTGGCTCGCGAAATGGCTTCGCTGGGCGCGAACATCATGAACGCGATTCCGCTTTATCCGGTCGCCGGTACGCCGTTCGCCTCCATCGGCGAGATCGATCATGCCGAGTTGACCGAACTGCGCGGGCGCACGGCGGAGTTTTTACCTCAAATGCTGCATTGCACGCGCTGCCGGGCCGACGCCGTGGGACTGTTGGGCGCACCACAATCGCAAACGCTGGTCGAGCTGCTGCAAACCACCGCCGCCGGACCCGTAAATCCGAACGAACGGCGCCCGTACGTCGCCCTGACCAGCCACGAAGGCGCGCTTATCAACCAGCACGTCGGCGAAGCCACGCGCCTCTGGGTGTTCGAGCCGCAGCCCGACGGGCCGCCCGCGCTCATCGAAATGCGCGATGCTCCCGATGCCGGCGGCGGGCTGGCTCGCTGGGAGAAGCTGGCGGACGCGCTCGACGATTGCAAGGCCGTGTTCACCAGTGCGGTCGGAAAGACGCCGCGTCGGATTCTCGAACAACGCGGAATCCGCGTCATCGAAGCGGTGGGCGTTGCGTCGGACGCCATTGTCGCTTGGAACCGGACCGGACAGCTCCCGCGCGGGATGCAGAAGTTATTCCAGGGTTGCGGCGGTTGCTCGGGCACCGGATCCGGTTGCTGATAGAGACACAGGAGAGACAACGTGGAAAAGCCAAAACATCACGTCTTCGTTTGCGGGAGCTTCCGCGTGGCGGGAGACCCCAAGGGAATTTGCCATAAGAAGGATTCGGCCGCGCTCGTCGGCTACCTGGAATCCGAAGTGTCGGACCGGGGCCTGGACGGTGTCACCGTCTCGACCGCCGGCTGTTTGAAACTGTGCGAACAGGGGCCCGTCGTGGTGGTCTATCCGGAAGGCCATTGGTACGGAAAAATGGACGAGGATCGGATCGACCTGATGCTGGACGCGCTCGAAGAGGGCAAGCCGGCCGAAGCGCTTCTCATTTCCTGACATACCATGCCACAAGCGAGAATCCATCTCATCGACAGCACCTTGCGCGACGGCGAGCAGGCGCCGGGCGTGGTATTCTCGCGTGCCGACAAGCTGGAAATCGCCACCGCCATCGTCGCGGCGGGAGTGCCGGAATTGGAAGCCGGAACCCCCGCCATCGACGAAGAGGAACGCGCCGATCTCAAGGCAATTGTCGATTTGCGCCTGGACTGCTGGGTGACCGCGTGGTGCCGGGCTACGGCGCTCGACCTCAAACACGCCGCGAGTTGCGCCGTCGATTCGGTCCACATCTCCTTTCCGGTGTCTCCCATTCTTCTCGGCGTTCTGGATAAGGACGAACATTGGCTTTGGCGCAATCTTGAGGAACTCGCCGGCTCTGCCCGCGCCCGCTTCCGTTCCGTTTCCGTGGGCGCGCAGGACGCTTCGCGCGCGGATGCGGCGGTGCTCGATCGATTCGTCCGCGCCGCAAGAGATGCCGGCGCGGACCGCGTACGCATCGCCGATACCGTCGGCATTTGGAATCCGCACCAGACGTGGCGTTCCTTTCGCAGGCTGCGGAAGATCGCCGGCAGCCGTCTCGCGCTCGAGTTCCATGGTCATAACGATCTCGGCATGGCCACAGCCAACACCATTTCCGCCATCGAAGGCGGCGCCGATGCGGTCAGCGTCACGGTCAACGGACTGGGAGAACGCGCTGGCAACGCGCCGCTCGAAGAGGTCGCCATGGCGATCGGTCACACGCTCAACAGGGACGCCGCCGTTGACACCTCGCGTCTCGGCTCTCTCTGCGAACTGGTGGCGAACCGCGCCTGCCGGTCCATTCACCGCGCCAAGCCCGTCACCGGCGCCGACGTATTTCGCCATGAATCCGGAATCCACACCGCCGCGCTGCTGAAGAACCCGGCCGCCTATCAGCCGTTTGCCTGCGAGGAAGTGGGGCGCGCGCCGGAGGACTTCGCGGTCGGTAAGCACTCCGGGTCGGCCGGCGTCCAATCGCTTCTGGCTGCCAGCGGCGTATCCATGCCGGCTGCGCTTTGTCCCGAACTCCTGTCCGCGGTTCGCCGCAAGTCCCGCGCCCTGAAAGGCGCTGTCCGCCGGGAAGAACTGGTCATGATTGCGCGCGAGTTGCTGCGCGAGAAGGAACTGGCCCAGCATGCGGACCTGCCCGCGTATAGTCGCTAGAACCATGCCACAGGAATGTGGCGTACGTCTTCCTGCGTGTCACGCCGGTATTCCTGCCGGCGGCCGATGCTCCGGTGTGCGTCGGCAGCACCAATGGCGTGGCACGCAGGAAGACGTGCGCCACCCCACGCCGGCTCCATGACTCCGCTTTCCCCCAGCGGCGCCGATCCGTCACTCGTCCAAATCAGGCCGGCGTGTCTCGATGACGTACGCCACCTTTGCTCACTGCTGGCCGAACTGTTCACTCAGGAAGCCGACTTCGCACCCGACCCCGAACGCCAGCGGCGCGGCCTGCGGCTTATACTCGCCAATCCCGAGGCCGGTCGCATCTACTGCGCAACCCACTCCGATGCAGCGATTGCAATGGTCGCGATACTGTTCACCGTCAGCACCGCGGAAGGAAGCAGAGCCGCCTGGCTGGAGGATATGGTTGTGCATCCGGACTGGCGCGGACAACGCATCGGCCGCCGCCTCTTGAACCACGCCGTGACCGAAGCCAGGATGGCGGGCTGCGCGCGAATCACGCTGCTAACCGACGGTGACAACAGTCGGGCGATGAGGCTTTACGGGGATGCCGGGTTCGAGCGCTCGGCGATGGTGCCATTCCGGCTGAAGTTGTGATCCGTCCGACCGGACGCCCCTTCGAATCGGTCACCACGACGTCGAGCGGCGCCACTGCGGCCGTCACCTTAAACGTGGCCTCCACTTGCGCCGTCTCCGTCCCGGGCCCTGCCGCGCGCAGCGCGAGCGCGCAACCCACGCCCATCGGCAACACTTCGATTCGAGCCTTCGTGTCGCAAGTCTGTCATAGGCCGCGCAGTGCCGCAAGACTCATTAGGGCCACTTCTAAAATGATTAGTGCGAGACCTTCCGGAACCGTTCCAACGCGCTCGTGGAAACCCAATACACGTCCCCGTGCTTCCCATCGAAACGCGAAAAGAAGAGCACCAAGCCATCTTGCGAGAAAGTGGGCGCATACTCGACGTCGGCGAGCGTATTGAACCCCTCTCCCATGTTGACTGGCGTCGTCCAGCCGCCATGCCCGTTATCGAAACAGATGAAGAGATCCGTGGCATTGTTCGTTACGCCAGGGCGATTGGGCTTGGAGAAGAAAATCAGAGTATGACCATCCGGCGAGATGCCGAGATCCACCTTGTCAAGCTCGGAGTTGACCGGAGCCCCCAGATTCTTCGCCTGCAATGGCTGGCCGGGCTCGGAGACCGTCCGGTAGATATCGCCATGTCCGACATCGCGGTTGGAGACGAAATACATGGTTCCATCCGCTGTCTGCAGAAACACCTGGGCTTTGAACGATTTGAGCAACGAGTTGAGCGGCGCGGGAAGAGGCTGCGGCTTGCTCCATTCCTCTTCCCTGGAAGCGCGCTGCACCATCCACAACTCCTGGTCGGTGGGTGAGGCGCTCACGCCGAAGTATAGCCGGTTGCCGTCTCTGGAGAACAACATCGCATTTTCCTGCCGTCCATCCGCAAAACTCGCCAGAGCCGGGTGTGTCCACGCGCCGTTTTCGTAGCGGCTAAAGAGGATTCTCGAGTTAGTCCAAGCACCGTCAAATACCGTGAAATAGCACTCCGTGGCATCCGGTGAAAAGACAACATTGCCAACGCTACGCCCAGGAATGTCGATGATGCCTGGAGCCAACAGCTTCGGCGTCTCGCCCGGCGGTTTCAATCCCAAGTAGGCACCAGGGGCGAGTGGCGCGGGGCTAGAGCTATCTTCGGCTGAAGCGAGAGCCGCGGCGCCGGACGCGTTACCGGCGATGAGACATGCGGCCACCAACAACAAGGCAAAAGAGCGATGGTTAGTCATATTCTTACCGTCAATCGACTCTAAGATTCTGCGCACGATGGCGACCCGGCCAACCTATTTGCTGGGCGCGTCAGTGAGAAAGAACCTTCCAGAAGAAATCGACGTTGTTCTGCTGAATGTTACGAACCTCCCATTCAGTTCCAACGAATGCTTCGTCCGGTAGCTGGGCGTACGCGGGAAAGTCCTTTAGCGGCAGTGCTGCCCGTGCTTGTTCCAGGGCTTTCCCCTCGGCTCTGGCGCGCCGCACACCTATCCACATCTTCTCGAGATAGCCGAGGAATTGCTCGACATCGCCCTTCTTCATGAACTGCCGCCCGCTGCAGGTCATGAACCGCGTGTTTTCGTCGGATTCGTTCAGTACTTCGCGCAGCACGACCAGCCAGTTGTCCACCATCGCCGGCGTCGTCGTCTCGGCCTGCTTGGCTGGGATATGGGGAAGCTTTTGCGGGAAGAACAACTGTCCGATCATCACCAGGTTCTCCTCGGGTACACTGATGATCGTGTCGCCCACCGAGTGGAATCCACCGAAGTAGACAAGGCGGACCGTCAGGTCGCCAAGGTTGAGAGTAAGGCGCCGATCGAAGGTTATGGTCGGCGGAGTCGGTTCGGGTCCGGCGTGGAAATCGCGGCCGATGGCTTCCCAGCATTTTACCGCGCCGGCATAGGCGGGCGTATCGAGAAAGGAGGGATAGTTCTTGGTGTACCAGTCACGCATCTTCGCGATCTCTTTTGCGGCGCTGAAATCCCGCCAACTCGCCTGCTTCTTGGGATCGGTCGGCATCTTAAGCATTTCCCGGCGCACCGATTCCTGCGCGATGATCGGCAGGTCGGCATAGGCCGCGTTGCCGCCAATATGGTCGGTGTGTTCGTGAGAGTTGATCAAGTAGACGAAATCGCTGCGCTTGAATTCCGTCGCAATAGCTTGACGGAACCCAAGGGCCACCGACTTCGACCAGGAGGAATCCACCACGACCAAGCCCTTGGAAGAAGCCAGGGCGAGAATCGCATTGTTCCACGGATCGCCATAGACAACGGCCACTCGCGGACTGACCCGGAGCACGTCGAGACCGAACTCGTTCGTCGCTGCGTTCGCGTTACCGGCGATGAAACATGCAGCCACAAACAACGAGGAGAAACAGAGCCTATTAGTCATATTTCATCAGTGTAAGTACTCGGGCGGCGCAACCGGCCGGAAAAACGATGAGTGGCAAACACCGTCGCCGAGCGGTCCTATACGTCGCCAAACGGCGTGGACCGTTTGTGCCAGGGAACCCGCGCGGCTAAATCCCGAACCGTTCGCGGAAACTGGCGGAGTGACGGCGGCTCATTACGAGCGGTTGATCCACATGCCTGAGATGAATCCGGTAGGAATCGTTGAACCACTTCTCGACATGCACCACAAGCTCGCAATTGATGATCGTCGAGCGATGGATGCGGCAGAAATGCCGGGCCGGAAGCACGCTCTCCCATTCCCGCATGGACGTCGGAACCAAGCCGAGCGGCCCCGTCGTCGCCACCAGAGACGTGTAGTCCCCTTCCGCCCGGATCGAGACCAGCGAGGCAATCTTCACGAAGCGCGGCGACTCCTGCGCCTGCAGAAAGATCGAGTCCGAGTATTCGAGGGGTCTCGCAACGGCGAGCGGCTTCGAATTCGCCAGGAACTTATCCACCGTTCTCGCCAACCGCTCCGGATCGACCGGTTTCATCAGGTAGTCCAGTGCGTTCACTTCGAACGCACGAACCGCGAACTCGTCATAGGCCGTGACAAAGACGACGTGCGCATCCACTCTTGTGCGCTCGAAGAGGTCGAACCCGGACTCTCCAGGCATCTTCACGTCGAGAAAAATCAAGTCGGGCATCGCCTGCTCAATCAATGCGGACGCCTGCGCAACCGATTCCGCTTCGCCCGAAACCTCAATCCGCGGATGCTCCTTTAATAGACAGCGAATTTCGAGGCGCGCCAGCCTCTCATCGTCGACAATCAACGCGCGGTAGCTTTTCATGCCGGCTGCGCCTCCAGCTTCAGATTAATGTCGGCGTTGACCCACCCGTCACCCTCGTAAATCTCGAACGAGTATCTGTCCGGGAAGCTCAGCTCCAGGCGTTGGATGATGTTGCGAATCCCGGTTCCTGTCCCCACCGCAGCGCCGGAACCGGTGGCGTCTCTGGCGACCAGTCGGCCGCTGTTGCGGACCCGGATCTGCATCCGGCCGTCCGTGATCGAAACCTGAATCAATACCTGCAACGGCATCGCGCTCGTATCCATGCCGTACTTGATCGCGTTCTCCACCAGCCCATGAATCACGAAACACGGAATCACGGCGGCTTCCGCTCGCGGGTCGATCTCAGTAGTGACTTTCAATTTCTGTTCGAAGCGGATCCGCTGGATCTCGAGGTAGCCGTGCAGCGCCGCTATCTCGCCACCAACCGTAGTCTCTCTCGCCTCGCCATCCAGCGAATAACGGAGAAAGTCGGCGAGTCTGGTGATCATCTGGCGGGACTTCGCAGGATCCTCGATCACCATCGCCCGGATCGAATTCAGCGTGTTGAACAGGAAATGCGGATTGAGCTGGTAACGCAGCATCTGCAATTGCGCCTGGTGAGCCAGCGCGGTCGCGCGAAGAGTCTTCTCCCGCTGGTCCTGCAATTCGATCCAATAGCGAACCATGAAGTACAACCCCGAGCACAACCCCAGTTGCCCGGACCCCCACAGTGCGTTTGCACAAACTGCCTGCCAGCGCAGGTGAGGTTCGCCTATGAATACGGTTATGCCAATGTACCGGAGAAGAACGGCGAATACGGATCGCCCAGCCGACGCAACCAGGCACGCTGCCGCAACCGCACCCACCAGGCGCACGCCCCGGAGCGTCCGCTCCAGTTTTCCAAACAGCCAGAAGAGCAAGAGACAGGACAGGAAGCCCGAGATCGTCATGACCGTAACGGCCCGCAAAAATCGGGGATTCACTCTGTCTCCGCCGACCGCGCTGGCCATCAGCTCAACCACACCCAGCACGAGCCATGCGGAGCCGGATGCGAGCGCGAGCAGACGGGAGCGGCTAAGCGACATAGAAACTGTGCTCATCTTAGCTCCGTTCGTTGAATCGGGCGGCCGAGGGTCTCGATGCAGCGCAGCACTCAGGCTTCAGTGGGTCCAGTTTTGCCTCGATCGCCGTGTTACTTCAATCTCGAAGCAGGCACTTAGCGGGAAAGCTTTCGAAACCGTTCCAGCGCCGTCGTGGAAACCCAATAGACATCCCCGTGCTTTCCATCGAAACGCGCAAAGAAAAGCACCCGGCCATCCTGCGAGAAAGTGGCCGCATACTCGTCGCCCGGAGTATTGAATCCCTCTCCCATGCTGACCGGCGTGGTCCAGCCGCCATGCCCGTTGTCGAAACAGATGAAGAGATCCGACGAGTTGCTCGTCACGCCGGGGCGATTGGGCACGGAGTAGAAAACCAGGGTATGACCGTCGGGTGAGATGCCTGGATCGGCCTCGTTGAATTCGGAGTTGACCGGCGCCCCCAGGTTTTCCACCTGCAAAGGCTGCCCAGGCTTCGCGACCGTCCGGTAGATATCGAGGCCGCCATGTCCGCCCTCGCGTTCAGAGGCGAAATACATGGTCCCATCGGCCGCTTGCGCGAGCGAGTATTCGTCCTTGGGTGAGTTGAACGGCGCGGGAAGAGGCTGCGGATCGCTCCATTCCTGTTCCCGTGAACCGCGCCGCACCGTCCAAAAATCCACGTCGGTCCGCCCGCCGCTCGAGTTCTTGACGCCAAAGTACAACTGGTTGCCGTCTCTCGAAAACAGGGGCTCCATGCTCTCCCGCCCACCCGTGAAAGTCACCGGAGCCTGCGTCGTCCATACACCGTTTGCATAGCGGGTAAAGAAGATATGGGTGTGGGCGTAGACGCCGTCAAATACCGTGAAATAGCATTCCGTGCCATCGGGCGACATGGCAAGGTGGCCGATCGAACGTCCGGGTGGGGAGATGATGCCGGGCGCGAATAGCTCGGGCGTCTCCCCTGGCAGTTTCAATCCGAAGTAGGCGCCAGGGGCGAGCGGCGCGGGGGCCGAAGCCGTCCCTTTGGTCTGTCCCATCAAACTCGTCGTGAGACACATGGCAACTGCCAGGCAAGCGGCAGACAAGAGAATCATTTGGGGCAAGATGCTGCCTTGCCATCGCCAGCGGGACCTACTGGCGGAACGGACTTCGAGCGAATCCGTCGGGCTGTATGAGTTCGGTTTCATAGCGGTCTTCTCCACAGCCTTAAACGTGCGTAACAAGTTTGACGTTTCAAAACTCCGCGTCGATCCCGCGGTTGCGGCGTCCACCGCGCTTTGGGTCACACGCTCCACGAATGTTCTCAACCCGCTGCCAACACGTCGCTTATGCCCGGTTTTTCAACCGCGCAGGCTCGGCTCCGCCCACCTCCTGTGTCACAGTAAAACCAGGAACTGTGGGGCAGGCGCTATCGCCTGCCAACCGCTGGCTGGCCCAAGTTCGCTGCCGGCAGTTCGCTCCTTATATATAGGGCGGTCCGCCAAACGGGGTGAATTTGCCCCGCCAAACTGGGGTCGTTTTGATTGTTTTCAATCACTTGGCCGGGGCCAAACGGGGTGAATTTGCCCCGTTTTGTTTACAACAGTTGCACCAAGTCCTGCGGCGCCGCCTGCCCGGCCTCCACTGGCGCCAGGTCCTGCCGCCCGCGCCAGAAATCGATGTACGAAATCTGGTGAACGCAGGCCACCGTACAGCGCGGCGCGCAGGCTTTCGCCGTCCGGTATTCGCGCGCCATGTCCGCGAGCGTGTATTCGAGCAGCGGCTTGCCCGGATAGCCGCGCTGTTGCGAGCAGTAATGCACCAGCCCGTCTTCGCAAATGTAGAGGTAGCGCGCCCCGGCGCGGCACCGCCAGTCGTTCTCTTTGCCGTGCGCGATGTTGTCCTGGAAATAGTTGATCTGCGCGTAGCTGGATTTTTCCATCCCGCGCATCGCCAGATAAACCTCGCGCTCCACGCCGCCCAGCGGCCGTAGCTGCCCGGCGCCGTCGTGTATGATGCCGATCGTCGAAGTGAATCCCAGCGCGATGGCGCGCCGCCCGATCACCGGCGCATCCTGCGGCTGCCGTATCCCGCCGCCCACCACCGAGTTGATGTTGACGTGAAACTCCGCGTGCTCCGCGAGCAGGCATAGCTTGCGGTCCAGCACCTTCAGACTTTTCTTCGAAACGTCGTCCGGCATCACGTTGTCGATCGAAATCTGCATGTGCTCCAGGCCCGCGCGGTTCAACCGCTGGATGCGCTCCGCCGTCAGCAGGTACCCGTTCGTGATCAGCCCCGCGATCATGCCGCGCCGCCGTATGCGCGCGATCATCGGGTCCAGGTCCGGATGCAGCAGCGGCTCGCCGCCGCTGATGGTGACGATGCTCGTCCCCAGTTCGGCCAACCGGTCGATCCGCCGGTACATGGTTTCCATCGCGACCGGCTTCGAATGGTCGTCGTACTCGTTGCAGTACGCGCAGGATAGATTGCACCGCCGCATCGGAATGATGTGCGCCATCACCGCGTGGCGGGTCGAGACCAGCCCCTTGGCGATCATCCGGATTTCCCGCGCGCGCCGGTGCGCACGCTTCCAGGCCCTGCGGAAACGCTTCTGAATGTCCCTCATAGAGTGCGAAGTGTTCCCATTACACCACACGCCGCCCCAGTGAGGCACGCCCCCCGCCTGCCAACGCAAAGGTGGGGCAGGTTTCAACCTGCCAACGCCCGCTTGCGGGCGAGTTTCTTTTCGATGATCCCGCAATCCGCGCGCATGAATCCGCCGCGCCGATATGACCACCCGCGCGAACCCACCGCGCTTCAGCCCGTAGGGCGAAACAGAGGGCCGCCGCACTTCAGCCCGTAGGGCGAAAGAGAGTAGCCCACGGCGCAAGCCGTGGGTGGCTGGCCGTTCGACGCAGCCCCGGAACGGGGCGAAAGAAAGCCCGCGCCCTTACTCCACCGGGTTCCGCAGCACGCCGATGCCTTCGATCTCGACTTCCACCACGTCGCCGGCCGCCATCCTGCGCGTGCTGCCCGGCGTGCCCGTGTAGATCGCGTCGCCCGGCTCGAGCGTCACCCAGCCGCTGATCCAGCTCACGATCGCCGGGCAATCGAAAATCAAATCCGCCGTGGTCTGTTTCTGCACCGTTTCGCCGTTGAGCCGCGTCTCGAGTCGCAGGTTGCCGTAGTCGAGACCCGTCACCACCGCCGGCCCCAGCGGCGCAAACGTGTCCGATCCCTTGGCGCGCCACCATTGCAGGTCCTTGTGCGGCCCGAGCTGCCACTGGCGCTCGCTCACGTCGTTGCCGCACGTCACGCCGAAAATTCCCGCGCGCGCTTCTTCCTTCGAAGCGTTGCGCAGTTGCTTGCCCACCACCACCACCAGCTCGCCTTCGTAGTGGACGTCGGTCGCATCGCGCGGAATGCGGATCGGCTCGCCCGGGTCCTGAAGCGCGCTCACCGGCTTGAAGAAGATCTCCGGTTGCGCCGGCCCCGGCCGGCTGCCCAGGTGGCTCTGGTAATTCAGCCCCACCGCGAAAAGCTTGCCCGGTTGGCACGGGCACAGCAGTTTCACTTCGGAAAGCGGCCGCACGACGCCGGTCTCCGCATACTCGAACAGGCCGCCGCGAATCTCGCGGACGCGATCGTCCTCGAGAATGCCATACGATACGGCCGCGCCGGCGCGATAACGAACGAAGCGGATCATCATGCGCTATTGTACGCGACTCCGCGCACCGCGATCGAGCGCGCCATCGCCTCCGCCGATCGTCGCCGGCTGTCGCGATGCGCGCATCGCGAGCGATCCCGCGCGCCTACCCACCTCCACGCGACGTTTCCAAAAACCAAAATGCATTTTTCTCTTGACTTTCTTCCCGAACAACCTTATATATGAATCACATTGCGATTTTTTTTACGTCGCAAAATTTGATGTTAGGGAGAATCATTCGATGAAGAGCGCAACCAAGAAGCCCGCGAAGAAAAAGGCTGCTCCGAAGAAAAAGAAGTAGCCCCGGGTTCGCCCTGTACAAGGGCGTACACACAAGTTCCACTCCAAGGCCCCGGTTTTCGGGGCCTTTTTCATTGTTTCAGGCTTTTCCCTCCGCTTTGCCCACTCCCTCTTTCCTCTGCACCAGCACCCGGAACGTCTCGCCCATTCCCACCAGCAGCGTCTTCAGTTGCATCCTGCGCCGCACCGCTTCGCCCGCATCCTCCACCGCGAGCACGCTCGCGAACTCGTCCTCTTCGCCCGCGTCGAGCAGCGTCTGTGTCAGCGTTTGAAAGCTCGCGCGCCGCAATCCCAACTGCGCGCCGCGTTCTTCGAGCGCCGTGAAGTTCACGTGCGCCGTGATGTCGCGTTCGCCCGGATCGGTCAACACGTCCTCGCGCGCCACGTGCGCGCGGTATCCCATCAACGTCCCCATGGGGAACCGCACGGCCTCCGCGCGGGTGTACCCGTAATCGACCGTGATCGCGCAGCCCGCATCCATCGAACCGGCGATGCGCGCCATCCATTCGAGCGCCTCCAGCCCGGCCTCATACCAGTTGCCTTCTTCGGGCGGCAGGCAATAGCGCGCCAGATAATCGACGACCTCTTCGCCCGCGCGCTCGCCCGTCTGCCAAACGAACTCGCCGTCGGAAAATCCAACGCGCTGCTCGCGAAACTCGCCATCGCGGAAGATCGCCACCTCCACCGGCAGCGCGTCGAAGAATTCGTTCGAAAACAGAACACCGCTCCAATGTTCCGGCAGTTTTCCGCCCTCGATCTCGACCGGCACGTACGGCCACGGCGCGAACGCCGCCGCCATCTCCGCTCGCCCGGCTCCCAGTTCCACCACCGCCGGCACCGCCGCCTCGCCCGTGGCGCGATACAGTTGCCGCGCGCGCGCCGCCATCAGCATCCCGAACACCGGCTGCAATTGCTCGGCAGTATAGAAATCGCCGTGCTTGCCGAACGGATCGCGCGCGCGCCGGTAATAGCCGTACCGCTCGTGGTAGAGCGCGACTTCCATGAAGCGGGCGAAGCTGACCGCGCCCGCGCGTTCGATCTCGCGGGCAAGGATCTCGCCGGCCGGAGTCAATAGTCGCCTTCCCAACTGTCCGGCGTGCGCAGGAACATTTGCACCAGGTAGTCGCGCATGCAATCGTAGAGGAACTTCTGGAACAGCGCGTTGAAGTCGCGATGATGGATATCGTGCACGGGAATCGCCTTGTAGTACACGTGGGTCCCGCCCAGAGGCCGCTTGAGGTCCATCACCAGTTCGACCGCGCCGTCGTGCTCGCGTACCGAGAAGCGTAGTAGCGCGTGAAAATAGCGCGCCAGTTCCACTTCCACCTTTTCGAGGTCCGTCACGGTCCTATGCTAGCGTGAAATGAAGCATGGCGCTGCCCCCTACCGTCCGCGTCAAACTGAGTTCGGAAGCCGCCGGAGCGATCGACATCACGCCCGTGGTCGTGCAAGAGTTGCCCCTCCACGATCTGGTCGGGCACATGCTCGCCGTAGCCGGTAAGGATGAAGCGCGCCTTTATGAAATCCTGCTGCGCGGCTGGCTGGTGACCGGCGCCTCGCGCCTGCGCTGGGCGGGGTTCCCGGCCGATCCCAAAAGCCTGCGCGAAGTGCTGGCGAGCTTCCCCGATCCCGATCCGGCGTTGGCCTTTTGCCCCGCCCGCTGCGTGCGTGCCGCCTTGCTCGGCGGCCGGCGGCCGATTGAGATTGCCCGCGAATCCGCCGTTCCCCGCGGCCTGTTCCGCCGCGCCGGATTCTGGGAGGATCTGATCGAGATCGTGAACGCCTCCGACCCAGTCTACGCCGGCTATTCCTACCGCGACACAGCCGACCGCTACCGCTGCCTGCTCACCGCCGGCTCCGCAGTCCGCCTGCGCGCCGCCGCGCAAAGCCTGCGCCACCCCACCCTGCGCGCCCGCATTCAATCCGAGCCCTTCGCGGCGGTGGAAGCGTATGCCACCCGATAGCTCGCCACGGCTCCTCTGCACCCAATCCTCTGCGACCAATCGGAGCCGCGACCGTCAGTGAGCGGTTGCCCGCTGGGGTTGGAACCAACGCGCCCGCAAGCGGGCGTTGGCAGGTTGAAACCTGCCCCACCAAACTATTCTTCGATCGCCCCCGTATCTTCGGCGCGGTTTTCGAACTTGGTTTGCGCGTGGAGAAAAACCAGGTTGGCGGTGCCGATGGGGCCGTTGCGCTGCTTCGCCACGATCAGTTCGGCCAGGCCGCGCAGATCTTCGCGGTCTTTGTTGTAGACTTCCTCGCGAAAGATGAATGCGACCAGGTCNNACGTTCAGTTCCTTGGCCAGCAGCTTCATGCCGCGCGAGAGCGCGCTCACTTCCTGCACGCGGTTTTCGAACCGCCCGCGCCCCGTCATCAGTTGCAGGTAATCCACGATCACCAGGCCGACGTGATGCTTCTCCACTTGCAGCCGCCGCAGCTTGGCGTGCATGTCCATCAGGTGTACGCCCGGCGTGTCGTCGACATAGAGCGGCGCTTCCACCAGTTCCGTCAGCGCGTGGTGCAGCTTGCGCCGCTCCTCCTGGTTCAGATAGCCCTGGCGGAATTTCTGGCTGTCCACCCGCGCCGTCGCGCACAACAGGCGCGTCAGCAGCGATTCCTTGGACATTTCGAGCGAGAAGATCGCCACCGTCTGCTTCAGTTTCAACGCCACGTGCTGCGCGATGTTCAGCGCCAGCGCGGTCTTCCCCATCGAGGGCCGCGCGGCCAGGATCAGCAGTTCCCCACCGTGCATCCCGCCGGACAACTCGTCGAACTTGGCAAAGCCGGTCGAGATTCCCTTGATGCGCTTGCTCGGATCGAGGAACGCGTTGACGCCGCCTTCGTACCCGGTGACGATGTCGTGGGCGTTCTCGAGGCCGTTCTTCACCCGCGTGTCGCCCAGCTTGAGCAGCGTCTCCTCGGCGCCGGCCAGAATTTCGTCCGGCTCGTCTTCGCCCATCAGGCAGCGGCTCATCATGTTCTGCGAAGCGAAAATGATGCGCCGCAGAATCGACTTGTCCTTGACGATGCGGATGTAGCTGTCCAGGTTGGGGAGCTGCGGCAGCCCGTCGTCGAGCGAAACCAGGTAGCTCAGCCCGTCGCAGGCTTCGAGCTCGTTGAACTTCATCAGCTCGTTGGCCACCGTGACGCGGTCGATCTTTTCGCCGCGCTCCTGCAGCTCGCCCATGCGGCGGAAAATGCGCCGGTGCTTCTCCAGACTGAAGTCGTCGGCCTCGAGCGTCCCCGCTGCCTGCACGTACATGCTCTCGTTGAGCAGAATCGAGCCGAGCACGAACCGTTCGGCGTCAAGATTTGTCGGAAGACCTTTTTCGATCGCGTTGGGAGCGTTCATGATACCAATTCAGTTAGCTTAACGTTCTGCGCACGTTCGATTACAGAAAAAACACGAGCCGCGTTTTGAGAGGGTTAGGCTCAGGATAAACCGCGGCCCCGGAGCCTGCCGCCGACCGCGCCCGAAGTCGTCCGCAATCAGCGCGTCCCGATTGGTTTTCCGCAACCGTGCACCCTCCTTCCACAGCCTTTCCACCGGCCGGCGATGTTGCGCTTTCCTTCCTTTGTAGCCGATTCCGCCCGGCGCGCGCAAATCCGCGATAATCGCGAGAGGAGGAATCACAAAAAATGCCCACCTGGGCGATCTCACATGGCATGTGGAACGATATTTTCGGCGTGGGCGTTCCGGTACTCGAGAAGATCATACGCCCGATCATCGTCTACCTTTTCCTGGTGCTCCTGCTGCGGGCATTCGGCAAGCGCGAACTGGCGCAATTGAATCCGTTCGACCTGGTGGTGCTGCTATCGCTGTCGAACACGGTGCAGAACGCGATCATCGGCAACGACAACTCGCTCTCCGGCGGCCTGATCGGCGCCTTCACGCTACTCGCGGTCAATTACCTGGTGGTGCGCTTCCTGTTCCGCCACCGCCGGTTGGACCAGCTTTTCGAAGGCAAGCCGACCACGCTGGTGGAACACGGGAAGGTCGTCAAGGGAGGGCTCGCCAAGGAGTTGCTCACCCGCGCCGAGCTGACGACCATGCTGCACCGCCAGGGCTTCGACGGTCTCGAAGACGTCGAGCGCTGCGTGCTCGAACCGGGCGGCGTGTTCTATATCCACCGGAAGTCGCCGCCGGCCGACGAGGTGCAGCACGCCGAGACGATCGCCAAACTGACTGAGCTCAGCGGAAAGCTCGACCGTCTGCTGGCGCAGCAGAGCGGCGCATGACAGGTGGGGCATGCTTCAGCTTGCCCGGACCATGTAGAATCGAGAGTGGAGGAATGGCCGAGCGGTTGAAGGCGGCGGTCTTGAAAACCGTTAGTGGGGTAACTCACTCGGGGGTTCGAATCCCTCTTCCTCCGCCACGAAAACTTATTGATCCCATTGTGGGCATCTTGAGAGGCTGCTACGGCGTGTTGCGATGCCCACCACATGGAACAACGCCCGCCGCTTTGCCGGAGGCGCACTGCACTGTTTCCGCACGGCTGGACAGGCATCGCTATCGTCGCATTCTTACCAGAACTTCAGCTTCGACAGTGCTATCTTGACATGGTGGAAGAACCTTCCTTTACGGCTGAAGATCCACGCCGGATCGGAAATCGACATCTCTATCACTTCGGCCGGGGCGACAATCCGGTAGTCGAACGCCGAAACGGACGTGACTGAGATGGGCGTCTTCGGATCGATACCGTCGTCGATGACAAAGCTGAACTGCATTGCAGCCTTCTGACCCGAGCACGTTGAAGTAGGGACCGCCGAACGCAATGCCGTTACCACTCCAGAAGCGAGAAGTGGGTGGCCTTTGGCCTGGATCGAAGCGATTGCGCCCCGATTGTCGAAGTCTACCGTAGCCGACACCACACCGATGATGCGCGCGGACAGCGCTGCAGCCGGATAGTGGAGCTCGTTCACGGCCGGTGTACATCGGGCCGACGACACTTCTGGCGACAACTGCCCCGCCGCGTTCAGTGGCATCAGAGCCGCCGTCGCACTCAGGACGACCACCAACGGGCTGTGTGAGTCGATCGGCACTTCGATCCGAGCATAACACCTTTGCATCCTTACAGCGGTACAACCGTCGAAGCGGAACCGGTGGCATGGTGTGGAGCGAATCTCTACTGGGTCTGCCGTCCAGCCCGGCCCGCGGCGACTTGGCTAATGGGCGGGGCGGATCAGGAAGCGCTGGCGCGATCTCCGCTGTGCGGCGCCTTATTGCGGAGCATCCAGCGCAGGAAGCGCACGCGAAGAGGCCATCGGGAACGGTGCGGCGCAGGCAGGCCCGCCTTCCGCTCGGCCTTATCGAAGGCATCTTCGAGCAGCGCGTCGTGCAAGTGCTCGACGATGAGCTTCCATTGCACCCAGGTGGCGAAATCGGTATCGACATCGATGGTGTGCCGCAGAATCACTTGCTCGCCACGCGGTAGAACCTCGAAGTAGTGGCGGCCGCGAAAGGTGCGGAGGCGCTCCATCGGTCCAAACTCGAATTCGACCCGGCGGCCCGGCACGTACTCGGAAACCGTGTATCGGACGAGGCCATGGCCGCCTGTGGAGCCGGGCGCAAGGCCCCGATCGAACACCATGGGCGGCCATCGATCCCCCGGCCAGAGCAGCTCTTCGACGCTCGAAAGTGAATCGAGAATCCGCGCGGCGGTTCCAATCGGAACAGCCAGGCGGCGTTCGTGAACGTTGAGGACGGCTTTCCAACATCGAAAGATCGCGAGTTTGCCCATTCACAGCATTGTAACCGCGAAACGCAGTAAGATGAGTGGCGATGTGGTCACCACGTAATGCGAGTTGGGTAAGCGCCGCACTGCTGTTTGCCGTGTGCGGCGCGGCGTCGTCCCAGTTATTGAACTTGAACGAGTGGGGCACGTTCCTGCTCCCGATTCCATTCGGCATTCTCGCCGCGTGGTTCTCGGTGGGGAGCCTGGCGCCCGGCATCGCGCTGGTTGCGCTCGATGCGGCGGTCTGGCAAGCGGCATACCGGCTGGCGGAGCGGTTCGGTGCGGGTGGACCAAACCTGCAACGGGTTGCCGCGATGTACCTGGCGGGCCTGGTGGGCGGCTTGGGAGTGAGCCTGGCGGGGGCGTTGTGCCAGCGGCGCGCGCCGGAGATGCGCAGCGTGGGAATCACCGCCCTGGCCGGCGGCGTCTGCGGCTTGCCGTTTGCGTGGTGGCTGATTGCGGGCAACCAGGCGCCACTCCCGGAGTGGGCATTCTCGACGTTGTGCTTCACGCTCTGGCAGGCGGCGGTGGGCGTTTGCCTGTGGCGAGGTTTCCGCCTGGGGAAACCCGCGGCGGTCTGATCGCTCAGTCGTGCCGCAGCGCGCGCATGGGGTCGATGGATGCGGCGCGGCGGGCGGGGAGAAACGCGGCGGCCAGAGCTACGGCGACCAGCACCGCGCCGGTGCCGCCGAATGCTGCCGGGTCCACGGCTTCGATGCCAAACAGAAGCGAGTGAACCGCGCGCGCGGCGGCCCAGGCCAGCGGGAAGCCGAGGATGAGACCGGCTGCGACCGGCAATAGCGCGTCGCGGAGCACCATGCCGACCACGTCGGCGCGGCGGGCGCCGAGCGCCATACGGATGCCGATTTCGCCCGACCGCCTCGCCATGCCGTACGACATCACGCCGTAGAGACCGACCGCGGCCAGCAGCAACGCCAGCACACCGAAGAACCCGCCCAGCATGGCCAGCAGGCGTTGCTCGAATATCGAGTCGTCGATGCGCTGGCGGATGGTGGCCCATTCCGTCACCGCGATGCCGGCGCCGATGCGCGGCAGTTGGCGCCGAACCAGGGACTGCACGGCGGCCTGTGGCAGAGCTGTGCGGACCAGAATATCGGGTGGGAAGTCGAGGTCCTGGTGCTGCGTGAGAGGCACATACACCCTGGGTGCGATCTTCTGCTGAATGCCGTCCTGCCGGATGTCCTGCACCACTCCCACGATGAAGGTGCGTTCGCCGCCTTCGGGCTTGGTGTCGTCGAAGCTGAGCCAGCGCGAATCGGGATGCGGTTCGCCCGGCAGGAACTCGCGCACGAAGGCCTGGTTGACGACAGCGACCTTGGGCGATGCCGCGGTATCGTTGCGATCGAAGTCGCGACCCTTCAGCGCGGCGCCGACGGTTTCGAAATAGCGCGGCGAGACGTAGGTCCGATCCACGTCCACCGGCTCGGTCGCAGTACGCGCCGAACCAGGCACGCGAACGGTCGCGTCGGAGGAGCCGCCGCTGAACAGTCCGGGAAAAGCGGAACTCACCGAATAGATGCCCGGAGTTGCCGCGAGGGAGCTGAGCAACGGCTCCTGCGCCGCGCGGGAGTTCCCTTTCCAGAGGCGCGGAAAATCCAGGTTGAACGTAATCGCGCTCTGATTACGGAAACCGAGGTCGACCGAGCGAAGGGCGAGCAAACTGTGCCCGAACAGGCCGGCCAGCGCCATCAGCACCACGCTGAACGCAACTTGCGCAACCACGAGGACGCGCCGCAGCGCGGGACGGCCGGCACGGTCGAGGCCTCCGGAACGCAGGCCCGCAATCGGGTTGATGGCGGTGGAGCGCAATGCGGGTCCGAGGCCGAAGAGAAGCGCCGAGGCAAGCGAGATGGCGATGGTGAAGGCCAGCACCGTCAAATTGGGCGCGATCGAAAACGGGTTGCCCGCCTGTTCCGGAAGGAAGCCGGCGATCACGCGCACGCCCCAAGCGGCTAGTCCGATGCCCACGGCGCTGCCGGCGGCCGCGATCAACAGGGTTTCGGTGAGCGCCTGGCGCAGTAGACGACCGCGCGTGGCGCCGAGCGAAAGGCGCAGGGCGATTTCTTTCTGACGTGCCGCGCCGCGTGCCAGCAGCAAGTTGGCCACGTTGGTGCATGCGGCGAGAAGCACCAGCGCGACCAGCGCCAGCAAAACGCCGAGCGGCTTGCCGAACTGATCCCGCAACATCGAGAGGCCGACGCTCCCGGGGCGAATCTCGACCCGCTGCTCGAGCGCCTTCCTACGCATTGCGGAATCGTGACGCTCTCCGTAGATCGTTCTCAGGTGTTGCTGCATGAGCAGAGCGAGAGCCGCCTGCACGCGCGGGCGCGACACCTCCGGCCGCAGGCGCCCGAGCGGCATGAGCCACCAGCTATTGGGATTCATCACCTGGACGAAGTGAGCCATCATAAACGGCACCCAGACGTCCGTGCGCCGCTCCGGCGCCACACCGTGGAAGCCGGGCGCGGCGACACCGATCACCGTCAGCGGCTGCTCGTCCACCAGAAGGGTGCGGCCCAGGACGGCTGGATCCGCGGCAAAATGATTGCGCCACAGATCGTAGCTCAGCACCGCCAGCGGATGGCCGCCGGGAACGCGATTATCGTCGCCGGTGAAGAGGCGACCGGCGACCGCCTGGACTCCGAGCACCTGGAAGTAATTGCCAGAAACGTATTCGCGTTGGGCGAACTCGTCGCGTTCGCCCGCGTGCGTGGTGAACCGGACCTTGGCCACACCGTTGGTAGCGGCCACCCCGTTGAATAGATCCGTGCGGCTGGCGATCAGCCGGTATAGAGGCGCCGAAACGGTTCCGATTCCCCAGCCGCCGGTGCGATGGATGGCGACCAGTTGCTCCGGATGCGCGACCGGCAACATGCGCAGCATAAGAGTGTGGAAGAGCGAGAAAATCGCCGTGTTGGCGCCAATGCCCAACGCGAGCGAAAGTACGGCCGCCGCGGTGAAGCCGGGGCTGCGGCCGAGACCGCGCAGCGCGTAGCGGACGTCCTTGGCGCAGCTTTCGATCCAGGGGAAACCGCGCTGGTCGCGATAGGCTTCCTTGGCGTAGGCCACGCCGCCGAATTCGCGGCGGGCGGCGGCTCGGGCTTCCTCTTCGGTCATGCCGCGGCGGCGGAAATCCTCTTCCATCAGTTGCAGATGAAGGCGCATCTCTTCGTCCAGTTCGCCATCGAGGCGCGTCGTGCGGATCAACTCCTTTAGGCGCATCCAGATTCCGGGCATAGGTGACTCCTTCATCATTTCATTTCGGGGACAGGCTACGAAACTCCTAATTGTCGCGTCTGGAGGAATTGGGGGTTTCGTAGCCTGTCCCCGATTCCCGATTCGATTCTGTCCCCGATTCCCGATCGATCTCATTCGTACCGCAGCGCAACCAGGGGGTCGAGGCGCGCAGCGCGGCGTGCCGGCAGGTAGCAGGCAATCAACGCCACGCCGGCGAGCAGGCCGGCAGTAGCGGCGAACACCAGCGGGTCGCCGGGTTTGACTTCGTGCAACCGGCTCTCGATCACGCGCCGCGCGGCGAAAGCGCCGGCGGATCCCACGGCGATGCCCAGCAGGGCCAGGCGCATGCCCTGCCACAGCATGGCGCCGAGCATGCGTGCGCGGCTGGCGCCGAGCGACATGCGAACGCCGATCTCGCGCGTTCGCTGTTTCACCGCATACGCCAGCACGCCATAGATTCCGATGGCGGCCAGCAGCGCCGCGAGGGCGGCGAAGGAGCCGACCAGCGCGCTGAGGTGTTGCTGCCCCTCCGCCTGGCCGGCCACCACTTCGTCCATCGTGCGGACGCTGTAGAGCGGCAGCGTCGAATCGATTTGGCCCAGCGCGCGCCGCACCTGCGCGGTCACACTCAGTGGCGGCAGCGAGGTGTGCAGAACCAGAAACAAGCGGTGGCCGCCGTCGAAAGCGTTAAACGCCTCCGGCCGGGGTCTGACAGTAAGGCCCCATTGCCGCACGTCGCTGACCACGCCGACCACCTGCTCCCAGGGTCCGCTTTCGCCGCCGTGCGAATACATCTTGCCGAGCGGGTTTTGATTCGGCCAGAAGAAGCGGGCCATGCTCTCGTTAATCACGCAAGGGTAGACAATGCCGTTGAGCAGATCGGCGGGCGGCTGGGTGCCACTCGCATAGATCGGGTTGAGCCGCAAGTCATTCGCCAAGACCGCCTGGATGTCCGCCGGAGTGAAGACGCGACCTTGGAGCACGCGAATTCCCATGACGCGGAAATACTCAGGCGAGGCGGCATGCGATTCGACCAGTTGGTTGCTGGCCACTCCGGTCTGGCCGCGTAGCGTGATGTAGCCGTTGCCGCCGCTTTCGAGTGGCAGGTGATCGGTGAGGGCCACCGAATCGACGCCACCGATGCGCCGCGCCCGCTCGAGCAGTGCCGCCGAGAACTCGTACTGCTGTTGGGTGCTCTTGTAGTTTGCGTCAGGCAGTTGGACGGCGGCCGTCCAGACGCCCTCGCGGCGCACGCCGAAGTCCAGGCTGCGCACTGCCGCGAAGTCCTTCAGCAGAAGACCAGCGGAGACCAGCAGCATCAGGGAGAGCGCGATCTCGGCCACCACCAGGGCATGGCTGGTGAAACGGCGGCGGCGCCCGGGGCTGACCGAGCTGCCGGCCCCGCCTTTCAACTCGTCGAGCAGATCGGGCCGCGACATTTGCAGCGCCGGGAACATTCCGAACACGACGCCCGTCAGGAGCGCGAGCGCGAAGGTGAACGCGAGCACGGTTCCGTTCAGTTCGACGGCGTTGAATCGTGGCAGGTCGAGGCTCCTGGCGGTGGAGAACAGGCTGATCGCGCCCCACGCCAGGAGCAAGCCGAGCGCGCCGCCGGCCACGGAGAGCAGCAGGCTTTCGGTAAGCAGTTGACGCGCCAGGCGAAGCCGCGAGGCGCCGAGCGCGCTACGCACGGCCACTTCCTTCTGCCGCGCCAGGGCCCGCGACAGCAGCAGGTTCGCCACGTTGGCGAAGGCGATCAGCAGCACCAGGCCGACCGCGCCCAGGATCAGGAACAGGGTGTCGCTGGAATCGCCGACCATATCGTCGCGAAGCGATTTCGCGTCCGCTCCCACCTTGCCGTTCGAATTCGGATACTGCTTTTCGAGGCGCGCGGCGATTACCTTGAGATCCGCCAGCGCCGCCTTCATCGAGACTCCCGGCTTCATGCGGCCGATCGCGCTCGCCCAGTGGTTGCCGCGCCCACCGAAGAGCTTGCTATCCATCACCTGCGGAATCCAAAGCTGAGATTCGACTGGAAAGCGGAAACTGGCCGGCATCACGCCGACAATCGTGTATTTGCGCGCATCCAGCTCGATCGGCTTGCCGACTACGGCGGGATCGCCAGAGAAGTGGCTTCTCCAGAAACCGTAGCTGAGGATGGCGACGTCATCCTTGCCCGGCTGGTCTTCGCCGGTGGCCCAGGTTCGGCCCAGCAACGGAGCGACCCCGAGCAGGGAAAAGAAGTTCGCCTCGGTGGGCAGCGCTTGCGCATGCTCCGGCCGTCCCCCGGCGGCGC
Source organism: Bryobacterales bacterium (assembly GCA_003157745.1). Lineage (GTDB taxonomy): Bacteria > Acidobacteriota > Terriglobia > Bryobacterales > Bryobacteraceae > Bog-375. Next base: position 6,282 of record PMKM01000115.1, on the reverse strand, counting down.
CGAGGTTCATGTCGTGCGGCCAGGCATACAGAGTCATGTCCTCGAAGGTGCGGTTCTGCGCCCTCCAGTCCACGTAATCGGGTTCGGCGAACGGGTATTGGCCCGGCGCCGATTCGGTTTCGAACAACCGGACCAAGTGGCCCGGGTCGCGATACGGCAGCGGGCGCAGCAGGATGGCGTCGATGATGCTGAACACGGCCGTGTTGGCGCCGATGCCGAGCGCGAGGGAAACGACCGCCGCGGCGGTGAAGCCGGGGCTGCGGCCGAGGCCGCGCAGGGCGTAGCGGACGTCCTTGGCCCAGCTTTCGATCCACGGGAAGCCGCGCTGGTCGCGATAGGCTTCCTTGGCGTGGGTCACGCCGCCGAACTCGCGGCGGGCGGCGGCGCAAGCTTCGGCCTCGCTCATGCCGTTGCGCCGGAACTCGTCTTCCATCATTTGGAGGTGAAGACCGACCTCTTCATCCAGTTCGCCATCGAGGCGCGTCCTGCGGATCAGTTCCTTTAACCGCGTCCAGATGCCAGGCATAGGTTACTCCGTTTCCGTCAGGCGCTCGAAGCGGTCCATGATAGCGACCGTGCGCGCCCAGTCTTCAGATTCCTTTTCGACTTGCCGGCGTCCAGCGGCGGTGATTTCGTAAAACTTGGCGCGCCGGTTATTTTCGGAGATGCCCCAGCGCGAGCGAATCCAGCCGCGGTGTTCGAGCCGCAGCAGGGCCGGGTAGAGCGTGCCCTGGTTCAAATCCAGCATGCCGCCGGAGATCTGCTGAATCCGCTGCGCCAGCCCGAAGCCGTGCTGGGCCCCCATGGTGGCCAGCGTGCGCAGGACCATCAGGTCCAGCGTGCCTTGCAGTATGTCGGTTTTGATCTCTCTTGTAGACATCCAAAAGGAGTATATGCCGGTTCCTTTAGAATGTCAAGAGGAGAGGGTGCGGCATGCTGTAGCTTGCCCGTTCGTTCTGCCGGACCGGCTGCCTCAGTGGCCGAACGGCGCCCCCGGAATCGGGCCGCCGGGTTTAACGGCAATCACCGTATCCGAGTACCTTCCCCGATAGACGACCACGAGCTTTTCCTGGTCGATAAAGTTCCGCTGGTTCACTTGACTCATGACATAGATCGACTTACCGGGGGCCGGGTTAGGGGGCGCCGACTTCAGCTCAGGGAAGGTTTGTGAATTCGATAGCAGACGGTAGTAATTCAATGCGGGGGCGTACAAATCGAAGATTCCGATATCGGTGACGCCATAAGTGCGGTTATAAGTGGCCAATACGGAGTAGACTTCCTTGGCATCGGCGTCCCATGAATATTCCTTGAAATAAGACAGACGGAGGCAGAGCAGAAAGTAACAAGCGAGACACAGGAGCACGGCAATGATGCCGCGACGGAGCCACTGAGAGACCAGGGACCGGGCAGGCGCCGCAGCGATGGCGCCGGCGAGAAGCGTGATCAACGGAACGAAGAAGATACCGGTGCGGCCCACTGGCAGGAGCAGGTTAGCGAAGCGAAATGCCAGCCAATGCAGCAGCACGGACAGGGTGACGATGCCGGCCAGCGCGGAAGCGAACTTAGCGAGCCATCGGGCACGCGGATCGCGCAGCCAGGAGCCATCGATCGTAGTTACGACGAGCTGGCACAGACATAGGATTGCGAGTGCAGGCGGAAGCAGCGGCCGGAGATAGCTCACTGCCCGATACCAGGCGGTGTCGTGGAATTGCGGGTCCAGCCGATAGAGAGAAGACTGCACCAGACTCTGTCTCATCTCTCTAAGTGAATGAGCGCCCCAAGTCAGATCGTCCCTGGTCCAGTGCGCCAGGGGATAACCGCAGATCAACAGCACGATGAACAGGCCTGGCAAGGCGCAGAACGCCACGATGCGCGCGATGGATTCGCCATCGCGCCGCCATATCGCCCACGCAGTAATTGCAAGAAACGCCGCCAGGAGGACGAAGGCGAAGGCAAAACTCGCCGCGAACGCGAGGCCCAGCGCGAGCGATGCCAAAGCACAGGATTGACAGAGCGAGAGGCGGCGACGTACGGAATGCCACACCGGTACGGCAATCGCTAATAGCAGAAAGGCATCGGCGAGACCATAGCCGCGCGCCGCCACCATATAGTCGAAGATAAGTGGATTGTAGATCAGGCAAATCAGGACAGGGATCTGGATGCTAAGCCTGTCCGTAACTCTGCGGCATAGGAACAGGCAAGTGACAATGTAGAGAATTGCGCCTAATATTGCGGGCGCGCGGAGGGCGAGGCTGGAGATGCCGAACGCCCGTGTGGACAGCCACATCAGGAGCGAGTTGAGCACATGGTTGTTCGGGAAGAAACGCCAGACATTGGACGGAGCGACAAACCAGAAGTAAGTGTCCGCCTCATCCATGGTGATCGATTGGACCGAGGCGCGGACCGCCGCCCAGATTATGGCAAAGAGCGCGGCAAGCAACAACGGCCATTCGCGAAATGCTCTTCGGTCTACGAACATCATCAAACACGGACCCGGCGGACTCGATTAGCGATCTCGTACGCGGCGCAAGTCGCCATGACTTCCATCTTAGACGACAAGAAAAGCCGAGACGACTCTCGGCTCGGCAGGCCTGGAGGCCGGCGCCACGGGGCCAATTCATCCGACAAATGCGGCGGCGTTGGAGAGTTCGCCGATTTCGGAAACGCGGATGCGGACGATGTCGCCGGGGGCGAGTGCGGCCTCCTGCGGCACGATAATCCCAGTGCCGGTCAGCAGTACGGTGCCCACGGGCACGCGATTGGCGAAGGTGAGGGCGGCAATCAGCGCGTCGAGCTTCCGATGCAACTTGGCGGTGGAAACGGCGCCTTCGAAGACGATTTGCCCGGCGCGCTCGATGGTGCAGGACATCTCGAGCGCATAGGGATCGGGCAGCGCGTCGGCGGTGACGAAGACGGGGCCGAGAGCGCAGCAGGAATCGTAGACCTTGGACTGCGGCAAGTAGAGAGGGTTTTCGCGTTCGATGTCCCAGGCGGAAACGTCGTTGGCGAGCGTGTAGCCGGCGATGGCGCCGCGGCTGCCGAGCACGACAGCCAGTTCGGGCTCGGGCGCGGTGAAGCGCGAATCGGCGCGAATGCCGATGGGCTGCCCGGAAGGGACGCAGACGCGGGTGGTTCCCTTGAAGAAGATCTCCGGCCGCGGCTCGCGATAGACCTGAGCATACATTCCTTCGCGGGTGCCGCGCTCGGCGTCGCGAAAGCTGGAGCTGGCTTCGTATGTACAGCCGCAGGCCCAGACCTCGGGCGGCTGCACGGGCAGACACGGCGCAAGCTTCTCGGGGTGCCGGCTGGCCAGTTCGCCGGCGAGGGTGGACAGCGGACGGTTCTCGGTCTCGGCGCGCCGGATCAGATCGAGCGTGGTGTGGCTGGGGATGGGCCGCGCCAGATCGCCATCCCAGACGGCCGCTATGAGACGGCCTTCGACTTTCACTTGTCCCAAACGCATGATGCTTCTCCGAAGAATGAATCGCGCCCGCCGGCCGATTGCCGCGCCCGAATCAAAACTGGACCTTGGGCGCGGTGCGGGCTCCGGGTTCGGTCTGGAAGTACGCGTCGTTACGCGCCAGGCCCGACATGCTGGCCACCAGGCTGGTGGGGAACACCTCGATGGAAGTATTGTAGCGCTGGAGCGCTTCGTTATACTTGCGCCGCTCGACGGCGATGCGATTTTCAGTACCAGCCAGTTCATCCTGCAACTGGAGAAAGTTCTCGTTGGACTTGAGGGCGGGATAGTTCTCGGCGATCACGAGGAGGCGGGAGATGGCGGAATCTAGCTGCTGGTTGGCTTGAATCTTCTCTCCGGGAGTGCGTCCGCCGGCAAGGCGGGCGCGGGCGTCGGCGATATCCTTGAAGACTTCGGTTTCGTGCTGGGCGAAGCCCTTCACGGTATTCACGAGGTTGGGAATCAGGTCGGCGCGGCGCTGGAGGGCGACGTCGACATCGGACCATTGCGTGGTCACCGCTTCGCGCTGGGTCACCAGATCGTTACGGATGCCGACGTACTTGGCGCCAACGATCAGCCCCAGCAGGCCGAGCACCACCACCAGAATCGCAATCACAATCAGGGCAGTCTTCACTTGGTCTCTCCTATTTCTCCAGGCGGTCCACCGCATCGATCACCGTTTCGATGGCGCGGAGATAAGCGGGCAGCACGGCGAGCGGGTCCATCTCCTTGGGCTTGATGCGCGCCTCGCGCACATCGAGCAGCTTCGCAAAGGGCGCCGGATCGACACCAAAACGCTCGACCGCGAGACGAAGGACTTCGCGTTTCTGCGGCGGCGCGTCGACGCCATGAAGCTGGAGGGCGTGGCGGAAGAGGACGCAGAAAGTGGAGACCGAATCGAGCAGCATGCGGCGCAGCAGGTTCTGGTCGGCCATCATGCCGCAGGCCTTCTGGCGCAGCCGCAGGAGCTTGGCGCGCAGGTCGTGCTCCACCTGGGCGCGGTAGAAGGTATTCTCGACCACGAGCGGCGCGATGACATCCTTGCCGAGCAGCAGCCGGTGATGGCTTTGCATGTCGTGGAACTCGATCGCAAAACAATCGGCGGATGTGGCGAGCTCGTGTTCGGTAAGCAGCAGCGGCGCCGGGCTGCCCTGCTCCCGCCACCAGCGGAAGGGAGCGGCGGCGGCGGCGAGTTCGCGCGGCGAGATCTCGCCGAGGACGCAGAGAATGTTGAAGTCGGAATAGCCGGCGTGATGATCGCCGGCGGCGGCGGAGCCATAGAGCACCACCGAAACCAGCCTCTCGCCGAAAGCCTTGGTCAGTTTTTCAACCAGTTGATCGAGTCGCTTATCCATACCGCACCTACCAATCGCTGGAGGCGCCGCCGCCTCCGAAATCGCCGCCGCCAAAACCGCCGAAGCCGCCGTCCCCGGAATCGGAGCCGCCGAAACCACCGCCGCCGCGGCCACCCCAGGTGGAGCGCCCCATCATGTTACCCAGAATCAGGGCGGGCAGAATACCTCGGCCGCCGAATCCGCCATAGCCGCGCGGGGCTCCGGCGCGCAGCAGCCACAGGAATATGCCAATTCCACCGAGGATCATCGCCCAGGGAATGGAACCCGAGGCGCTGGGCCGGTAGCGGCGCTCGGGAGCGGCCGCGGCGATGCTCACGTGCTTGGCCTGCGCGATGGTGGCGCCGAGGGTCTCGGCCGCGGCCAGCATGGCGTCGCCGTAATCGCCCTGGCGCAAAGCGGGGCGCATCTGGCGCAGGACGCTGCCGCTGAGGCCATCGGGCAGGATTGGCTCGAGGCCGTAACCGATCTCGAGGCGGCTGCGGCGGTCCTGAACGGCCAGCAACATCAGAATGCCTTCGTTCTTACCCTTTTGCCCGACGCCCCAGGCGCGGGCGATGGTGTTGGCGACGTCCTCGATGGGCTCGCCTTCGAGAGACTGAATGGTGACCAACGCAATCTGCACTCCGGTCGATTGCTCGACGGCATGGCAGTAGGCTTCCAGTGGCGCGCGGTTAGAGTCCGCGAGCACGCCCGCGAAGTCGCTTACGTAACCTTGCGGCTGGAGCGTTTTCCAGTCCACCGCTTGAGCCCCCGCCGCGCACGCCAGCAGTGCCAGGCCCGCCCGCAACCAGTTCCGCATGTTGAAGATTCAGTGTACTACGCGCGGGAGGATGAATTCCGCTCGCCCGCAGTGCTAAAATGAGTGTGCTGTTGGGACGTCGTCTAACGGTAAGACTGCAGACTCTGGATCTGCGTATCGGGGTTCGAATCCCTGCGTCCCAGCCAACTTAGTTGATCGACCTTCCCGTCTGATCCCCCGAAGAATCCGCTGCAAAAGTCTCTGGAACGCCCAAAGTGCGCGCGGGGTGGGCTGAACCCAAGTTCCGACGTCGAACATTATTGTTCAGGGCATGGCTTCAGAGGTTCCGCCGCCGGCGCATATTGCGAGGACTTAAGCACTGCGCGCCGGACGGGGGATAAAGCCCAATCAGGTTACTCGCAGTTCGGCACCCTCGAAAACGCCGGGCGTCCCATTGGGCAAGTCTTTTCTTCATTTGGACCGTCGCGAATCCCGGCGGGCAAGGAACACGAAATGAGGAGCCATCGGCGCTTCCGAGTCCGATCGCTATACAGGATTTCACGGCGTCCGCCGATTGTGTCGATTGGGGAGTGTGCGCCGCGCGGGTTCTCGAGGCGGCAGGCTGGACCTCCGCGGCGGCACCCTCAGTGACGTGTCATCGGCGCTTCCGAGTCGGATAGCTATACAGGATTTAACGGCGTCCGCCGATTATGTCGATTGGGGGAGTG
>PMKM01000078.1 GCA_003157745.1 Bryobacterales bacterium | reverse complement strand
ATTCCAAAACTTCTTTCGGAGTCACGGATGATTTCTCCTTAAAATGCCCAAGGGGCGGAAAACGGCCTTCACGATCCGATCGGACGGTAGGCTATTGTCGATTGTAGGAGGCTTCGCGCGGGATTTCCAATAAAAAGTATCGATTGCGCCGATTGGCGCTAGCAGGAGTGGCGCGGCGGCGACACCATTCGCGCCGGCGTCCGCGCTACGGCCGTTGTTCTGAATGGAGGATCAGCGCCGAGCCCGATGCCGCAACCGGATGCCCGCATCGATTTGATTAACAAAGCGGACAGGTCGCGCATTATCGATTTCCGCACGACATGGCGATATTCCTCTCGCCAGAAGCCGTCGATCAGCCCATCCTGGAAGTCCTGGGGCGGGTCATGGCCGGATACGCCGCAGCCCCATTTCGTCATTGCGAAAACGCAGCATGGAAAGGATCAAACCACCCTGGAGCCACGCTACTGGGAACGGCTTGGATCGCGCCGGAACTCGAGCAGTTCGACCGGGGCGCCGCTATCGAGGATCATGGCAACGGTGATGCCGTCGGCGGGCGAGTTCGGGGCGGTGAGAATCTCCTGCCCAACAAGCGCGGCATCGAGATCGTCGACCTCGAACGCTATGTGGGGCACGGACTGGATCAGCGGGTGCACGGGGCTGTCCGGCTCGAAGCGCATCCATTGAATACCGCACGGGCTCGTCTCAAACGCGGAGACGTGCATCTTGAACTGCTCCAGATAGTATTCGCCGGGCCGCGGAACGCCGGTCGGAATGCCGAGGTGGTGATATCGCCAACCGCGCCGCGAGGTGGCCGCTGGCGGCTCATGGTCCTGGCGTAGAGTGCTCGGGCTATCGGAGGTGGTGGGGTCTGCAACGCTCATGGTTCTCTCTTCGCCGAGAGTAACATGGCGTGGACCGCGGTGCGTGGTTTTTGTGCGGCCTCACTTTCGACGGCCTCGCGCACCTCCGCATCGGGCACGGAGTTGGGTTATTCAGCCGGTCTCGAACTCCCGTGCGCGAAACGAAAGAGGGCTATTAGGCCGAAGGTCCACCCAAGGCGCCGCAAACCGCCGATTCGGTATAGGGCGCATGACTATGGTAGTCATGTAGAATGCACCCAAATGCCAATAAAACAAAACTGCCAGGAATTGTTTGAATGAAACTTCGGATTAGCTGGCCGATTTTGCAGCCGACTCCTTGGCAAGCAGGTTTTTGGCCTGGATATCGCCGTGGTTGGCTTCCTTGACCGTTTGAGCGGGAGTCTCTCTGGCTTCCTTCTGAGCTGCCAGCTTGACCTGGGCGGCGCTGCTCAACTGAACGGAATCCGCGCTGGCGGCGGGCTGTGGATTCGACGTGGCCGCTGCAGCGGCGGGTTTTGCCTTAGCCTGCGCCACGGGTTGGGCTGGTGTCTGTTGCGATATGGCATTGACCATCTTCGGTCTCCTTCATAATGCATATCGTCCAATTGGCGAATATGTTCGAATACTTGCCGGCGCGCCCTCCGCTGGGGACGTTTACCCGGGCATCGTTGCCGCTGCCAATCGGCCGATTGCCCAAGTCCGCCGATTTACGACTGCTGCTCCCACTTGGATTCGAGCAGGCGGGAGTATTCGCCGGAAGCGTACAACTCGAAGCGAAAATTGGCGGCCGTGATGGCGCTGTGCGTCTCGGCTTCCATGAACCCCTGATACAACAGATCGCCGTAGCGGTGGTAATACAGGAGAAAATCCTTCGACAGAATCTCGATGGGCGGCGGCTCGCTGAACAGCGCGTTGAAACCGATGGCGCGCGAGAAAATGGAGAGGTAGTCGGTCACGCCCCAACGGGTGAGTTTCGCGCGGACCTCGTCTGGCGGGGCGACGGTGACCAGGCGGGCGAAGCTCTGGCGGCGGAAGCAGGCGTCCGCGAATTCGGGAATCCGCGCTGCCCATTCGGTGCACTGATCGAGCCAGCGCATCACATCCTTGCCGATGAAGAAGAGCATGCGGAGTTCGGTGTAGCGTCCGGTAAGAACGCGGCGGCGGAGAGCTTCGTCGTCCATTCCATCGCGCGCGGCCAAACCGGCCAACATCAGGGTGGCCTTCGAGTTTTCCAGTAGCGTAGCCGGTGGGACGCGTTCGCTGAACGGATGAAGAATTAGCGGTGGCAGTTCCCACTCGGCGCTGCCGAAGTCATTCTTGAGCGTAGCCATATAACCCCAGAATCCTTATCGGCAGCATATAGCAAAAACTTTAGAAGAAAAACCCGATAGCCCGCGCCGCTCAGCACTCCACCGCCGCTAACTAAGGTCTAACCCCAGGAATTGCAAGGCGTTACCGTAGCAAATATTACGAATCATGGGCCCGACCACGTCGTCGGAGGCGGGAATTTCCCCGGCTTCCATGTCTTTACCGAACAGGTCGCATAGCACGCGCCGAAAGTACTCGTGGCGCGGATAGGACATGAAGGACCGCGAATCGGTCAACATGCCGATGAAGCGCGAAATCAGGCCGCAATTGGACAGCGCGTTAATCTGCCAGGTCATCGCCTCCTTCTGNNGGAAATTGCCGATCATGGTGGCCAACACATAGTTATCGGCTGGATTCAGGTTATACAGCACCATCTTGGGTAAAGCATTTTCGCGGTCCAGGCGGTCCATATAGGTGGCCAGGGCGTCGGCCTGCGGCCAGTCGCCAATCGAATCGAAGCCGACGTCGGCGCCGAGCTGCCGGAAGCGGCGGGTGTTATTGTTGCGGCGCGCGCCGAGGTGAAGCTGCTTGGTCCAACCCTTGGCCGCGTCCCAGCGGCCGAATTCGAGCATGAGGAAACTGGCAAATCGGGCCTGCTCGGCGGGGGTCGCCGCCTGGCCGGAGCGGGCCTTGGCGAACACGGTCGCCGCCTCCTTTTCGTCGCAGAAATCGGCGAACGTCCAGTTTAGTCCATGATCGGAAAGGCGGCCGCCGATATGGTGAAAGTAATCGTGGCGGCGGGCGAGCGCGTCGACGAAATCGCGGAAGTTCGCGATGGACACGCCGCTCGCAGCTTCGAGTTTCCCGACCCAGGGATTGAACAGCTCGGGCAGATGAACGTTGAATGCCTTGTCGGGCCGGAAGGCGGGGAACACCTTGGTCGAGAGCTTGGAGGCGGCCAGCGCCCGGTGGCTGGCGAGGTCGTCGGTGGGATCGTCGGTGGTGCAGAGGGCGGCGACGCGAAACTTGCCGAGGATGCCCTGGGTGCGCAGTTCGGGGGTGGCCAGCAGTTCATTGGCGCGGTCCCAGATTCGCTGCGCGCTCGATTCGTCGAGCAAGTCGTCGATGCCGAAGTAGCGCTTCAACTCCAGGTGGGTCCAATGAGAGAGGGGGTTGCGCAACGTATTGGGCACGGTGCGGGCCCAGGCCAGGAACTTCTGATACGGGTCGGCGTCGCCGGTGCAGAAACGCTCGTCGATACCGTTGGCCCGCATGGCGCGCCATTTGTAATGGTCGCCCTCGAGCCAGATCTCGAACAGGTTGGCGAACTGGCGGTTGGCGGCCAGCTCGGCTGGCGGCAGGTGACAGTGATAATCCAGAATCGGCTGCCACTCGGCGTGCTCGTGATAGAGCCGCCGCGCGGTTTCGTTGGTCAACAGAAAATCGTCATGGATAAAGGACATTCGCCCGCCCCCTTAGAATCGAGCAGCATAACACGCGGCCGCGCCTGTGGCTGAGGAGCAAACGCGCCACCACCAGCCGCGCTAAATTCGATTGTTAGACTCACTCGTGCGCGATGTTTGCGAGGTACCAGCGCCAGGTCTCGGCGATGCCATCGACCAGCGCCACCTTGGGCTTCCAGCCGAGAGCGGTCAGGCGGCTGACGTCCAGCAGTTTGCGCGGCGTGCCATCCGGCTTCGAGGCATCGAAAGCAAGTTTCCCGGTGAATCCAGCCGCGCGGGCGATCGTCTCCGCCAACTCGCGGATGGTCAGGTCGACGCCGGTTCCGACGTTGACGATCTCGCCCGAGTCGTAGTGGAGCATGAGGAACACCGCGGCATCGGCGAGGTCGTCGACGTGCAGAAACTCGCGGCGCGGGGTGCCGGAGCCCCAAACGACGACCTCCCCGGCGCCGGCGCGCACGGCGTCGTGCATCTTGCGAATCAGCGCGGGCAACACGTGCGAGGACTGCGGATCGAAATTGTCGCCCGGTCCATAGAGATTGGTGGGCATCAGGCTGATCGCGTTCAGTCCGTGCTGCGCGCGATAGGCCTGGGCCAGCTTGATGCCGGCGATCTTGGCGATTGCGTACCACTCGTTGGTCGGCTCGAGCGGCCCGGTCAGCAGCGACTCTTCGCGGATCGGTTGCGGCGCGAGCCTCGGGTAGATGCACGAAGAGCCGAGGAAGAGCAGCTTGCGGACGCCCTCCCGCGCGGCGGCATCGATCACGCTGGTCTCGATCGCCAGATTGTCGAAAATGAAATCGGCCGGGAAGGTCGCGTTGGCCAAAATTCCGCCCACCTTGGCGGCGGCCAGAACGACGAACTCGGGCTGTTCGGCCGCGAAGAAGCGCCGCGTCGCCGCCGGATCGCGCAGATCGAGCTCATCCAGTTCGCGCGAAATCAGGTTGTCGAAGCCTTGCCGGCGCAGACTCCGGCAAATCGCCGAACCCACCAATCCGCGGTGCCCGGCGACGAAAATGCGGCTGTTCGTTTCCATATTCTTATGCGTGGGCGGAACCGCGGAACACGACGCGGTGGCCCGCCTCCGCCAGGGTGCGCTCCTGCTTGGCCAGATCCAGGTCGTAATCGACCATCAGGCGCACCAGTGCCGGAAAACCGATTTTGGGACTCCATCCGAGTTCGCGGCGCGCCTTCGAGGAATCGCCGCGCAGGTGATCCACTTCGGAGGGGCGGAAATAGCGCGCGTCTGTTTCCACGTGCTTCTTCCAATCGAGGCCGCTATACTCGCCGGCCAGTTCGAGGAACTCGAGCACGGAGTGCGATTCGCCGGTCGCGACCACGTAATCGTCCGGCCGCGAGGCCTGCAGCATCATCCACATCGCCTCGACGTAATCGCCCGCGTAACCCCAGTCGCGGCGCGCATCGAGGTTGCCCAGGTACAGCTTGTCCTGCATTCCCAGTTTGATGCGGCCGAGCGCGCGCGTGATCTTCCGCGTCACGAACGTCTCGCCGCGCCGCTCGCTTTCGTGATTGAAAAGAATTCCGTTCGAGACGAACAGGCCGTAGGCTTCGCGGTAATTCACCGCGTACCAGTGCGCCGCCACCTTGCTCACGGCGTAGGGGCTGCGCGGGTAAAAGGGGGTCGATTCATTTTGCGGCGGCGGCGCGGCGCCGAACATCTCCGACGATCCGGCCTGGTAGAACCGCACCGGCTTGCCGCCCGCCTTCATGTGGTCGCGCACGGCTTCGAGCGCGCGCAGCGTGCCGGTGGCCACTACGTCGGCGGTGTACTCGGCCTGGTCGAAACTCACCCGCACGTGGGATTGGGCCGCGAGGTTGTAGATCTCGTCCGGCTGCACGTGCGCGATCACGCGCCGCAGGCCGGTGCCGTCCGACATGTCGCCGTAGTGCAGATGCATGGTCGCGCGGTTCTCGTGCGGGTCGCGGTAGACGGCGTCGATGCGGTCCGTATTGAAGGTGGAAGCGCGCCGGATTACGCCGTGAACGTCGTAGCCTTTGGCGAGCAGTAACTCGGCCAGGAACGATCCGTCCTGTCCTGTGATACCAAAAATCAAAGCGGTCTTCATGTGCGCGATTCTTCTCTACTCCAGCCTAACTGGCTCGGGGAGGAAAGTCGAATGGCGGGCGGGCGCGGGGGCCTGGACGCGAGGTTAGTTTGCCGTGATATTCATCACGGCCGTGGAGGGCGAACTAACTCCGCTCTGCGACACAATCACCGGATAGGTGCCCGCTGCCAGGCTGGCTGGCACGGTCAGATTGATCTGGAATAGGCCGGGGCCGATCAGGCCGGACCAGAGTACGCTGGCCGCGGCGCCTCCGATTGTCACGGTGGGATTGGTGAGGCTCGAGTAATAGGTGCCGGACGAGCTCGAGAAGACCAGGCCCGGGTCCACGCTGGGAGTGGTTGCGCCGAGGCCGGTCGCGTAGATCTCGAGAATGTCGCCGGGCTTGGCGGCCGCCGCGGTCGTGTAACCGGCGGCGGTGGCGCCGGTTCCGTTGATGAGCGCGCCGTCGCTCCAGCGGATGGCCAACACGTAGTTCGACGCGGTGAAAAGGCCCGGCAGGACGGATTGCATGGTGGTGGTGACGCTGCTGCTGCCCGAGGAATTGGTCACGGTGACGGTGACCGTTCCCGTCGCCGAATCTGCCGGCGCCTGCACGTTGATCTGGGTGGGACTTACATAGTCCATGAAGGCGGACTTACCATCGATGGTCACGCTGGTGCCGCCCAGCGTGACCGGCAGGTACCCGCTTACCAGGTTGGAAGCGGTAGCGGCAACAGCGGCCGTGGAGAGATTGGTTCCGTAGATCGAGACCCAGGCCGCGGGCGCCACGCCCGCCGCGTCGCTGGCCGCGTTGACGACGCCGCCCTGGGTGACGGCGGGGGCCGTCGAGGTGGTCGTCGTGCCGGCGGGCGAGAGCGATCCGCCGCCCGAAAGAGTATATGTCTTGCCGCCCAGGTAACTATTGGCGGAGAGGCTGCTATTGTAAGTGACTGTGTAACCGTTGCCTTTGATGTTAGTAAACGAAGTACCGGAAATGCCGGCTGAATCCGTTAGACTGGTCAGGACCGAATTCCCCGTCACGGTCCACGTGCTGCTCGCGTCGAGTGTCACCGAGGCGTTGGTGAGGGTGCCGGTCAAAACGGAGCTATTGGTCAGCGAAAGCGCAATCGAACTAATGCTGTCGGCGGTCATATTACCGGTCAAGGTCTGCCCATTGGCGGTAAGTATCACCGTTCCGCCGTTGGAGCCACTGGTTCCCCAGCTTCCCGCCGCCGCGGAAACCAGCACTCCGGAGCCCGCCGTCACGGTCACACGTTTCAGTGTGATGTTCGCCGTGCCGTTGTTTACGTAGAACACGGGACCGCTGGCCGGCTTATAGTCGATCGCGCCGCCCGTCATCGTGAAAACGCCCTTGTCACCCGAGGCGTCGCCGGACATGCTCTGGTAGATCATGACGCCCCACTTCTGGTAGTTGGTGGTCAATGTGCAGTCGGTCAGTGTGATCGAATTGGAGCCTTCAATGACGGCCGATTCGGCGCCGTTGGCGGTGAACGTGCTGTTAGTGGCCGAGATAGCGCCGGTCGAATAGATGCCGGCCGAGTTGGACCCGGATGAGGTGATGGTGCTTCCCGTGACGTTGACGGTGCCGCCGCCGCGATCGGTGGCGACGGCGCTGCCGCTGCCGCCGGCGGTGGACATGGTCGCGTTGGCGATCGTCATGGTGCCGCCCTGGGTGGCCATCACGGCGTGGCCGCCATCGCCGGTGGCCTTGATGGTGACATTAGTCAGGTTGACGGTCGCCGCGCTGCCCGTCGCGAACGCGCCATTGGCGCCACTGCCGCTGGTGGCGATGCTGCCACCGGTAACCGTGGCCGATCCGGAAGTTACCAGCAGGCCGGCGTTCAGCCCATAGAAGCTGCTGTTATCCTGCGACGATGTGTCGCCGGAAGTCACGATGGCCGGGTCGGTCAAGGTCAACGCACCGGAGTTCTCCACCCACACGCCCGAAGTATCCTGGGCCGTCGCCGTATAAGTCTGATTGGACTGTGCAGCCGTGCCGCCGTTCAGCGTGTAAGTCGCGTAGTAAGTGACGGAGGTTGTGGTGCCTCCTCCCGAAGGCGGGCTACCTTGGGCCCATACCGGCGGCAGGGCACTCAGCAGGAACAGAACGGCGGCGGTTCTGCCAGCCGATTGTAAACAAGACGAGCGAATCCGAATCATCTCGCTGTTAGTTGACGAGATCGAGTTGCCGGCGTTTACAAACTCTCGGTACTCTTTTGACGCGATGTCAGGATGTGTGGCGCGGATATGCCGTACAGAGCGGCCGAAACCGGTCTCGCGCAATGACTGGCAGATTGGGTTCGATTGAAGAACCGCTCCCTTCGGTCGCGGCTCCGGGCGGGAGCGCTCGTCGACAACCAGGCGGATTTACGTAACGAACGATATCACACCCTCGTGGACCTAACGAGCCGCCGAGCCGCTCCGGTTGAGGGCGCGGTCGATGGAAGGCGCACCGGCGCCGGCGATGACGACGGCCAGTGCCATGGCAATCGCGAGGAGGTGATACTCGAAGCCTTCGCCCTTATTCGTGCCGGCCCAGTTCATGAAGAAGCCGTTGTGGATATGCGCCGTGAGCACAGCGACGACCATGGTCGTGAGCACGCCGAACGCGGCGATGCGGCTGAGGAAGCCGACGATCAGGCCAAGTCCGCCGAAGAACTCGGCGGCGATGGCGAGGAAGGCCAGCGGCGCGGGAATTCCCATGTGGTGCGTGAAGGCGCCCATGGTTCCGCTGAAGCCGTAGCCGCCAAACCAGCCCAGCATCTTCTGCGCACCGTGCGGAAACATCACCAGACCGAGCACCAGCCGGACGATTGCCAGAGAAAGACTACTGCGCGTTCCAATCAGCTTCTGCCACATAAGTCGACGCCCTCCTTGGGGCTGGTTGCGTAACCACTGCAATAACTGCTGTTCAGGATCTTGCGGAAAGACGCGCCCGCAAGCGGGCGGTTGGCAGGTTGAAACCTGCCCCACCTTTCGGCCCGGCGATCAGTTCTCGCTGGGCTTCTTGTCTACATGATCTATGATGAGCATGTCGATGGGCCGGTTGCAGGGTTTGAGCTTCAGCCCCAACTTTTCTTCGAGGGCGACGCGGAGCGAGGGGAGGGCGGCGGTTTCGTGCTCCCCGTCCACGGCCCAATCGAGGGTGAGGTCGAAACGTCCGGTAACGCCGGTTTCGTCCACCACCGGGCGGTCCGCCGAGCCGCCGAGCGAGAGCGCAAAGTCGGCGAGCGTGGTCGCCTGGGCTTCCAAATAGCCGCTGCCTGCCGATGCGTGGGGCTGCTGCCCGGCCGTGGAGGGGCGAATCTTCAGCCCGCCGCTTGCCACGACTAGAGCGTAGGCCGGCAGCACTCCGGATTCGCGATGGACCTTCAACTGGAGGCGCTGCGCCAGCAGCGTTCGCAGCATCGCAGGGATTTGCTCCTGCTTCGCAGCGGCGGGCATTTTGGCGGTGATGTCGTAAAACTCGCGCCCGATCCAAGGCGGCCCGGAGACCTGAAACGGCCTGACGTTATACGCGTACAAGATGAGGTTCTCAAGCGACATGTTGGTCATGCTCGTCTGGGCGGGATCGAAGCGCATGCCAAAAGAATAGGAAAAGCCCCCGGCGGTCCGCGACGGTTTGATTATCGCCACCTCGAATTCTGGGGACGGGGCGGGAGCGGTCTGGGCGAACGCGGCGGAACAGACGGCGCAGAGGGATAGAACGGCGATCGAGGGCGCGGTCATACGGCTACCCGGCAAACCTCCCGCTAAGGATTGTAGCAAGTGCGAGGGGAAACGGCCGGGCGCACTTATCGCGCTGGCCGGCGCGACGGCACGGAATGACGAATTGTCAGGGGATGCGGACTACGCGGCCTTGTTCACTTTGCCGCTGCGGATGCACGAGGTGCAGGCGCGCAGGCGGCGGGACGCCCCGTTCACAATGGCGCGAACCGCTTGCAGGTTCAGATCCCAGCGCCGCTTGGTGACGTTGTGGGCGTGGCTGACGCGGTTACCGAACTGGGGCCCGCGACCGCAAATATCACATACCTTTGCCATAAAGCACAAATCTCCCGATCCAGTGGAAAGACTCAGTATAGCAGAAGCCCGGATTGTTCTGTTTAGCCTGAGACGGGCCGTGAGCTTTGGCAGCGCAGTCGGTTGCGGCTATCAACGATGCGGTGGTTATTCGGGTGGTAGATTCGGTTCTATGCGAGAACCGCTCCCTTTGGTCGCGGCTCCGTTCAGAGCGGTTGCGGCGCAAACACACCTTATCACACGCTCGAAGACCCTACTTGGGGTTCTTGCCGTAATCGCCGACCCAGGTTGGGAACGCGGGTTCGAGGCGGCCGTCAACCTTGATACCGAGCGCCTTGGCCCAGCGGTAGCCCCACATCGGGCCGAAGCTGCTGGGCGCGTCGGGCGTGCGGCAGGCGGCATCGGCCTGGGCGGCATCGAGCGAGACGAAACGGTAGCCGCGCTTTTCGAACAGATCGAGCACCTGGTCCATCACGGCGGCGTTCAAGCGGTTGGCGTGCTGCAGCATGACGTGCGGAATCTCGTGGCCGAAGACGCGCTGGTGGAGCGCGCTGTAATAATC
This sequence comes from Bryobacterales bacterium, assembly GCA_003157745.1. GTDB lineage: Bacteria > Acidobacteriota > Terriglobia > Bryobacterales > Bryobacteraceae > Bog-375. The sequence goes on along the minus strand of PMKM01000078.1, from coordinate 6,391 downwards.
GATCTCATCGGCCGTATAGCGCAGGTAGGCGGCTTCGAGTTTCGCGGCGGTGTCGCGGTCGGCACGCGCGAGCGCCACATAATAGGCGCGGGCGAATTCCCAATCCATGTTGTCGATGGTGCAGGTGGCCACGGTGTAGCCGCGGCCGGCGAGAAAGGCGGCTACGGCGTCGCGCTTCTCCTTGGTCTCGCCCGAGTGATTGAACGGAAAACGCAGGTAGCGCGGGCGCCGGCCGCGCTCGGCCAGCAACGGCGTGAGAGAAGCTTCGCCGCGAACGACTTCGTCGCGGAATTGATCGAGCGTGATCGCGTTCAGATCGGGATGCGAGTAAGTGTGATTGCCGAGATCGTGACCCTGATCGAGCCATTCGCGCAGGATGGCGCGGCCGGGCGCGATGCCGATTTTCTCGATGCCCTTCTCATTGACGAACGCCGTGGCGGTTGCATGATGGCGCGCGAGCGCCGCCAGAATGGCATGATTGACGCGCGCGGCTTCGGCGGCCGTGGCCCCGTCGCCTTCACCAGCCAGCGGAAGATCGTCGAAGGTCAACGCCACCGAATGCGACTGCGCCAGGGATAAACCGGCGCACAGCGCGATCAGCAGCGCCGCGCGGAACATGCTTAGTTGAAGTTCATGCCGCAGGCGCCGGGGGTGGAGCAGCGTCCGCCGCTGGGGCACATGGGCCCCTCGGAGGAAGACGAAGAGCCGCCGGTGTGCGCGGCGAAAGTGGATAGCTCCCGTTCGAGGCGCTGCAAGCCGCACGACGGGCAGGTCGGTTCAGCCGCGTCGGATTGGCGAATCAGCTTCTCGAACTTGGTTCCGCAATCCTGGCACTTGTATTCGTAAATAGGCATGGCGTTACTTCAATACCAGGATAGCAACCTTGTCCATGACGGCGCGCACGGCGGCGGCGCTCTGGTTCGAGTTATTCACGAGGATCGAAAACGCGACCCAACCACCATCGCGCCGGCGTGCGTAGCCGGAGAGCGCATTGACGTGGGCAAGCGTGCCGGTCTTGGCATGGATGCGGCCGGCGGCGGGTGTATCGTCGAAGCGGCGGGCAAGCGTGCCATCGCGGCCGGCGACGGGGAGCAGGTCGACCCAGGTATCGCGCACGGGCGAATCGTACATATAGCGCAGCAGCTTGACGACGGCGGCCGGGGTCGCCAGGTTGGGCCGCGAAAGGCCGGAGCCGTCTTCGATCGAATAGGACGCTTCGGCGATGCCGGCTTCAGCGAGGAATGCGCGCAACTCGGCAAGACCGGCGGCGCGCGTGCCTTCGCCGCGGCGGGCGCGTCCGACCGCGCGTAGCGCCATCTCGGCGTGGAGGTTCTGGCTGGTCTTGTCGATGACGCGCAGGTCCTCGACGAACGGAGCGGAAACGTGCCGCGCCAGTACCGTGGGGTCGACCTGAGGCGCTGGCGCGCCGGACGCTTCGCCGGGCTGGCGATGTCGCGCGACGGCGTTGCCATTCACCCGAATGCCGCGCGCTTCGAGCAACTGCCGCAGCGCCAGCGCGGCGTACCGGGCGGGATCCTCGATGCCGAGCACGAGCGGATGCACGGGCGCGCCGAGCGGAACGGTGCCCGATAATTGCAATTCCATACTTCCGGGCGCGCGATGCACGTGGATCGCGCTATCGCCGCCCGCGGCCACCGTGCGGACGCGATTATCGATCGAGTAATACTCGACCGCGGGATCGATCGCAATCGCGGCCGGGTCGCTCTCGCGCGCGCCGGGCGAGACGCTCACGCCAATCGTATTGTCGTTGACGGCGATCGCGGAGACAGCAGCGCCATGTTCGTAAGTCGGATCGTCGATGCTCCAGCCATCGGCGTAGGGCTCCCAGGCGTACCAGGCGTCGTCGGCCACGATATCGCCATCGAGGCATTTGACGCCCTTTGCAGCGACCTGATCGGCCAGTTCCGCGAGCGCGAGGTTCGGATCGCCGCCGCCCACCAGGCGAACTGAGCCGCGAATGCAACCGTCGGCATCGGGCGGGCGGTCCGCCGTCACCAGGGTTTCAAACGTGAATTGCGGGCCGAGGCGCTCAAGCGCCAGGGCAGTAGTGAACAGCTTGGTGTTCGACGCGGGCACGAAGAGCCGGTCGGCATTGAGTTGATAGACGGTGCGGCCGGTCTTCAGTTCGGTGATCTGAATCCCCCAGAACGCTCCGCGCGCGGCGGGCGAGGATGCGAGCAGCCGATCGATCGCGCGCGCAGGGCTGGCGGAGTGGCCGGGCGCCGCCAGGCAGAGGGCCAGGAGGAAGCCGGCGGCCTTCATCGCCCGGTGACCTTCGATTCGAGCCAGATGAGGACAAGCAGCGCGATCACCATCACGGTGCCAAACAGCGGAACGCCCATCACGACTCCCACGCCCCAGGCTTGCGCCGCATAGCCGAGCGAGGCGGGCGCCAGCAAGCCGCCGAATAAAGCGATGGAGAAAATGCCATTGAAGAAGCCGGGGTGGTAATAGGGGAAGCGGCGGCCGATCAGTTCGAGCACCAGCGGATAAACGCTGGCGTAACCGGCGCCGATGAAGAACACGCCGCAAGCCGCGCCGAATGGATTATTGGTAAAGAACAGCACGCCACAGCCGAAGAGCGCGAGCCCGCCGCTCGCGAGCGCCAGCTTGCCATGGCGGACGTGCGGCAGAAGGGGGACCGCGAGCACTCGCCCCGTCATCAAAAACAACCAGTAGAAGGCCAGCAGCAGAAGCGCGCCGGGCGGGCTGAAGCCGAGGCGGCGGATGAGGAAGATGGGCAGCCAGCCGGCGATGGAGCATTCGTTGCCGAACTGGAAGAACAGCAAGAGGGCGAACAGGATTGCGCCGAAGCTGCGGAAATCGTGCAGCGCCTGGCTCCGGGAAGGGTGGACGGCGCGTTCGGCGGCGGGAAAGCTGGCCTTATAATAGAGGGCCGCAAAGCCGGCCGGCACCGCCGCCATGAAGAGCAGGATGGTGGGAACCGAGTAGGCATAGAAGGTGCCGAAGACGAGCAGGGTCGCCGCCAGGCTACCCGAGCCGAGCCAGATGCCGCCGCGAATCACGGTGGCCGTGGCATCCCGGCGATAGCTGGAGGAGATGGCGTGGAACAGGGCCCGGTTGAGCGCGCCGCCGCACGCACCCAGGAAGAGCAGGCCGCAGATGCGCCACCAATTGGACACCGGCGGAGAAACGGCGGCGAGGTATGCGAGCGTGATCGAGGAGCCGGCGCAGGCGCCAATCATCACACGGCGGAGGCCGCGGCGCGCGATCAACCGGCTGCCCAGCCAGGCGGCAATTGCCACGCCAATTGCCACGCTCAGAAAGCAATTACCCACCGCTACGAAATCGGCGGGGTCGCGATGATAACCCCAGGCCGGCAGAATGGCGCCCAGCACGGCCAGCAGGAAACCGCTAAGGAAGAAGCCCGCCAGCGCGCGGTCCGCGTGGGCCGGGACGGGCGGCGTTTCCTCCCCCGTTTTCACTGGGTTAGCGCTCACGCGTTTGATTGTAGCGCGCGTCTGCCGCGGGCTGGGAATTCGGGTGCGTGTGGGAATCCATAGGCGGCACTCCCGATTCCGGTAGGACTGCGGCGGACGGCGCTGTAGGATCAATGGGTTATGAGTGGCACGCAGCTTGCACTGAGATCAGCAGCGGTTTTTCGCTTTGGTGCGTTGCCTCCTTCGGGAGGTTACTTGAGGCCCCGAACCGGTCCCATCCACCGGTCGGGGCTTTTTTGTGTGCTCTACAGCCCGGCCAACTTCCATAGCTCGTCCACCTTCTTCTTTACGTCGGCGGACATTTCGATCACGCCTGGCCAGGGGCGGGCGAAACCTTCGGTGGGCCATTTGCGGGTGGCGTCGACGCCCATTTTGGAGCCGTAATTCGGCAAGCGGCTCGAGTGGTCTAGCGAATCGGTGGGGCCCATGACGAATTCGATGTCGCGCTGGGGATCGATGTTGTTGAGCGACTTCCAGGCGACCTCGCGCACGTTCTGCACATCGACGTCCTCGTCCACCACGACGATCACTTTCGAAAACATGGCTTGGCCGGTGCCCCAGATGGAGTGCATCACTTTGCGCGCGTGGCCGGGGTAGGATTTGCGAATCGAGACCAGGATGAGGTTGTGGAAGACGCCTTCGGCCGGCATGGCGATGTCGCGCACTTCGGGCAGTTGCAGGCGCATGAGCGGGAGGAAAATGCGCTCGATGGCCTTGCCCATGAAGTAATCCTCCATGGGCGGCGGCCCCACGATGGTGGTCGCATAAATCGGCTGTTCGCGGTGCGTGATGGCAGTAAGGTGAAAGACCGGATACTCGTCTTCGAGCGAATAGAAACCGGTGTGATCGCCGAAGGGGCCTTCGGTGCGCAGTTCGCCCAGTTCGATATAGCCTTCGAGGACGATCTCGGCCTGCGCCGGAACTTCCAGGTCGCACGTCTGACACTTCACCATTTCGACCGGGCTTTGGCGCAGGAAGCCGGCGATCATCATTTCGTCCAGGTCCGGCGGCAGCGGGAGGATTGCCGAGTACATGGTGGCCGGGTCGGCGCCGATCGCGACGGCGACATCCATGCGCGTCTGGCCGTGGGCGCGCATGCGGCGGTAATGCTCGGCGCCCTGTTTGTGGGTTTGCCAGTGCATGCCGGCGGTCACGTCGTCGAAAACCTGCATACGGTACATGCCGCAATTGCGCTTGCCGGTATCGGGGTTGCGCGAGAACACCATGGGCAGCGTGATGAAGCGTCCGCCGTCCTGGGGCCAGCATTGCAGAATGGGAAACTGCGCGAGCGACATACCGGAGGTGCGCACCACTTCCTGGCAGGGGCCTTTCGAAACGATTTTGGGGAAGAACGCGCCCATTTCGGCCAGTTTGGGCAGCATTTTGAGCTTGCCGATGAGGCCCTCCGGCATGCGCATTTCGAGGAATTCGACGATGCGGGCGGCAACGTCTTCGATTGAATCCACTTCGAGCGAGATTTCCATTTTGCGCAGGGAAGCGAAAGCGTTGATGAGGACGGGCACGCCGGAACCGGTGGGCTTTTCGAATAGCAGCGCCGGGCCGCCGCGCTTCACGGCGCGGTCGGCGAACTCGGTGATCTCGAGCACGGGGTCGACGGGGAAGGCAATGCGCTTGAGTTCGCCATTGCGTTCGAGCGCCCGAATGAACTCACGCAGATCTTTGTAAGCCATGGTTTTAGTTTGAGTGTACCGTGCGGGGCGTGCGGCCGCCCTTGCCCGTCCGTCAAATTTCTTTTTCGGAGCTGTAGTTGAAAACCCCTTCCGCGGGTCTTTGAGGTGAGACCTTACAATCGAACCGCGACTGCCCACGCTGCCGTCCAAGGCGCAGTGAGCAGCCGGTGTTTGTCATCCCGGGACGTTGCATATGGAACTTAGTTGGGCGATGGCGGAACCTGACTTGACGGGTGAGACCGAAGCAATGCCGGACGCCGGGCCATGTGCGGAGTTAGGCGCCGAGGCGGACCGGGAACTTGCCGGGAATCTCCGCGGCAAGCTGAACCTGGCGGTCTCTCTGGCGTGCCGGGCGGAACAGGCGCGGCGCGCCAAGTCCTGGGCATCGGCGGCAGCGTTCCAACAGCAATGGGAAGAGACGATTGAGGAAGTGCGGCAACTATTGCCGCTGGTCGGCAAGGGCGATCGGTCGCTGTTCGGAACCAGGAAGGGCAGACTTTCGCGATCACACCGGAAACGGCGATGAGTCTGAATCTCGAAGTCGAACATCATTGTCGTATCAGGGGACGGCTTCAGCCGCTGCACGCAGGGGCTTCCATGAGAAGGCCGGTCGATGTCAGGCGAATTCACCACAGGAGTTTCCTCAGATTTTGAGCCCGTCCTAGCCAAGCAGCAGCTCCAGTTGTAGACTCGGAAGTGGCGTTTCTGGTGGACTGGGGCTGGTTTGGGCGAGGACGTTCCTGATTCGGTCGGCCAGGGCATAGATTCCGAACGGTGGAATGCCGAAGAATCGTTGGGAGACGATCAACAGTTTCTCGCAAAGGATGCGGAGTTTCATCTTCTGCCCCAGGAAGGCCGCCGCGAAGTAGGTTGCCGCCGTTACCGGAACGACTAAGTTCATGGCTACACGGGAAAATCTTCGCCAGCCTTTTGGTCGAACCCATGGTGGAAGCAGCCGACAGATTTTCCCCCCTGGGGATACCGATTGGACAGTAAGACGCAGCCGCTGGCGGGAGATGGAATTCATGTTTCACGAGGTCCGCATGGCGATTCTTCCGCCTCACAGCTTGGCCGAAACCCTTGGTGACTGGGACGAAATTGCGGAGCAGTTGGCGGAGCCCAGCCGCAAACGGCCACGGTATATCCGTCCTTAAGCTAACGCCTATTTGGGGGCACCCACAATGACGTGTCATGGGCGCTTCCGAGTCCGATAGCTAT
>PMKM01000240.1 GCA_003157745.1 Bryobacterales bacterium | reverse complement strand
CGCGGATGGCACCGGCCGCACGCCTTTCGCCGGGAATCAAATTCCGCAGAGCCGAATCAGTTCGGCCGCGGCGACTCTGACGTCCCTGCTGCCATCGCTCACCAGACCGTCGGCGACGACGAACAACTACGATGCTTTCGGCGTCACCCAATACAATCGCAATAGCTGGGATTACAAGGTCAACTACAATTCCAGCGACAAGCAGATGATCTGGGGCCGCTACAGCTTTTCGCCGATGACGATCGTTTCCCCGTTCGTGCTGGGAACGGCTGAAGGCGACGCGTTCAACGGCGGCCAGCCCAACAATGCCGGCGGCCTCATCCAGACCACCGCAACCGGTTTCACCCGCACCCTCTCCCCGACTCTGCTGTTGGACGCGAACATTGGCTACACACGGCAGGGCATCGGCGCCACCGGCGACGAGGCGCAGGGCGACTACGGACTCGACACGCTGAAGATTCCGGGGACCAACGGATCCGGCGTGAACTACCAGGGCATGCCGGGATTCCAGGTCAGCGGTATGGCCAACATGGGCAACACCAATACCGGCAGCCCGTTCAAGTTCCGCGACAACCAGTACACAACCGCCATCAACCTGACGAAGGTCAAGGGTGCGCATAACCTGCGCTTCGGCTTCGAATACGATAAGTACGCGCTGAACCACTTCCAACCGCAGGGCGGAACGTTCGGCACCGCGCGCGGCACTTTCGGATTCGACGGCACGCTTACCTCGCTGAAGGGCGGCGCGGCCCCCAACAACCCATACAACTCCTGGGCGCAGTTCCTGCTGGGCGATCCTTCCCACGTCGGCAAAATCACCCAGGTCTCGAACCCGAACTCCCTGCGCTTCTCGACCTGGTCCGCATACGCGCGCGACCAATGGCAGGCGACCAAGAACCTGACCGTCAGCTTCGGAATGCGCTGGGAATACTACCCGATTTACTCCCACGGCAACTACGGTGCGGTCCGTTACGATCCGGACACCAAGGAAATCCTGATCGGCGGCGAGGGTGGGGTGCCCTGGGATACCGGCGCAAGTGCCAGCAAGAAGGGCTTCGCCCCGCGTTTCGGCGTGGCCTATCGCCTGGGCGCCAGGACCGTGGTCCGCTCCGGATACGGCATCACTATCGATCCGGATAACATGCGCAACCAGCGCAATGCGTTCCCGGCGGTCATCAACGAGGACTACTCCCCGGCCAATTCGTACCAGTTCATCAGCTATGCCGGCGTTCCGAATTCCGACGGAGCTACCCAAGTCACTTTGGCGGACGGTCTCCCGTTGCCCACCTCCCCCAATATTTCGGCCGGCGTGTTCAAGGCGTCCACCACTGCTTCTGCCACCACGTACCTGCCGAGCACCGGTACGGTCACCTTCGCCAAGGACATGAACCGGGGCTACTACCAAAGCTGGAATCTTTTCCTCCAGCACGAAATCACCCCGGACACGGTCGCGCAAATCGGCTACGTCGGCACGCACGGCGTGCATATCATGGAAGGCGTCAACATCAACGGCTCGGCCCCGGGTACCGGGAATGCCGGCCGCCAGCTCTATCCGTACATCACCAGCGACATGAATATGTACGAGCCGTTCGGCAGCATGACGTACGAGGCCCTGCAGAGCCAAATCCGCAAGAGCATCGGAACCTCGATCTTCGGCCTCAACTACACCTTCTCCCATGCGATCGACAACTCGAATGGCGACAACGGAGACGGTACGCTGTTCCGCGCCTATCCGATGTCCTACAGCCTGAACAAGCAGCGCTCCGGTTTCGACCGGAGGCAAATGTTCCAGGCCTTCTACGTCTACCAGTTGCCAATCGGCCATGGGCATACATATCTGAACCATGGCGTGGCGTCGGCTATCGTAGGCGGGTGGCAGATTAGCGGCAATTTGAGCCGTTATAGCGGCCTGCCGTTCACCGTCGGCACCAGTTCCTCGATCAACGCGGGAGGGCAGGGGACTACCGCGAACCAGATCAGCCCGGTCGTCAGGATTCTGGGCGGCCACGACGCCAGTCACCCGTATTTCGACGGGACGGCGTTCGCCAACCCGGCCACCGGCGTGCTCGGCTCTACGGGCAGAAACATCCTGACCGGCCCGGGCCTGTTCAACCTGGATGCGAACATCTCCCGCATCTTCAACTTCAAGGAAGGCAAAGTCACCTTCCAGTTGCGCGGCGAGGGATTCAACATCACCAACACGGTGACGTTCTCCAATCCCAACACCACGTGCTGCTACCTCACCAAGTCGGACGGCACCACGAATTACAACAACTTCTCGGTGATCACCGGCACGGCTTCCTCGCAGCGCCAGTTTCAGGTTGGCGGATACCTGCGGTTCTAAGTTAACTCCCCAGCGGGCAAGCCTGAAATTGGAGGCTTGCCCGCACCTTTCCTCGCGGCCGGATTCCGCTCCGGCCCGGATCAAGCCCGCGTTTTTCCATCCCAGCCGCATGGTAAGTCCTCAGTCTTCCGCCGGTCCGGCGAACTACCAACCTATTCAGGGCGAGAGTTACATCTTTATGAATCGCCGGCCATCCGGAGGTCTAAGCGGCACAGGCAATTCGGGCGCGCTCTAATCGTCCTATCGACTTTCCTTGGAACGCTTCGGGAGCCTGCTACACTACCCAATGGACGTCATATGTCCCCTCAAATCAAATACTGTTCGGAATGCGGCCAGCCTTCGGCTCCTGAAGAACTGGCCCGCTTTGGCGACCGGCTGGTCTGTCCAAACTGTAAGAACGCTTATGCGCAGAAACTGCGCGAGGGCGTGGCGCCGGCTGGCTTCGTCCGGTACGGGGGCTTCTGGCTGCGGGTGGTGGCCACCATCGTCGATAGCATCATCCTGGCGATTCCGCTGGGCATCGTGCAAGCGCTGCTATTCGGAGCGATGGCCAGGTCCATGGCGCCGATGGCGGCAAACCCCAACCCGACGCCGGCGGACGTCTTCGCTGCCCTGGGGCCTATGTTCGGGCTAATGGGGTTGTCGTGGTTGATCAGCGTCGTCGTCGGATGCACCTACGAGACGCTCTTCATCGTTTACTTCGCTGCCACGCCGGGGAAGATGGCGATAGGACTCAAGGTACTGCGCCCGGATGGATCGAAGCTGCAGTTGGGCCGCGCCGTTGGCCGCTATTTCGCGAAAACGCTCAGCGCTATGATCCTCGGAATCGGATACATCATGGTGGCATTCGACGATCAGAAACGCGCGCTGCACGACATGATCTGCGACACCCGGGTGATTCAAAGCCGGGCTTAAGGCCGACCGATGCCCGTACCATGCGCCCGGTGCAATATGCCGTTGCCCAAATGGGAACTGCGGAACGCTGAGGCCGCCAACTGTCCCTCGTGCGGCTCCCGCAATGTGGTGCGGCTCTTCCCGGCCGCGCTCGCCCCGGCGGCTGCGGCGCATGGCGTGGCGGCGGTAGAGGGCGAAGCCGCCTGCTTCGATCATCCCGGCAAGCGCGCCGTTGCGGCCTGCCAGCAATGTGGACGATTCGTGTGCCAGCTCTGCGCGGTCGAGTTCGGCGACGGCGTCTGGTGTCCATCCTGCGTGGCCGCCCCGCGCGGCAAAATCCGCTCCGTCAACCCCGATACTTCGCGAATGCTATACGACACCTGGGCGCTGGTCGTACCCCTGGCAACGCTGATTCTCTGGCCGCTCACCATTTTCTCCGCGCCCGCCGTGACTGCCTTGGCGATCATGAAGTGGAAACAGCCGATCAGCCTGGTGCGCCGCAACCGCTGGCGCTTCGGCGTGGGACTGGCGCTGGCGCTGGTCGAGGGCGGGCTCTGGTGCTGGCTGATTTGGTACCTGGTGGCCAGAGGCCGGACGGGAGCGTAACCATGGAACCGAATCGCGAACGATATCGCAGGCTCCCCGGACGGCGCAAGGGCTTTCTCTTCGGCTCCACCGTCTGGCTGGGGTCCGACCACTTGCTGCTGGTCAAATCCGCGCGTTTTCGCGAAGAATACAAGCGATTCTATTTTCGCGACGTGCAGGCCATCGTGACGGCCAGTGCGCCGCGCTTCCACATTTCGACGCGTTCCTTGCCGATCGCCGCGCTGTGGTTTTGGCTGCTCACATTTGTCATTAGCATGGACGGTCGTTTCCACCTGGCGCTCGCTTGGATCCCCTGGGTTGTGTTCGCAGCGCTGGTGATCGCCTGGGTGTACCTCTCCGCCGCCCGCAGTTGCCGCACCCGCATCTACACCGCCGTCAGTTCCGATGAGCTTCCGTCGCTCTATCGCACCTGGACGGCGCGGCGTTTTCTTCGCAAAGTGGAACCGTACCTGACCCAGGCGCAGGGCGCGCTCGAAGGCGATTGGGCGGACGCCGTGGAAGAGCGGCAGGTCGGTCCGCTGCCGGAAGGCAGGGTCGGGCTCAATCTGCCCGGCGCGGCTGCGCCGTTGCCTCCGCTTGCGCCATCGCTCAGAACGGCGCGCACCCCGGTGTCCTTTCTCTTCATCGGCAGCATGTGTCTGGGAGGCCTCGCCGACTTACTCACGCTCCCTGCCCGCGCGAATGTGGGACGCTGGGTCTTGCTCAGTTTCCTTCTGCTGCAGGTTGTCGCCGCGGTAGCCGTCCTGGTGCAGAGTTATGTAGGTAAACTGGTGCCGAGCCTGCGCAATCTGGCGATCGTCGCGCTCGTGTCCATCGGCGTCTGGTATTACGTGGCCCTGGCGGGAGCGAGCTTCGTTGTCGCCTATGAGAATGCGAGATCGCAGCATCCCACGTTGGTGCCGATGCAGACGCAGAACTTTGCGGGCTATCCCCTGTCGCGCGAGACTGCCGGTGGAATGGGCCTGTTGCTCGGATTGGTGGGCGCGATCCTGGTTCTGCGTGGAGGGCCGGCAGCCGACGAGAAGGTGTCGTTCAATGTGTGAGCGAGAGATCGAAACCTCTTTTGCTGGCCGAGTACCGCTCGCTCGATCGCAGCCCCAAATGCTCGCCCGGAGCCGCGCCCGCAGGGGGCGGTCCTCGTGACGTTTTGCCTATGAGCGGCCTTGTCATCGAACACCGGTGCTGGAATCACGACGCCCGCGAGGCCGTCTGCCGCTGCCCGCAGTGCGGACGCAGCTTTTGCCGGGAATGCGTCACCGAGCACGAGAGCCGCCTGTTGTGCGCCGCATGTCTGCGCAGTGCGGCTCAGGCCGCCGCGGCGCGGCGCGGGAAGCTCCGCCGGCTGGCTGCGGTGGGTATGACCGTGGCCGGCGTGCTGCTGGCTTGGGCCATTTTCTTCGGCGCCGGCGAGAGTTTGATCGCGATCACGGAGCGCTCGGAGCGCGTCTCATGGCAGCCCCGCTAGAACAGACCGGACCCATCGCGCTGCTCGAAGCCGCCGCGCATTTGTTGCGCCGTGCTTCGCTCGATACGCTCCTCTGCCACTCGATCGGCAGCGTCCCGTTGGCTCTGGCATTGCTCGTTTATTGGAACAACCTGACGCACCCGCCCATGTCCGATCTCGCTTGCGCCGCGCAATCGCTCACGGTGGCGCTGCTGCTGATCTGGATGAACTGCTGGCGCTGTGTGTTCGCGGGGCGCCTGCACCGCGCGCTCAGCGGCGCCGCGGACCAGCCCTGGAACCGGCGCCGCATCTGGCGCCTGCTGGCGAACCAGTCATTCCTGGCGGCGACCAAGGTCGTGATGCTGCCGGTCTCGGCGGTGGCCGTTTTTCCCTTCGCCATCACCATCGCGTTCTACCGCAACGCCACAGTGCTGGCCGGCTGCGAGGACCTCGACCCGCTGGCGGTGATCGCCAAAGCGCGCAGCCTGGCACGCCTCGACAAGCTCCAGTGCTGGCTGCTCCAACTCGTCCTCCTGCTGCTGTCGCTCGCCGCCATGCTGAATATCGCGGTGACCTTCATCGTTCTGCCGGCGCTGGTCAAGATGCTCACCGGCTTCGAATCCGCATTCACCCGCAGCGGGCCGAGCTTCTTCGAAAATCGCCTCTTCCTGCTGGTGGTGCTGGCCGCGACCTGGGTGGTCTTCGATCCCTTCGTGCAGGCGGTCTACTGCCTGCGCTGCTTTGAAGGCGAATCCGTCGGGACCGGAGAGGACTTGCGTGCCGGCTTGCGGCGGATCCGGTCGGCGATGGCCAAGACTGCTGCAGCAGCTGTCCTGTGTGCACTGGCGATGATTCCGACTGTGGCGCGGGCAGCCGACGCTGTGCCTTCGCGCGACTTGGAACAGAGCGTGCGCCAGACCATGCAATCGCCCGCATACAACTGGAGAATCCCCCCCCCGCCCACCGCCGCCTCCTCCACCCCCTGGATCGTCACCGCAACCGACCGCGCGGTCAAAGCCATCGATTCCGCCATGCACTGGCTGGGCCGCGCCATCGCTCGCCTGCTGCGGTGGATTTTCGGCGGAATCAATCTCGCGCCAACGCCCGCCGGCGGAAAGGCGCCGGCAGCCGCGCTGCATTGGAGCGTCTGGTTGTTGATCGCGTTGGCCGTGGCGCTGACTGGTTGGGTGGTGTGGCGCGCCTTCCAACTGCGCTCCCGGAAGACCAAAACCGCCGCGCGCCCCGCCACCGTTCCCATCCGGCTCGACGACGAGGACCTCACCGCCGATCGCCTTCCCGAAGCCGGCTGGCTCGAGATGGCGGAGCGCTGCCTGCGCGATAACAACCTGCGTCTGGCGCTGCGCGCGTTCTATCTAGCCAACCTGGCGTGGCTGGGCCGGCAGGAATTTCTCTCAATCGATCCCGGCAAGACCAATCGCGAATTCGAACTGGAATTGCGCCGCCGCGCGCGCCAATCGCCGGCCGCGCGCGAGTTGTTCTCCGCCAATGTGCGTGCGTTCGAGCGCGTCTGGTACGGTCTGCACGAGGTTCTCGAGGGCGAACCGCAGGAGTTCCGCCAGCGTGCGGAAGAGATGAAGACGCTCTTGACGGCCGGGGTGACCGCGTGAAGCGCGCGTCCAAATCCCGGGTGCTCGCGCTCGCAGTGGCGGCAATATTCTTCTACGGCGTCATCGCCCTCTTCAACCGGCAGTTCGCATCGGGCGAACTCTATCCGGAGTTCTCCACGCTGCGCACCGACCGGCTCGGCGCCCGGTTGTTATACGACAGCTTGGGAAAATTGCCGGGGCTCGCCGTCGAGCGCAGTTTCGTGCCGATGGCGTCCCTGCCGCGCGACGGCGCCACCCTGGTGCTGCTGGGCGTGAACCCCATGCGCGTGAATTGGGACCAGGATCTCTTTTTGCAAGTGGTGGAACGAACTGCCAGCCGCGGCAACCGGGTGGTGGTCGGGATGCACATCGACGCCGAGTACGATCGGCCCGCACAGAAGGACTTCGACCACGAGGAAGAGCCGGCCGCCAAGGGACCGAAATCGAAACTCAAGCCGGTGCCCCTGGCGCCGCCCCTCAAGACGCTGTGGAAGGTGAGTCTCCGGATCGATTCCAACGAGAAGAACCTTCACCCCTTCTACTTCGGGCAAGCCGACGGCTGGAGGGTCCGCGACCACGTCGGACCGGAGGCGCTCGCCATCGAACGCGACTTCGGCAAGGGCAGCGTGGTGCTGCTGACCGAAAGCGACGACTTCACCAATGAGTCCGCCGTCGCCTTGGCCCGTCTGCAACCAGTGGCTGCCACGCTGGGGCCGTACCGGCGGATCGTCTTCGATGAAGAGCACCTGGGCGTGGCCGAATCGGGAAGCGTGATCGGGATGGCGCGGCAGTTCCGGTTGATGGGTCTGGCGCTTGGGCTCGCGATCTGCGCCGCGCTGTTCATCTGGAGGAATGCCGCGGGCTTCCCTCCCCCGGCCCCGAACCAATCCACCGAGCGCTTCTCCGGCCGCACTTCGCAGGCCGGCCTGTTGACGCTCTTGCAACGCCACATTCCGCCCGCCGAACTGGCCGCCGTCTGCTGGCGGGAGTGGTTGACCTCGAACCGGCGCCAGGCCACGCCTGAGCGCCGCCAACAGGCCGAAGCGATCCTGGCCGGCGCGGCCAAACGGCCGCTGGAAGCCACGCGCGAAATTCAAGCCTTGCTGCACGCGAAAGGACAACTTTGAACTTCGAACAGTTTCAATCCGTGATGGAGACGGCCGTTGCCAGTATCGGCAAGGTCATCATCGGGCAGGAAGAGGCCATCCGCTATTCGCTGGTGGCGGTGCTGTGCAACCAGCACGCCATCGTCGAAGGCGTCCCCGGATTGGGGAAGACGCTGCTCGCGCGCACCCTGGCCGCGGTGCTCGGTTCGGAATTCAAGCGCATCCAGTTCACCCCGGACCNNCGCGCGCCCGCCAAGACGCAATCGGCGCTGCTCGAAGCCATGCAGGAACGCACCGTCACCATCGACCGCGAAAGCTTCCGCCTGTCGCCGAATTTCACCGTCTTCGCCACCCAGAATCCGATCGAGAGCGAGGGCACCTATCCGCTGCCGGAGGCGCAGAAGGATCGCTTCATGCTCAAGATCAACATGAGCTGGCCGACCAGCGACGACGAGATTTCGCTCGGCCGCCGCTCGCTCGGCGGCGAGGCTCCGGAGGCCGTGCTGCAGCGGGGCGACGTGACACCGTGCCTGGCCGAGGCCGATCTGGCCGCCTTGCGCCAGGTGCTCGAGACCGTCCAGGTGAGCGACCAGTTGGTCGATTACGCGGTGCAGGTGGTGCGCCGTACGCGCACGGACGATGCCATTCTGGTCGGCGCCGGCCCACGCGCCTCGCAGGCTCTGCTGCGCGCGGCGCGGGCCTGGGCGGCGCTTGCGGCGCGCGATTTCGTCAGCCCCGATGACATCCGCGCCGTGGCGCTCCCCGTTCTCGAACATCGCCTGCTGCTGCGTCCCGAATCGGAACTCGAGGGCGTGCGTGCCGGCGAAGTCCTGGACCGCGTTCTGCACGAAGTGCCGGTGCCGCGATGAGGGACGTGCAGTCCAAGCTAAAGCATGCCCCACCACTGCAGCGATGCCGTTTTGGTGGGGCATGCTTTAGCTTGCCCGAACCCATAAGAGCTACGCCATGCTAGTTCCCGCGCCACGTCTGCTGCTGGTCTCCGCCGTGGTCGCGCTACCGCTGGCTTCGTTGGGCGGAATGTTTCCCACGTTGACCCCAGCCTGCGCGGCGGCGCTGGTGGTGTGCGCCGCGGTTGTCGCCATCGATGCCGCCGCAGCCCTGCGCCGAATGGACGGTGTGGCGCTGAGCACGCCGCGATTCGTCCGCTTCACCAAGGACGTGGCGGCGCATTTCCCGGTCACCATCGAAAATCGCCGAGCGGCCGCGCGCGCCCTCCGCTTGGGCGTCAACCTGCCGCCCGGCATCGAGACCGAATCGCCGGTGCTCGACGTGCTCGCTCCGCATGGCGCTTCGCAAGTGCACTGGCCGTGTACGGCGCGCGCCCGCGGCGATCATGCGCTCGGCGAGTTGCACGTGGAAGCGGGTTCGCCGCTCGGCCTGTGGCTGGTCCGCCAGCCGCGGCCGGTCGAGTTTCGTTTCCGCGTCTATCCCAACCTGCGCGACCGCGCCACGGCCGCGCTGTTCCGCTCTACCGCCAGCCTCGGCATGCGCGTGCGGCGCCAGATCGGCAAGGGCAAGGAATTCGAAAACCTGCGCCATTACCTGCCCGGCGACAGTTTTGAAGATATCCACTGGAAGGCCACCGCCAAGCGGGGTTTCCCCGCGGTGAAGCTGTACCGCGTCGAGCATGCCCAGGAGGTCTACGCGATTCTCGATTCGTCCCGGCTGTCGGCGCGCGAAGGGATTCTCGAATCCTTCGTCGACGCCGCGCTCCATCTGGCGCTGGTGGCGGAAAAGCAGGGCGACCGCTTCGGCCTGGTCACCTTCAGCGACCGCACCCACAAGTTCGTGCGCGCCCGCACTGGCATGGACCATTTCCGCCTCTGCCGCGAGACCATCTACGACCTGCATGCCCAGCGCGTCAGCCCCGATTTCCGCGACGTCTTCACCAGCCTGCAACTTAATCTGCGGCGCCGCTCGCTGCTGGTCTTCTTCACCTCGCTCGACGATGCGCTGCTGGCCGAGAGTTTCGAACACGATATTCCGCTGCTCGCGCGGCGCCACCTGGTGCTGGTCAACGTCCGCCGCACTGCCGCGCTGCATCCGCTCTACACGGGCGAGCCCGCGCGCAATCTTGACGGCCTCTATTCCGGCCTGGCCGGCCAGATGTTATGCAACCGGATGCGTAAGCTCGAGATCGCGCTCCAAGATTGCGGCGTGAAACTCACCGTCACCGATCCCGATCGCATCAAGATGCAGGTCGCCTCGAGTTATCTCGACGTGAAGCGGAGGCAGATTCTGTGATCATCGATCTTCCCCGCTTCGTATCCGCCGAACGCGCCTATTGGGACGAGTTGCACGCGGTGCTGACCAGGCTCGAAGCCGAGCCGGAGCGCCGCCTGCCGCTCACCGAGATCGAGCGTCTCCACTACCTTTATGAACGGTGCTCGTCCGACCTTTCGCGGCTGGGTACTTTCTCGACCGAGCCGCGCTTGCGCGCCTTCCTCGAATCGCTCGTATCGCGCGCGTATTCGTTGATCCACGAAACGCGGGGACGCTCCGGAATTCGCTGGAAGCGCGCCGTGCTCCAGTTTCCGCGCGCCTTCCGCCGCCACTTGGGAGCCTTCCGCCTGGCCGTCGCCGTCACGTTGCTCGGGTGCGCCTTCGGTTGGTTCGCGCTGCACATCGACCCGCGAAATAAGAGCATTTTGATGCCGTTCGCCGGCCTGCAAGGCCCTCCGTCGGAGCGCGTCGCAGAGGAAGAGAGCGCCCAACAGGATCGCTACAAGGGCATCAAGGCTTCCTTCGCGGCGCAGTTGATGACGCACAACACCCAGGTCACCATCATGGCCCTGGCCTTCGGCGTGACGTTCGGCGTGGGAACGCTGATCCTGCTCTTCTACAACGGCGTGATCCTGGGCGCGGTGGCGACCGATTACATCGTGGGCGGGCAGGGCGTCTTTCTGGCCGGCTGGCTGCTGCCGCATGGGTCGATCGAGATCCCGGCCATCCTGCTCGGCGGACAAGCCGGCTTCGTCCTGGCCGGCGCGCTGATCGGCTGGGGCGATCGCACCCCGCGCGTCGAGCGGCTGCGCGCCGTGGCGGCGGACCTTGTCGCCATCGTTGCCGGCGCGGGCGTGCTGCTGATCTGGGCCGGCACGGTCGAAGCCTTCGTGTCGCAATATCACCAACCCGTGATTCCCTACGGCCTGAAGATCGCCTTCGGTTCGTGCGAGCTGGCGGCGCTCTCGTTCTTCCTCGGCTGGGTGGGCCGCGAATGAGCAACCGGCGCGCCACTTCGCTCACCATCGAGACCCCCGAGGGCGTCGAGTTTTCTTTCGATCTCGCTTCGCCCGTGACGCGCTCGCTCGCCTGGATGGTCGACGTGGCCGCGATTGGCGTGATGACGAAGGCGGCGGACAAGGCCTGCGGGTTGCTGGGGCACGTCAACGAAGATTGGGCCACGGCGATTGCCGTGATTCTCTATTTCGTGATTTCGATTGGTTACGGGATCGTGCTCGAGTGGCGCTGGCACGGGCAGACTCTCGGCAAGCGCGTGATGGGCCTGCGCGTGGTGGATGCCCAAGGCCTGCGCCTGCAACTCTCTCAGGTGGTTCTGCGCAACCTGCTTCGCCTCGTGGATATGCTCCCCATCGTCTACCTGGTGGGCGGGGTCGCCAGCTTTTGCAGCCGGAATTGCCAGCGGCTGGGCGACCTCGCGGCGGGCACCATCGTCGCCCGCGAGCGCACCCCGCAAGCTCCCGACCTCGAGCAAGTGGCGTCCGCCAAGTACAATTCGCTGCTGGCCTGGCCACACTTGGCGGCGCGTCTGCGCAGCCTGGTCAGCCCGGAAGCGGTCGGCATCGCGGTCGAAGCCGTGTCGCGCCGCGATGGCTATGAGCCGCTGGCGCGCATCGAGCTGTTCCAGGAACTGGCCGCATATTTCCAATCCCTGGTCGAGTTCCCCGAAGCCGCTCGCGAAGGCCTCGCCGACGAACAATATGTCCGCAGCGTCTTGCGCGTGATCTATGGCGGCGGCCAGGGATCCTGAGCCGAATTCCGAAGTCGAACATCATTTTTGTATCAGGGCACGGCTTCAGCCGTGCCGCAGCCGGAGCGTATTATGAGGGCTTTAGCCCCTGCGCGGCGGACAGGGGCTAAAGCCCCATAATGATTTTGTCTTTCGGCACGGCTCAAGCCGTGCCCTGATACAAAGCGGCCGAACTTCGGAATGCAGGCTGAGTCCTACTCGATCCAGCCGCCGCCAAGCACCAGATCGGCGTCATAGAAAACGGCTGCCTGGCCGGGAGTGACGGCGCGCTGCGGCTCGGCGAAAATCACCTCGATGCGGCCGGGTTCGCCAGTGGGCTGGAGCGTGGCGGGCGCGGCCTGATGCTTGTTGCGAATCTTCACCGTGGCGGCGATGGGCTCCTCCGGCGCGGCAATCGAAACCCAATTCACCTCGCACGCGAAAAAGCTGCCGCGGCGCAGTTCCTCGTCGCCGCCCACGGTGACGCGCTGGGTCGCCGGATCGGTACGAATCACATAGAGCGGCTCGCCGGTCGCGATGCCCAGGCCGCGCCGCTGGCCCACGGTGAAATGATGCACGCCCGCGTGCTCGCCGAGCGTGCGGCCATCGCTCGTGACAATCTCGCCATGCGTCGCCGGCTCAGGCACGCCGGTTTCCTTCATGTACGCGCTCAAGAACGCCGCGTAATCGCCGTTCGGCACGAAGCAGATTTCCTGGCTATCGCCCTTTTCGGCCACCGCCAGATCGAAGCCGCGCGCCAGTTCGCGCACGGCCGGCTTCGCCATCTCACCGAGCGGAAACAGCGTGCGCGCGAGCTGCGCCTGGGTGAGGCCGAATAGAAAATAGGTTTGATCCTTGGCCGGATCCGCCGCGCGCAGCAACTGGTAGCGGCCGCTCCGCTCGTCGTGGCGGACGCGCGCATAGTGCCCCGTCGCCACCTGCCACGCGCCCACGGCATCGGCCATTTCGAGGAAGCGATCGAACTTGATGAAGTTGTTGCANNAACGGCTTGACCACGCGCTCCTCGAACTCGCCCTCGAAATTGACCACGTAATACGGAATGCCGATCTGCTCCGCCACGCGGCGCGCGTCGTAGACATCGTCGATCGAGCAGCAGCGGCCAGTGGCGGATTCGGGCGCGAGTTCGGGCAGCCGCCGCTGGTTCCAAAGCTGCATGGTGAGTCCCACCACCGCGCGCCCCTGGCCGACCAGCATCGCGGCGACGGTCGAGCTATCGACGCCGCCCGACATCGCCACCGCAATCGGCCGGGCGTCGCTAAGATTCGTCATATTCCAACCGCGCCGTTCCGCCGTAGCGCACGCACTCGTGCGTGCCGCGTCGGCACTCGTGCCGACGCCCGGCGTCCCGGAAAAGAGGCGTCGAGAAGAGTCTCGACACGGCACCCACGATGGGAAGTCGGCTCAGGCATGGACGGCAACGCGGCGCAGGTGCGCGACCGAAGCTTCGAGCGCGGCGGCGAGCGCGTCCACTTCCGCGGCCGTGTTCGTGCGGCCGAGCGAAACGCGCAAACTGGCGCGTGCTCCTTCCGCGCCCAGGCCGATGGCGATCAGCACGTGCGACGGCGCGATAGCCCCGCTCGAACAGGCGGCGCCGGTCGAAACCGCGAAGCCGCGCAGGTCGAGCGCGATCACCAGCGCCTCGCCATCCACGCCATCGATCCGCAGATTGCTGGTGTTCGGCAAGCGCCCCCAGCGTGAGCCGTTGACGCGCGCGCCGGAGATGCGGCCCAGCACCGCGGTTTCGAAGCGGTCGCGCAGCGCGGCCATCCGCTCGCCATCGGCCGCCCGGTTGCGGCCAGCGAGTTCCGCCGCCGCGCCGAACGCCACGCACCCCGGCACGTTCTCCGTGCCCGGCCGCCGCTCGCGCTCCTGGTGGCCGCCGAACAGGACCGGCGCGAGCCGCGTTCCCTTGCGCACGTAAAGCGCGCCAATGCCCTTCGGCGCGCACAGCTTGTGGCCGCTCATGCTGTAGAGATCGGCGCCTAGCGCACCAACGTCCACCCGGATCTTACCCAACGCCTGCACGCCATCCACATGAAAGCGAACCGCGGCCTGGCACGCGATGCGTGCAATCTCCGCGATCGGCTGAATGGTGCCCAGCTCGTTGTTCGCGTGCATCACGGAAATCAGCACCGTCTCCGGGCGCAACGCCGCGCGCACATCGTCCGGATTCACGACGCCCGCCGATCCCACCTTGACGCGCGTGACGGCGGCGCCTTCGCGCTCGAGTTGCGCGCACGCGCTCAACACCGCCGGATGCTCGATGGCGCTGGTGACCACGTGCTTCGCCGCGCCCGCCGCACCGCGCACCGCGCCCAGCACCGCCAGGTTGTCGGCCTCCGTGCCGCCCGAGGTGAATACCACTTCGGCCGCATCGGCGTGGATCAGCGCCGCCACCTGGCGCCGCGCCGCCTCCACCCGCTTCCGCGCCGCCTGGCCGAATTGGTGGATGCTCGAAGCGTTACCATACACTTGATCGAGACACGCGACCAGCGTCTCGCGCACTTCGGGCGCAAGCGGAGTGGTGGCGTTGTGGTCGAAATACGAGTGCGGCACTTGGTCCCATTTTAGCAATGCGGAAACCGATCGTTACCCTGACCACGGATTTCGGACTGCGGGATCACTACGTGGGCGCCATGAAGGGCGTCGTCCTGGGCATCTGCCCGCAAGCGCAGATCGTCGATATCACCCACGACGTGCGCCCGTTCCGGATTTCCGAAGGTGCGTTTTTGATCGCGCAGGCCTGCCCGTGCTTTCCGGCCGGGACGGTGCACGTGGTGGTGGTCGATCCCGGCGTGGGCACCGCGCGAAGGCCGATTCTTCTCGAAGCCGGCGGGCAGCTTTTCGTCGCGCCCGATAACGGCGTGCTGGCCCTGGTCTACCCGGACCAGCCGCGGCAGGCGCGCGCGATTTCGAACCGGCGCTGTTTTCGCGAGCCCGTCAGCCACACGTTCCATGGCCGCGACATCTTCGCCCCCGTGGCGGCGCACCTGGCGGCGGGACTGCCGGCATCGCGATTCGGCAAGCGCATCGACGATTACGTGCGGCCCGCCTCTGTGCAGCCGCGGCAGACTGGCGAACGCGCCTGGGCGGGTGAGGTTCTGCACATAGATAACTTTGGCAATATCGTTACTAACTTTCGTGCTACCGATTTGCCCGACCTGGCGACAAGCCACCTCAGTCTGACGATTTGCGCATCGCGCGTGAGCGCGGTCGCGAGTAACTATGCCGAACGCGCGCCAGGCGAGCTATTTCTGATCGTAGGCAGCTCCGGATACGTCGAAGTGTCGGTTGGTCGGGAGTCCGCCGCCCGCGCACTCGGCTGCGAAACCGGAGCACCGGTCGAGCTGATAACCGAATAGCCTCCCGTGCTGTAATAGGGAGCAGATAGTTTGCCGTAACCGTTTTGGGTTGATTCCTCGTCTAACGGGATGTCTGCGTCTCACAGCCGTTCGTAACTTGCCGACTGACGAGTAATCCATATGACTAAGCCACAACGTTGTCTCGCCCTTTGCGCTGTTCTGGGAGCGGTTTCGCCGGTTCTCTTGGCGCAGCCGGATCGTATCGCGGCGCGTATCGACAACAACCAATCCCTGGTGTTGACCGGGCGAGTGCCCAGGCAGGCCACGGCAACGAGGGATGCCGGACCGGTGGACGGGAGCTTTCAGTTGCCTTTGATCTCCCTGGTTCTGAAACCCACGGCGGCGCAGCAGGCGGACCTCAATCGACTGCTGGAGGCGCAGCGCGATTCGACGTCGCCGAGCTTTCGTCAGTGGCTGACGCCCGAGCAGTACGCAGACCGCTTCGGGGTTAGCGCGAGCGATCTCGGCCGGATCACGGCGTGGCTGGAGGCGCAGGGTTTTTCGGTGAGCTACCAGGCGCGCGCACGCAATTTCGTCGCGTTCAGCGGCACCGCGCAACAGGTCGCGAGCGCGTTCCATACCGGGATTCACACCTACACGGTGAACGGAGAGACGCACTACGCCAATGCGACCGACCCGTCCATCCCGGCCGCGCTGGCCGGCATGGTGAGCGGGATTCGCGGGCTGAACGATTTCCGGCTCAAGCCGCGAACCCGGAAAGCGCAGCCGCGAACCACCGTGGGTGGCGAGATCTATGTCGGCCCCACCGACTATGCCACCATCTACGATGTCACTCCGCTTTACAGCGAGAGCGTCAACGGCACACTCATCAATGGCGCCGGCCAGAAGATAGCGGTCGTCGGGCAATCGAAGATCTACACCTCCGACATTGCCAAATTTCGCAGCCACTTCGGCTTGGCCACGTCCACTCCGACGCTGCTGCAGGTGCCTTATGGCTCGACGTACCCCGATGGCGGGAATCCCGGCTATATCGGGGGAGACGAGTTGGAGTCCGACCTGGACGTCGAATGGGCGGGGGCGGTGGCGCCCAACGCCACGGTTGTTTTCGTATATTCCGGGGACGTGTGGACGTCCGTGCAATATGCCATCGACCAGAACGTCGCGCCGGTGCTGAGCATGAGCTACGGCAGTTGCGAAGAGTACGATCTGGTCGATCTCGATTGGGAGCGCAGCTATGCGCAGCAGGGCTCCGCGGAGGGCATTACGTTTCTCGCCGCCGCGGGCGACGGTGGCGCGGCCGATTGCGACTACACCAACCCCAGCAACGAGCCGGCCCCGTCAGTGGCCGAGGGCGGCCTGGCGGTCGATACGCCTGGTTCTTTTCCCGAAGTCACTGCGATGGGCGGCACCCAGTTCGCCGAGAGCAGTAAGTATTGGTCCAACGGGGCCGCGGTCGGCTACATTCCGGAGTCGGTGTGGAACGACAGTTCGCTCGGCGTGTTAGGCGGCGGCGGCGGCGGCGAGAGCGCTTACTTCACCCAACCGCCGTGGCAGAACGGCATCGCCCCGAACGACGGAATGCGGCACGTGCCCGATCTCTCCTCCGCGTCCTCCGATTACTACGCACCCTTCTACATGTATACTAGCGACGATTCGTTTGGAGCGGTGGGCGCAATCGGAATCGGCGGCACATCGTGCGCCGCGCCCAGCATGGCCGGCATCGTGGCGCTGCTCAATCAGTACCTGGTGGCCAGCGGCACCATCAAGCAGGCGGGACTCGGCAACATCAACCCCACGCTGTACCGGCTGTCGCAGACCCAGAGCGGCGCGTTTCACGATATCGTGAACGGCAGCAATATCCAGCCCTGCGCCGATTCGCCCGATTGCGTCAACGGCTACCTGGGCTGGAGCGCCACTTCGGGCTACGATTCGGCCAGTGGACTCGGTTCGGTGGATGCTTATAAGCTGGTCCACGCCTGGAGCACGGCCGTCGCGACACAACCCCTGGTGGTTGCTTCGCTCGACTCGACTCCCGAGTATGAGACGAGCGGCGGCGCGTGGACCTTCACGCTCACCTTGACCGAAGAGGCCGGCTTCGCCACCACGCTCACCGGGCTCACCATCGATGGCGTCACTCTCACCACGGCGCAGATGCAGTCCCTGTTTGGCTCGACCGCGATTCCCGCCCACGGCTCGATTTCAGGTTCCTACACCTTGCGCGGTCTGGACGTGTCCAGCGGGAAGGCAAACGTTGTTTTCACTTTTTCGGGAGCGACCGGAAGCGCCACTTGGACTAACTCGATGACCGCTCCCTTCGCCGGTACCCAGCCCCTATGGGCGGTCGGCGGCATCAGCAACGCGGCCAGCGGTCAGGTCGCATTCGCTCCCGGCATGCTTATCAGTTTGTACGGCACCGGACTCGCCAACTTTGTGCAATCGGCTACCATCGCTCCCTTGCCCGAATACATGGCCGGTTTCGAAGCGTATGCGGCTGACGCGTACAACGATTCCGAGGCGGTGCCGCTGCTCTACGTCGGGCCCAACCAGGTGAATATGCAGATCCCATACGAGCTCGCCGTCGGGCCGGGGGCCACCCTGCAGGTGGGCAATCCGTATACCTACCAGAACATCAGCTTCACCCTCTCCGCCGCCGCCCCGGGCATTTTCACGTATGCGGACTCGAGCGCCACGAGAAGCCCGATAGGCTCCGGTTCGGCGCGTGTGGGGCAAACCGTGTCGATCTACGTCACCGGCGTCGGCCAGGTCAGCCCGCTTCCGGGTCCCACCAATCAGGGAACGCCCGATGGAGTGCCGCCGGCGACTGGCACCGCTCCCAGACCGGTCCAGGCCGTATCGATCACCGTGGGCGGCGTCGCCGTGACGAACATTTTGTACGACGCGATCCCAAGCTGGTCGGTGGGCGTGGTGCAGATCAACTTCGTCGTTCCGAGCGGCGTTCCGGTTGGACAGCAGCCCGTGGTAGTGACCGTCGGTGGTGTTGCCAGCCTGCCAGCCAACATCGCGATCGCGCAGTAAGCGCACGATGAGATAGCGAGCGAACGCTCCTTAGGGCAAGTTTCGAAGAAGCCTATCCAGTCGCCGGCAACCGCTCCCTGACGGTCGCGGCTCTGAAAGCCTATCGGAGCCGCGACCGTCAGGGAGCGGTCCTGATGTGCGGCCGCGCGCGTTCCCGGTGCCATCGCAGAAATTCCGCGGCTGCCGGCTTGCCGAAATAGCGATCGAGAATCGGCCCGGGAGCGGAGCGCAGATCGACCATGATCAGCGCATCCAGCACGTGCGAAAAACCGTGGTCCACGTTGAACGCCAGTAGCTTGCCGCCGGTCTTGCAGTACTGTCGCAGGAGGACCGGCACGCCTTTCCCATCGCGCTCCAAATCGGCCACCAGGTTCGAGAGCTTCTCCAGGTTGGCCGGAACGTGGCTCACCGCGCCCGTGCGGCGGAGTTCCCGCTGCGGAAATCGATAAGGGCTGCGCGGTGTCACCAGCCCGGCCAGCTCGCCCGCGCGGTGCGCCTCCAGAAAGCGGACCATCAGGTGGCGCGAGACGGCGTGATATTGGTTGCTGATACTGACGCCGCCGAAAAGCACCGCGCATTCCGGCCGCGACGCGACGTAGCGCGTGATCCCCTTCCACAACAACAGAAGCGGCGCAACTTGTTTCTGATACTCCGGGCGGACGAAGGAGCGGCCCAGCTCGATGGCGGGCCCGATGCGCTCGAACAGGTCCTGGCGGAAGCGGAACAGCGTGCTCGTATACAGACCGCGCGCACCGTGGACGGGCAGGATGTCGGGCGTGGGCCCGAGACGATAAGCGCCAGCCACCTGGCGATCGCCGCGATGCCAGAGCACCAGGTGCTGGTAGTAGCGATCGAAGCGATCCAGGTCGACGGCGCGGCCGGTGCCTTCGCCTACTTGGCGGAAGGCCACCTCGCGCAAGCGGCCGATCTCGGCGACCACGGCGGGGAATTCGGCTTCGCGGGCCAGATAGACGGCGAACTCGCCGTTCTCGCAGAGCTTGCTTGCGGGGGGCAGACCTGCGATTTCTTCGGCGAGATGCGGCGTGCCGCCCGTGACGGCAACCGGCGCCGGGCGCCGGGCGGGAAGCATGCGCAACGGCAGCCGGCGTTGCGGTTCGCGGCCGGTCTTCGCGGCGTCGTCCAGCAAGTAAGTGCGGCAGCGTAAGTACTCGATGGCTTCCCGCGCGCCCGCGAAGGACTGAAGCGTCTCGGGCGCGACGGGCCGGCCGATGCGCATGCGGATGCGCCGTCCACGCTTGTTCAACAACTCGCGCGGCAGGTTGGCCGTCCGCAGCCCGGGGTGCAGCACGCCCGCCAGTTGAAAACCGACGCTGTTGGCGCCTTCGAAGAAAATGGGTACCGCCGCGGCACCGGCGTTTTGCGCGATGCGCGCCGCCGCCGGGTTCCACGCAGGATCGGCCAGCGTGCCAGTCCGCCAATCGAAGTGCGCTACTTCGCCGGCCGGAAACACCACCAGCGCGCCGCCCGAGCGCAGCCACGCGCTCGCTTCGCGCAACGCGCGCGCGTTCTCTCCCACCGATTCCCTGGCGCCGAACGGATTCACGTAAATGCACCACTGGCGCAGCTCCGCGACACCGGCCAGCAGCGAGTTGGCGAGAATGCGGACATCCGGGCGCACGGCCGGCAACGCGTTGGCGAGCACCGCTCCTTCCAGCAGGCCGAACGGATGGTTCGCCACCACCAGCAGCGCCCCGGTGCGCGGAATCCGCTCGAGTTCGGCGGGGCCGGCTTCCCAGGTAATCCCGAGCGCGGCCAACAGCCGCGCCACCGCGTCGCCGCCGCCGGGCATCCCGCGCACGGTCTCGAGCGTCTGCCGCAACTGGTCCACCGCGAAGAGGCGCTCGAATACCGGTTCCACTGGATCGAGTATGCGACGCAGCGGCGGCTGGAACATCGCGTTAAAGGAAGGCAGGTCGTTGTCGGTAAGGGTGCTCATGCTTGGCGCAATTCTCCATGCTGCTCCCTCAGCCTGACGCGACTTGGTTTCAAACGAATAAACATCGGATGAAAAGTGGTTACGGAAGCCGGCCTCACCGCGGCGCTGACCGCGTTGCAGCCGCGAAACACAACCTTCTTCGGAATGTAACCGAACCGAATCGGGCCGCATGGTACTTAAAGGGACGGGGGGAGAATGCGACGAATCGCGGTTGCTGTTCTGGTGCTGGGCTGCGCGGCAATGTCCGCGCGGGAAATCGGGGATGCGGGCGAGCCACACGTCGTCGTGATCGGGGTCGACGGCCTCAGCATCGATGGCGTGGTTGCCGCCGGCGGCCCGGCGTTGCGCGGGTTGATGGCGCGTGGAGCGTGGACCATGGAGGCGCGCGGCGTGATGCCCACCCTCAGCAGCCCGAACTGGATGTCGATGATCGCCGCGGCCGGCCCCGAGCAGCACGGCATCACCTCCAACGGCTACCTCAAGCGGATGCAGGAAATCGAGCCCGCCTGCCGCGACGAGGCCGGCGGCTTCCCAAACATTTTCGGCGCTTTGCGTGCGCAGCGGCCATCGAGCCGGATCGCCATCTTTCACGATTGGCCCGGCTTCGCCAAACTGGTCGAACCCGGCGTGCCGGATGCGATCGAGCACCAGGCCGGCCCCGAACGAACCGCGCAGGCGGCCATCGCCTACTGGAAGCAATACCGGCCGGAGCTGCTCTTCATCCACCTCGACAACGTGGATCACGCGGGGCATCGTTCCGGCTGGTCGAGCCGCGAATACTACCAGGCCGTCGTCGTGGCCGACCGGCAGATCGGCGCCATTCTCGACATGCTGCGCGAGGCCGGCGCGCTCGATTCCACCTTCGTTCTCGTCACCTCGGACCACGGCGGCAAGGGGCGCCACCACGGCAAGAACTCGCTCGCCGAGATCCGCATCCCATGGATTCTGGCCGGACCGGGCGTGGCGCCGGGGAAGATTGAGACCGCCGTGTTCACCTACGATACCGGCGCCACGCTCGCCTGGATTCTCGAATTGCAGCCACCCGCGTGCTGGATCGGGCGTCCGGTGGTGGCTGCGTTTCAACCCGCGCTGGTTGCCATGCGCGCCTTCCAATCGACGGGAAACTCCGGCTGCCTGACGGCGGGCGCGCGGCCCGTGCCAGCGCCGGTGGCCACACCTGCGCCGCCCCTGGCCGACTTGCGCGGGGACAACCGTGAGGGCGCGCAATGAGGCGCTCGATCGAGTTCATCTATATCGATGCCGGCGGCGGACACCGCGCGGCGGCCACGGCACTCGCCGAGGTGATCGCCCGCGAGGGCCGCCCCTGGGACATCCGCGCGCACTCGATCCAGGACCTGTTCCAATCGATCGACGTCATCCGCAAGTCCACTGGCATCGATTTTCAGGACGTCTACAACATCATGCTGCGGCGCGGATGGACCTTCGGCACGGCGCAACTGGTGCCCGTGATGCACGCCGCCATCCGCCTCTTTCACTCGGCCGAGGTGCGGGTTCTCGAGCGGCATTGGGCGGAGTCGCCACCGGACATGGTGGTTTCGTTGATCCCGCATTACAACCGCGCGTTCAAGCAGGCGCTCGATCGTGTGCGGCCGGGAACGCCGCTCGTGACCGTGCTCACCGATATCGCGGATTATCCGCCGCACTTCTGGATCGAGCGGCAGGAGCAGTACGTGATCTGCGGCTCGCCGCGCGCCGTCGACCAGGCGCGCGCGCTCGGTCTGGCGCCTTCGCACATCTTCCAGGTCTCCGGCATGATTCTGAATCCGCGCTTCCACCAGCCGGCGGCAATCGATCGGCCGCGCGAGCTCGAGCGCCTCGGCCTCGATCCCAGCCGGCCGACCGGAATCGTCATGTTCGGCGGCGAGGGCTCCATGGAAATGGTGCGGATCGCCACCGCGCTCAACCGGTCCGGCCTGAAGACGCAGTTGATCCTGCTCTGCGGCAAGCACCGGGCCGCCGCGCGCGCCTTGCGTGCGATCGACGCGCACATGCCGATGCACATCGAAGGCTTCACCAGAGACGTACCGTTCTTCATGTCGCTGGGCGACTATTTCATCGGCAAGCCAGGCCCCGGAAGCATCAGCGAAGCCCTGGCCATGCGGCTCCCCGTGGTGGTCGAATCGAACGCGTGGACGCTCGCTCACGAACGCTACAACGCCGAGTGGATTCTCGAAAGGGGCGTGGGCGTGGTGGTGAACAATTTTTCGAAAGTTGCCGATGCCGTCGGCGAGTTGCTGCACCCGGATCGCCTCGCCCAATTCCGCGCGCGCGCCGCCGCCGTTCGCAACTCCGCCGTCTTCGAAGTGCCGCAGATCCTGGCCGAGATATTCTCCCGGCACGATCGCGGCGCCGGCGAACCCTATTACGGCGAGCCGGCGCAGGCCCGCGCCGCGCATCGCATCGAGCGCGTTAGCCCGGCACGAATTTCCCACGTGTAAAATCTGGGCGCCGTTCCCGAACGAACTCGTCTTCATCGCACCGCGCATCGCTGTTACATTGAAGTAATAGCAAGAATGACTACGTTCAGCACCGTTTGCCCTGAGAAGAATTCCGAAGTGCGCCGCATCCTGGGCCGCGTGCGCTGTCCTTCGCTCCGGCGTCTGGAGGAACTGTTGGCGCAGAGCCGCGCAGAGCCGCTCGGCCTGCCCGAACTCGCCGAGTTATTCGAGATCGGCGCCTCCACCGAAGCTTCCACCCAGTTCGAAATGCTGCGCTCGTTCGTCCGCGAGCAGTGGCGCGGAGTGGACGGTAACCGCCTGCGCTACGTGGCGCCCATCTATGTTTCCAGCTTCTGCGTCGATGCCTGCCCGTACTGCAATTTTTCCGCGCTGCGAAAGGAGACCGTCCGGCGCCGCTTGACGATCGACGAACTGGACGCCGAGATTGGCGCCGTGATGGCGCGCGACGCCCGCGTGATTGAACTGGTCTTCGCGACGGACCCCGAATTCGACGCGGCCGAACTGGTTCGCTATATCGCCCGCACGGTCGATGCGCTGGGCGACCAGGAGGGGTCCGGCGTGTTGTTGTGCACCGAATACCTGTCGAGCGAAACCTACCGGGAGCTTAGCGAAGCGGGCCTGCGCGGAATCGTGCAATGGGACGAGACTCTGGACGAGGACGCCTACGCGCGCTGGCACGCCGCGAGTCCGCGCAAACGCGAGTTCCGCGCCCGCATGGACAACCAGGACCGTGCGCTGGCGGCGGGGCTCGACGTGGCCACCGGCGCCCTGTTCGGCCTGGCCGAATTCCGTTACGACGCGCTCATGCAGGTGGCGCGGGCGCGTTACTTCGCCGAAGAGTACGGGCGCGGCCCATTCGTGCTGGGGACCGCGCGCTTGAAACCGATCGGCGGCCGGGAGTTGCGGCTCGAAACCTGCGTTTCGGACCGGGCTTATGAGACCGCACTCATGGTGTATAAGATCGCGGTGCCCGCAGCGGGCCGCTGGCTGCAGACGCGCGAGACGTTCGAATTGAATCTGCGGAACATGCTCGATGGCGACGTGTTCACGTATCGCTGCGGCGACGTGCAGCCCGGCGGCTATGGCGCCGCCGCCGTGGTGCCGTTGCGCGGCGGGCAGTTCGGCGTCAACGAACTCGAGCGGGATTTCGTCGACCGCGAACTCGCCGCGCGCGGCTTCCGCATCGACTACGAATGGATGAGCGGCGCCGGGGCGTGGGCAGCCGCACTGCAATCGGTGTCCGGATCCTGAAGCCCCAGGCCCAGGACGCGCGCAACCTCCTCGGCGGCGAATGGCTTTCGCAGTAAGTCCAACCCACCGAGATTGAGCACCTCGCTCCACAGAGCTTCGTCCGCCAACCGGGAAGCGACAACTAATAAGAAGCGAGGCTCGCTATCCGGCCCAGTAAGTAAGTCGCGCCAGGTGCCATGACCTTCAATTTCGGTATCGCACACCACTAATCGCGGACGTAGCTTGTCCACCACCGCCCGAGCGCCCGCGAGATCGGGGACGTTCACCACCAGCCAGCGGCTGAGACCCGCGATCTCTCGCAGGGCGCGCGCATCGCCGGCCGACGCCGAGACAAATACAATCGCCTCCCGCTCCGCTCCCATTAGTTCGCTTGCCCGGTCGACCCGCTCTTCGACTTGTTTCATAAGTTCGGCCTCTCCTCGTCTATTAGTGCACCGCCACACTTCCCTTGCTCGCGACGTGCTTGAGAGTCGCCACCAGGGGCAAACACAGCGCCACGATCAGCGCGGTCCAGCAGAACATATCGACATAGGCCTTAAGATTAGCTTGCTGTTGCATGATGCCGTACAGCGCGCCGTAGGCCTGCGTGCGCGCCACGGGCGCCGCGGAGTACCGGCTAAGACCGGATGCCATCGCCGAGAGACGCTGTTGGAACACTGGATCGTACGGTGTCATGTGACTCACCATATTGGATTGGTGTACTTGAGTCATGCGCACCAGAAACGTGGTCGCGATCGAAATTCCGATACTGCCGCCCAGGTTCCGCATCAGGTTGAAGATGCCGCTCGCGTTGCCTATCTTCTCCTTGGGAAGCGTCCCCACCGCAATCGCCATCAGAGGAACCATCAGAAAGCCGATGCCGAACCCCTGCAGGACGTTCGGCCAGACGATACTCGCCATGCTGACGTCGAGCGTCAGGTTGGCGAATAGCAGCGTCGATACCGCCAGCAAGCCCATGCCGAGCGACATCAGCCACCGGCCGTCCACGTATGTCATCAGGATGCCGACTACCGGCATCGCGATCATCGCGCCGATGCCGCGCGGCGCCGTCGCCAGGCCGGAACTTTGCGCCGTGTAACCCAGCAGCGTCTGCAGAAACATGGGCAGCATGGTGAGCGCGCTGTACATGGCCCCCATCGCCACCACCGTCACCACGTTACTTACCCAGAAGTTCCGGTTCAGGAACACTCGTAAGTCGACAATCGGCTCCGGCGTTCGCAGTTCGCGCACAATTAACGCGGCGAGCGCCGCTAGTGAGATGACCATGAACCAGGTGATCCAGCTACTCGCGAACCAGTCTTCCTGTTGCCCCTTATCGAGCACGATTTGCAGCGTGGCAAGCCACACCGCCAACAGCCCGAAGCCGATTCCATCCACCGTTCCAGGCCGGCAGTTCCTGATATAGGGCGGGTCCTCGACATATCGCCCCATCATATAGATTGCGAGGATGCCCATCGGAATATTGATATTGAATACCCAGCGCCAGGAGTAGTTATCGGTGATCCATCCGCCGACAAGCGGACCGAGCACCGGCGCCACAACGACTCCCAGGCCGAACATCGCCATTGCCATCCCCTGTTTTTCGCGCGGAAAACTCTCGAGCAGGATCGCCTGCGACAGCGGCAGCAAAGCCCCGCCCGCGGCGCCCTGCAGGATGCGCGCCAGGATCAGTGCCGGCATACTCGGTGCGATCCCGCACAGAAAGGATCCCAAAGTGAATAGGGCCGTGCAGGTAATCAGGAAGCGCTTGCGGCCGAAACGCAGCGACAGCCACCCGCTGGCCGGAAGTATGATCGCGTTGGCCACCAGATAACTCGTCAGTACCCAGGTAGCCTCCTCGTTAGTCGCTCCCAGGTTGCCGGCCATGTTAGGCTGCGCAACGGAGACAATAGTCGTGTCCAGTACTTCCAGGAAACTGGCCAACACGACCGCGACGGCGATCCAATACGGATTTGCGCTCGGCCGCCATTCCGCGGCGTCCGGCGATGCCGGTCCAGTGCTCATTGGACTTTGACCTCCGGTTCGACCGACATGCCCGGTCCCAGCCGGTATCCCGTTGGCGCCGGCTCATCCAGCACGATCTTGACTGGCACTCGCTGCACCACCTTCACGTAATTACCCGTGGCATTCTCGGCGGGTAAGAGGCTGAAGGCCGCGCCCGTGCCGCTCTGGAAGCTATCCACGTGTCCGCGCAGACTGAGTTGCGGATACGCATCCAGCTTCATGGTCACTGCCTGCCCCGGCCGCATGTTCTTCAGTTGAGTCTCCTTGAAATTCGCCACCACCCACACGCGGTCCGATACCAGCGCCACCAGCGGCTGGCCCGGCTGCACGTAATCGCCGGGTTCCACCGACTTACGAGTGATATATCCCGCTTCGGATGCATAGATCCGCGTGTAAGAGAGAGCTAACTCCGCCTGCTCGACTGAGGCGCGTTGCTGATCCACTTGCGCGCGCAGCGACGCAACATCCGCGTGGCGCGCCGCAATCTGTTCCGGCGCCGACTTAGCCTGACTGACCATGCCTTGTGCCTGCACTACCTGCGCTTCCGCCTGACGTAATCCCGCCTGTGCGGATGCCTCCGCCGCGCGAGCTTGCACCAGGCGCGCTCTGGCGGCTTCGGTCGCCTGCGCGGCCGCCTCTTGTGCCGCGGCGGTGGACCGGGCCGTCGTCTCGGCGCGATCCAATTGCTGTTGCGAGACCTCGTCCCGATCGTGCAGCGCGCGGTACCGCACGGCATCTTCGGCGGCGCGGCCGGCTTCCGCCTGGGCGGCGGATTGCTGCGCTTCCGCCTGCCGCACGGCCGCTTCCGCAGCGCGAATCGCGGCGGCGCTCTCCGCCACGTGCGCTTCGAGGACCTTTACCTGTTCTCCCGCCGCCCCCGCCGCGGCGCCGGTCTGGGTCAGAACCGCGCTCGTCACGGTCGAAGTGAGGAGTAAGGTCGATTGCGCGCCATCTTCCTTGGCGGCAGTGTCGGCTAAGTGGGCGTGCGCTTCGGCCGCGCGTGCCTGGTAATCGCGCGCGTCGATTTCCGCGATCAGGTCGCCCTGGTTCACGTGCTGGTTGTCCCGCACATACACGTGCAGCACCTGGCCCGCGACGCGCGGACTTACTTGTATCACGTCTCCCTCGATGAATGCGTTGTCGGTGGATTCGTAGTGTCGCGAATTAATGTAGTAGATAACGCCGGCGACGGCGGCAATCAGTCCTAGGCCAATCCCTGCCAGCCGGATCGCACGCTTGCGTGGCTGCGCCGCCTTCGCCGTATCGTCGATGAGAGTCTCGTTAGCCATCTTATGTCTCCGAATGCCTCTATTGGAAAGTGAAATCCATCGCGCGTCCGAGGGCTGAAAAGAAGTTCAGCCGCGCGATGTTGAATTGGGCCAGACTGGATACGGCGCCCTGGCGAGCGTCGGCGAGTTCCGTCTGTGCCGTGGTCACTTCGATGTTGTCCGCCACGCCGTTCTGGAACCGGTCCTGCGCCAGCGAGAGTTCCCGCTGTGCCAGGTCCAGGGTTTGCTGCGCGGCCCGCATCTGTTCCTCCCGTGTCGCCAGGTTGTCGAGCGCCTGCCGCACGTCCTTCTCGACCGCTTGCCGCAGGTCGGATAACTGCATTTCCGCCTG
>PMKM01000039.1 GCA_003157745.1 Bryobacterales bacterium | reverse complement strand
GCATGGAGGAGACTTCCGATTCTACCGCACCGCCACCCCGGGGACGCCGGAGGGTGCAGTTTGCCCGCGCGGCCTAAAGTTTCCGCCGAAACCGCCGATGTCCAATCTGGGATGAATTGTATGGAGACATTCGACACCAAACATTTTGGGCGCATCGCTTTTGAATCGACGGACACAATCGAGTTCCCGCGCGGCCTGCCGGGCTTCGAAGACCGGCGGCGCTTTGCGGCCATTCGCCAGGAACGCGCCGCACCGCTCGTATTTCTGCAGAGCCTGGAGGATCCGGAGCTGTGTTTCATCACCGCGCCGGTGCTGACGGTGGACGCCAAGTATAGGTTCAAGCTGTCGGAAGAAGATCGCGCGACGGCCGGCTTGTCCTCGGTCCGCCGGCCGCGTATTGGCAAGGACGTTTGGGCGCTGGCCGTGGTCACCATCCGCGAGACCGGCACCACCGTGAACCTGCTGGCGCCGCTGGTGATCAACCTTCGCTCGCTGCGGGCGGTGCAGGCGGTGATGCGGGATTCGGCGTACTCGCACCAGCACGTGCTGCCGGCTCCGGCGGAGGCGATATGCTCATGATGTCGCGCCGCGCCGGAGAGACCATCCTGATCGGCGACGGGATCGAGATCGTGATCGCCCACATCGGCCGCTCGCGGGTGAAAGTGGGGATTCGCGCGCCGCACGATACGCCGGTGATCGCGCGCGAGTTGAAGTTGGTGCGGGAGGAGAACCGCGCCGCGGC
Organism: Bryobacterales bacterium; assembly: GCA_003157745.1. Taxonomy (GTDB): domain Bacteria; phylum Acidobacteriota; class Terriglobia; order Bryobacterales; family Bryobacteraceae; genus Bog-375. Next base: position 12,281 of record PMKM01000039.1, on the reverse strand, counting down.
CCAGGCGCGGCCGGCGGCGGATTGGGGCGGGCTGGTAGCCCGGCTGGAAACGCCGCCTCAAGTTTCCGGCAACCCTTCCGATAAGGGTATTGTGCGGCAAGAAGCCGCCCGAAAAAACTGAAAGGATTTCTCCAATGTCACTATCGATTCAAACCAATACGGATTCCCTGGTTTCGCAACAAAACCTGCTCACCAATAGCATTTTCGAGAGCAAAACCATCGGCCAGTTAACCTCCGGCTATCGTATCAATAACGCCGGCGACGACCCGGCTGGTCTGGCCATTGCCAACAAGTATTCGAGCGCGATCGCCGAGCTGACGCAAGGCTACGCGAACGGCAACGACGCCACCTCCCAGTTGCAGATCATGGATGGCGGCATGAGCAACATCAGCTCGCTCGTCAACACGCTGCAAACCCTGGCCACCACATCGGCTTCGGGCAGCTTCACCGGCAACCGCACCACGTTGAACAACCAGTTCCAGACGGACTTGGGTGAAATCAACCGCCAGGCGCAGTCGATCGGCCTGAACACGGGCGGCAACTTCGCCAAGATGATGAGCGTGTATTACGGCGCCGGCACCGGCGCCCAGAGCGCTTCCAACGGAATCGTGAATGTCGATCTGAGCAACGCGACCGTGGATACGCAGAGCCTGGGACTAGCGGGCGTGCGTGCGGTCACTCAGGGCGCCACCGTCGCCACCAACTACGACTTGGGCGCCGCTAGCGCGACCAGCGTAAACGCCATTGCCACCGACGGCGCCAACACGGCGGCGCTGACCAACGGCAACGCCCTGTTCACCTTCACCGGCCCCGGATTCGGCGATGCCAACGGCGTCCAGATCAAGGTCAACATGACCGGCGTGGATGACACGACCACTCTGGTGACCGCGGTCAACGCGGCCATTCAGTCCGCCGCCAACACTGCCGGCTCGAGCAACGGCGCGTTTGGCGCCGCCGGCATTACGGCCTCAATGAACACCGATTCGTCCGGCAAGGAGCAGCTCTCCTTCACTTCGGCCAACACCGCGTTCCAGGTCACCGCGAACGACCTGATGTCGAATGCCCTGGCCGGGAACCTGGCCGTCGCCGGCGCACCGACCGGAGCCGCTGCGGGCACGGCGGGAAGCAGCCTGGTCGCGGGCGGCGCTTACGTGCTCGGGACCAAGGCTGCCACCAACACCCAAACCGACCTGGCGTACACCAGCATTACCGCCGGCAACAGCCAGAGCGTTACCATTTCCGCTAACGATGCGGCCGGGACGGCGCACACCCTCACCGTGAAGCTGGACCACGTCACGGGCCTCACGATGGCGAGTTCGCTTTCGGCGCTCAACGGCGCCCTGCAAAGCTCCGACGATAAGACGCTGCAATCGATCACGGCCGTCGACAATCCGGGCGGCACGACGATGAACTTCGTCAGCACGCTGCCTAACTTCCAGGTTTCGCTCGGCACCACGGCGGATGGTTCGGGCCTGGCAACGGCGGGAGCCGTACAGGGCACCACGCTCACCGCGCTTCAGGTTGGTGCGGGTGGCACCAATGACATCGGCACCATGGCCGGTGCGCAGGCCGCCATCGCCGCCATCACCGCCGCGGTTTCCGCCCTCGGCAGCGCACAGGCCGCCGTTGGTACGGGTGAAGACCAGCTCGGGTTTGCTTCTTCGCTCGCCCAGTCCCAGATCACCAACTTCAGTTCCGCCGAATCGCAAATTCGCGACGCCAACGTGGCGCAACAGGCGGCCAACCTGAGTAAAGCCCAGGTCCTGCAGCAGTCTTCGATTGCCGCCATGGCCCAGGCTAACGCCGAACCGCAAGCGCTGCTCACCCTGTTGAAGGGCGCGTAGGCTAGTATCCTGACGGCCGGCGGGTAACGCCGCCGGCCATGAACCGCGGTCCGGGCCGAAGTACATCTCCGGCCCGGACCGCTTGAGCATATATGAGCACCATTAGCAGCTCGTTATCCACGATCCTCGATCCGGTCACCGTCTCCGGCTCCAGCAGTTCCTCGACGTCCAGTTCCACTTCGAGCAGCACCAGTTCGACCAGCAGTACTTCGAGCACCTTCACCGGCGCCAGCGATTACTCGACCGACCTGCAGAACGTAATCACCCGGGCGGTGGCCATCGCCCAGTTGCCGGTCACCGAGCTCACCAACGAGCAAACCACGCTGGCGGAACGGTACTCCGCCCTCTCCGCCATCGGCACCGATCTGACCTCGCTGCAAACGGCGGTCGCCGGCATCGACACGGCGTTGAGCGCCTCCTACGGGGCGGCTGTTTCGAATCCGGACGTAGTCACCGCCGCGGTCGGCACTGGCGCAGTGGCTGGCACCTACTCGATTGAGGTCGAATCGGCGGGCGCCTACGCTTCGAGCTTGAGCGCCAGCAGGTGGGCTGGCACCGGCAACGATGCGGGCGGGACCTACAGCCTGGTCATTGGCGGTACCTCCTACAGCATCGCTTCCACCGATGGCAGCGCCAGCAGTGTGGCCGCCGCGATCAATCAGCAGTATGGCGATCAGGTGCAGGCTACGGTGGTGAACGTAGGCAGCGACGCCAACCCGGACCAGCGCGTTTCCCTGCAAGCCACCAAGCTTGGGGCGCAGACACTCGATATCCAGGATTCCAACAGCAACAGCCTGCAAACGCAGGGCGCGGACGGGAGTCTGGCGAGTTACATCGTGGACGCTTCCGGCAACACGGTCACCAGCGATTCGCGATCGCTCACGGTAGCCACCGGACTCACGCTGAACATATTGTCGGCCGATTCCGGCAATCCGGTGACAATAACGGTGAGCGGCAATGACAACGCTCTCAGCAGCGCGCTGTCTTCCTTCAGTACGGCGTACAACAAGGTGGTAACGGATCTGCAAGCGCAGCGCGGCACTTCCGCCGGGCCCTTGCAGGGCCAAACCATCCTGTCCGCGCTTACCCGGGCGGTTGGCAACCTGGCTACCTATTCCTCCTCTTCGAACAGCGGCCTAAACAGTCTGGCGGCGCTGGGGCTCAAGCTGGGCGAAAACGGCCAGTTGACGTTTACCTCCGCCACGCTGGACAGCGCTTACAGCAGCAGCCCCTCGGCGGTCGCGTCGTTGCTAGGTTCGGCGACCGGCGGCGGGTGGCTCCTTAGCGCCACCAGTTCGCTCACTAACTTGTTGGACCCGAGCACGGGCCTGGTGACGGACGCGGAAACCAGCATCCAGACCCAGTCCACCTCGATTACGAGCCAGATTACGGCCAAGAATGCTCAGATCGCCACTATGAAGAAGAACCTGACGGCGCAGATGGCGGCGGCCGACGCGATGATCGCGACCATCGAGCAGCAGGGAACCTACATAACCCAGATGCTGGCGGCCGAGAAGGTCGATCAGCAGACGATCAATGGCTGATCGGATGGACATGACGGACCGGGAAGAACCGCTGGAAGATCGCATTCGCAGGGCGGTGGATGCGGGCGACTACACCAGGGCCAATTCGCTCTGGATCGAATTGGGCAGCCGGATGGGGGAGGAACTGGCTGCCGGCCGCATCCCGTCCGCGCGCCTGCGCCACACACTCGAGTTGATCGACTGGTGCCGAACCGCGGCGCTCATCGGCCGCGCCCGCTGCGAGCAACAGCTCACCCAGCTCGGCGTTTCCTGCCGCTATATGGCCGAGGCCGCCGCTCCCCGGCAGCGCCTGTTGGCGCGTGGCTGATCCCCAGGGCCCAAACCCGGTGATCGCGAACCCGGCGTCCCGCATGGCCGCGCTCGCAACAGATCGACCCGCGCGCAGGCCTGCAGCGCCGTCTTGCCTGTGAATTTCCGCTTCTTAAGAACGGAGGAGAGGCCGCTGCGGTGCACCAGCCGGTGGGCTGGGCCTCCACGCCGCAATTGCAGCCTCATCCTCCGCCTCTCGACAAGTCCCTTGGCGGTCACAACCCTCCCGTCGTGACCGGGACACATCGAAACCGGCACAATTCCACCCAACAACTTCGCGGCNNTCCCCCGGTTTCCGGCGTATCGCGATGTCTGCCTCGTGCTTTCTTTCGGTAGTGAGCTGCGGCGTGCAAACGTTTCACGAAATCCGCAGCCAAACGCGAAAAAATGCGCGGGACGGCGCGCTCCGGTTCCGCGTTGTTTCGCGTCGGTTTCGAGTCGAGCCCCCAGCGCCGGCGCGCGATTCTGCTACCATCCGGCCAATGACGGTTTCCTTGCAGGAGAATGTCGAGCGCGCGAGCGCGTCGTCGAAACCGCGCGCGGAAGCCAGGCGCGAACGAACCGGAGCGCCGGACCCGATCGACATCGGGGCCGTCGAGATCATGGGCCGCCTTCACGATGCGCTGGCGGCGGGTGGCTGCTCGGGGCGCCCACTCGAACGCTTCCTGGTGCGCATCCTGTTTTGTCTCTTCGGCGAAGATATCGGCATCTTCGATCGCGAATCCTTCCGCCGGTACCTGCTGGACCGCACCGCCGGGGACGGCTCCGATCTCGGCGTGCGCCTCGCGCACCTCTTCGACGTGCTCAACACGCCGCCAGAAATGCGCCAGAAGAATCTCGACCAGACGCTGGCTGCGTTTCCATGGGTCGATGGCGATCTCTTCGCCGCGGATCCTGGCTTCGCCGGTTTCAGTCGCGACACTCGCAACGCCCTGCTGGCCTGCACGCTCTTCGATTGGTCGCGCATCTCGCCCGCCATTTTCGGCTCGCTCTTTCAGGCCGCGATGGAGCCGAAAGAACGGCGGCAAATCGGCGCGCATTACACGGGCGAGCGCGACATCCTGAAAGTGATCCGCCCGCTTTTCCTCGACGACCTGCACGCGGATTTCGAGCGGGCTAAGCTGAGCGGGCCCGATCTGGAGCGCGTCCACCAGAGAATCGCCCGGCTTCGCTTTCTCGACCCGGCGTGCGGCTGCGGCAACTTCCTCGTCGTCGCCTACCGCGAGTTGCGTTTGCTGGAAATCGAGATTCTCAAACGGCTCTACGGCGCCGACCAGCCGAACCTCGACATTCAAGGATTGTCGCTGGTGGACGTGGACGCGTTTTGCGGCATTGAAATCCGGGAGTGGCCGGCGCGCATCGCGGAAGTCGCGATGTGGCTGATGGATCACCAGATGAACATCCGTCTCTCGGAGGGATTCGGCCAGTACTTCGTGCGTCTTCCACTTAAGAAGTCCCCCACGATTCGTTGGGGCAACGCGCTCCGGCTCGACTGGAATGAGGTCCTGCCTGCCGGGCGGTGCAGCTACATCCTCGGCAACCCGCCCTTCGTGGGAAAGAAAGAACAGACGGACGAACAGAAGGCCGACTTGGGACTGCTCTTCGCCGGCGTGAGAGGCTCGGGCGTGCTCGATTACGCCTGCGGCTGGTATGCAAAGGCGGGCGATTTCATCCAGGGAACCGAAATCCGGGTGGCGTTCGTTTCCACCAATTCCATCACGCAAGGCGAACAGGTCGGCATTCTGTGGACTCACCTGTTCGATCGATTTCATCTGTCGATCCATTTCGCCCATCGCACGTTTGCCTGGGAGAGCGAAGCGCGCGGCAAGGCCCACGTGCACGTCGTCATCATCGGCTTCGCGGCTCGCGCAGCCGCTTCGCGCACGCTCTTCGAGTATCGCGACCCAAGAGGAGAGCCGGTCGCCGTGGCCGCGAGCAACATCAACCCCTACCTCGCCGACGCCCCCAACACTCTCCTTCTGAAGCGCGGAAAACAACTCGGCGCCGGTCCGGAGATCACTTACGGCAGCATGGCAAACGACAGGCGCGAGAAGGATGAGGGACCAGGCAATCTCATCCTCGATGCCGGCGCGCGCGCGAGTCTTCTCAAGGACGACCCAGCCCTCGGCACTTACATCCGTCCCTATGTCGGCAGCGTCGAGTTCCTTAACGGCACCGAGCGTTGGTGCTTGTGGCTGGTGGACGCACCGCCCGCTCTCATTCGCGCGAGTTCGGGTGTGTATGAGCGTGTCGAGGCCGTTCGCCAAGCTCGCCTCGAAAGCGGACGCGCCGAAACACGAAAGCTCGCGGCCGTACCGCACTTGTTCGGAGAGATCAGACAACCTAAGTCGACTTATCTGCTCGTCCCCAAGGTGTCTTCGGAAACGCGTCCCTATCTGCCGGTCGGTTTCCTCTCATCCGACGTCATTGCCAACGGCAGCGCGCTCATCGTTCCCGGGGCCACACTCTGTCACTTTGGCGTCTTGTCCTCGGCAATGCACATGGCCTGGATGCGCTACACCTGCGGACGAATGAAGTCCGACTATCAGTACTCGATCCAGATTGTCTATAACAACTTTCCGTGGCCTGTGCGGCCGGAAATCGATTGCCGCGCCGCCGTCGAGACCGCCGCGCAAGCCGTGCTCGATGCGCGCAAACTGTTTCCCGGCTCGACGCTGGCCGAACTCTACGATGCGCTGGCAATGCCGCCCGCCCTGACCAGGGCCCACGCCGCGCTCGATCGCGCCGTCGACCTCTGTTACCGCCCGCAGCCGTTCCAGGACGATCGTCAGCGCGTCCAATATCTCTTCGCCCTCCACGAAGAACTCATCGCGCCGCCATTTCCCCCGGCCCGGAAACGAGCCAGCAAAACATAGGTTGATTTGGGCACGAGCCAGCGAGGTGTGGCTCCATAGATGAACCGCTCCCTCACGGTCGCGGTTCCGATTGCTTTCAGAGCCGCGATCGTGAGTGAGCGGTTGCCGGCGATGGGACCGTCAGTTTGTAGACCCTCGCTCAGCACTGCGCGGCTGCGGAGACGACGTTCTGGCCGGTGCGTTCCTCGATGGTCACCGTGATTTGCATCTCCTTCTTGTTCCGCACCACGGTGACGGTGAAGGTCTGGTCATGACGGTTGGCGCGCAGCGTACTCGTAATGTCCTGCGAATTGAAGACGCGCGCTTCGCCGATCCGGGTAATCACGTCGCCGGCTTTGATGCCGGCCTTTTCGGCGGCGGAGTTCCTGACCACCGCTTTCACCAGCACGCCCTCCTTCACCCCCAGGAATTCGGCGAACTGCGGCTCTTCTCCCAGACCCTCGCCCTCGATTCCCAGCCGGCGCGATGGCGTAATGACGATGATGTTCGGGATGTCGATCTGCGGCATGGGCGGCATCGGCATCATCTGCTCCATTTGGCCCGCCTCGCGCGCCAGTGCCTTTTGCTGCAATGCGAGCGCCTTCTCCTGCATCGCCATGGCGCGGCCGAGGCGTCCCTCGTCCAGGTCTTCCATCGAAATGCTCCTGCGCGCTTCGACCGCCGCCGTCAGAGTAGCTGCGGCCCCGTTGCGCCACACCTTCACCTTCACTTGGCGGCCGGCGGGCGTCTCGCGCACCAGCCGTTGAAACTGCGCGAGGCCTTCCACTTGTTGTCCGTTGTATTCGAGCACGACGTCGCCGGGCTTGATGCCGGCTTTATCGGCCGGGCCGCCTTCGGTCACGCTGCTCACTTCCACGCCGCGGTCTTCCTTGAGCTTGAGCGCCTTGGCGCGCTCGGCATTCACGTCCCACACACCCACGCCCAGATAACTGCCACCCATCACGACCACGGCCGGGTGCGGCCGCGGCGCCGGATTCTGCGCCCAGGTGGCCGGCGCCGCCGCGCCAGTCGCCAACAACACAATCGCCCACACGAATTTCGTCGACATAAGTACCTCGCCCCTTACCGCCGCCTGATGAAGATCGTGCCGCCGGTGCCGGAAATGCGCAGCAGCGGCCCACCGCCGTTGGCCGCGCCCTGGGCCACCACGCGGCTGCCCAGGCGCGACACCGGAATCGCCGGAAAGTCGGATACGATGCGGCGCAGCGTGTCGGCCATCCGGTTCTCGGCGTGAATCGTTACACCGAGGTTAGACGGAATCAGCACCGTAATGTCACCACCGGTGGTCGAGAGAAACGAATCGGCCAGATGCGCGCCGGCAAGGTCCGCCACGATGCTGCCGAGCGAAGTCGAAACCCGCATGATCCCCGTCACGCCGCTCAAACGGATGCCGCCCGAAGCGGACTGACACTCGAATCCCCCCTGCGCCGAACCCAGTTGCACGGGCCCGGCCAGGTTGCGCACGGTCACCGCGCCGCCGGATTTTTCGATGGCCACTTCGCCGCCGCCAGTGATGGCGGTCACCTGCCCTCCGGCGAGATGGACGCGAATGCTGCCGGCCCCGGTCTGCGCGCGCACGCCGCCCGCAACCTCGCCCACAACAATATCGCCACCATACGTTTCGAGCACTGCGTCGTGCCGCGCCGTCTGCAACGTGATCTTTCCGCCGCCGGTGCGGCAGCGCAGGTTTCCGCCTGCCAGGCCGATGCGCACGTCGCCGCCGCCGGTCGCCACCGTCGACGAGCCGCCGATCCGGTCCACCGTCACGTCGCCCACGCGCGATTCCACCTCGAGCTCGCCTTCGATGCCGGTGGCCTCGACCGCGCCATCGGAATCGTCGATCCGGGCCAGCACGAGTGCCGGCGCTTTCACGTCGATTCGCGTGTGGATCGGGCCTCCCGGCGCCGTCAGCGTGACAATCGCGCCGCGCGTCACCGCTGGCCGCGAGTGCGCCAACACGATGCGCGCTTCGGCCTCGGTGCGCGTCGCCACGCTCACCCGCACGGTGTACTCGATCGTCTGCCCCGTGCCAGCTTCGAGAGTCACCGGGCCGTGACCGACGATGTGCAGCGCGCGCGCGCCGGGCAGGCTGCCCCGGTAGGTCATCGCCCAGCCGCCCGCTTCCCGATCGAGCGGAGCGGACGGCAGCGGCTGACACGCTCCGCCCAGCGGCAGCAGCGCCCACAGCGCCGCCGCGCTAGAAAGTGCCGATCGACGCATTCATTTCCTTCAAAGCTTTTTCGCACTTCAGCCGCACGTAGCCGTTGTCTTCCTTCTGCATCAGATTCTGCAGCACGCCCACCATGGCGTCGTCGCGGCGCATGGTGAGCAGGTCCACGGCCTGCATGCGCACCGCGTCGTTATCGTCGAACTGCAGCGCCTGCGACAGCGCGCCGCGCACCGTCGCCTGGGCGGCCAGCGGTTTCAAACCTTCGATCGCCTTCAGCCGCACGCCCGCGTTGGTATCGTGCAGCAGCGCGTTCATCAGCGCCTCGCGCACCTCGCCCGAGCCGGCCCGGTCCTTGAGCAGCCCGACCGATTCGACGCGCACGCCCGGGTCGTCCTCTTCGCGCGCCGCCGCCAGCAGCAGCTTCTGAATCTCCTGATTGTCGATGGCGCCGGACACTTCGCGCCGCCGCGTCTCGTCGTAGGCGATGCGCACATGGCCGGAGCTGTCCGGTTGCGCCGAACGCACGTTGACGAACACTCCCTCGGAAGGAGCCAGGGACGCGGTCGAAACGCCTGCGCCCGCGGGCACCAGCCGCGCGGCGAAGAAGCCCAGCGCGATCAGCGCCACCGCGCCCACCGGCTGCCGCCAGCCCGTGAAGCCGGCCAGCGTGGCTTCGGCCGCTTCCACCCACAACCGCCACGGCCGGCGCGCCGGCTCGAGACGCGCGGCGCGCACCGCCGCCGCCAGATCCGCGCGGCAATCCTCCAGCAGTTCGGCGGGCGCTTCCATCCGCCGCCGGTCGAGCGCCGCGGCCAGCGTCCGCGCCGCCTCCATCTGCCGGGCGCAGCCGGCGCACTCGTGAATGTGCGCCTCGGCCCGGTCTTCCTCTTCCGCCGAAAGTTCGCCGTAGTAATAGAGCGGAATCAGCTTCCGCACCGCATCGCAAGTCATACTAAATCTCCCAACAGCGTGCGCATTTTCTGGGTCGCGCGGAAGAAGCAGTTCTTGGCGGCTTCCTCGCTGGTGCCCAATATGTCGCCGATGTTGCGCAACCGCAAACCCTGGTAATGGCGCAGCTCAAAAACCATCCGTTCGCGCGGCGTCAACTCTTCGAGCGCGCCCGAAATCCGTTGGCCCAGTTCCCGGTTCCACGTCATGCGCTCGGGATTCGCCCCCGCCGATTCTTCCTCGAAACTCTCCATCCTATCGATCTCGCCCTCGGAGGTTTCGAACACCGCCGGCTCCTCTTTCCGCACCTTGCGCCGGCGCAACTGATCCAGGCAAATGTTCGTCACGATGCGATACAACCAGGTGTGGAAGCTGCAATCGAAACGAAACGATGGCAAGTTCCGGTGCACGCGCAGGAAGGCCTCCTGGTACACGTCGCGGGCGTCTTCGGGCGAGCGCAGCAAGTTCATGGCGAGCCGGAGCACACTTTGGTCGTACGTGCGAACCAGTTGCTCAAAGGCGTCCTGGTCCCCGCGCTGCGCTGCCCGCACTAGCGAATCCACTTCGGGATTCACCCGGGCCCCGGCCGTTCCGGTTGCTTCCTGCATAAACCGGCTGACACCGCGTTACGAACTCCCGTTCCTCATCTCCTACTCGATTCGACGCGCCCGTGTCCAAAATGTCACGCCGTGCGGCACAACACCCAGGGCTGATCGAACGCACCCAATCACCTGCGCAAAATCCCCCGAGCACCTGCCGAGGTCCATCTCGAATATACTCAAGTTGACGATATTTTCAACGGTGGACCATGGATTGCGATTCGCCGCAACGGGTGGCGAATTGCTGCATCTGTGACAAGGGAGGCTGCGCCCCAAATGGCCAACGACACCATCACGATTACCGACAACCGGACGAATCAGAGCTACACGGTGCCTATCTACCATGGCACCATTCGCGCCATGGACCTCCGGCAGATCAAGACCGGCCCGGACGACTTCGGCCTGATGACCTATGACCCAGCGTACATGAACACGGCCGCCTGTCATAGCGCCGTGACGTATCTGGATGGCGATCTGGGCATTCTGCGGTATCGCGGATATCCGATCGAGCAGCTCGCCGAGCACTGCACGTTTCTCGAAGTCGCCTACCTGCTGTTGTACGGCGAACTGCCGACGGCGCGGGAACTGGAGTGCTGGAACGAGGAAATCCTGGCTCACACGTTGACTCATGAAAACGTGAAGAAGTTCATGGAGGGGTTCAATTACGACGCGCACCCGATGGGGATCCTGATCAGCACGGTGGCGGCGCTATCGACCTTCTATCCGGAATCGCGCAACGTGAACGATCCGAAGATCCGGCGCAAGCAGGTGGTGCGGCTGATCGGCAAGATGCCGACGCTCGCGGCGTACGCCTACCGGCACCGCTTGGGGCTTCCTTACGTGGCGCCCGATCCGGACCTGGGCTACACGAAGAACTACATGAACATGCTGTGGAAGCGCCTGGAGCCGAAGTACGTGGCCAATTCGGTTCTGGCGCATGCGCTCGACGTGCTCTTCGTTCTGCACGCCGATCACGAACAGAATTGCAGCACCAGCACCATGCGCGGGGTTGGCAGTGCCGGGGCCGATCCGTATTCGACCACCGCCGCCGCCATCGCCGCGCTCTCCGGCCCGCTGCACGGCGGCGCCAANNAGCGCAAGCTGATGGGCTTCGGGCACCGCGTGTATAAGAACTACGATCCGCGCGCCCGCATCGTCAAACGGATCGCCGAGGAAGTGTTTGAAGTGACCGGGCGCAACCCGAAGATCGACACCGCGATCGAGCTCGAGCGCATCGCCCTCTCCGACGACTACTTCATCGGCCGCAAGCTATACCCGAACGTCGATTTCTACTCCGGGATCATCTACGAAGCCATGGGCTTCACGCCGGACCAGTTCACGGTCCTGTTCGGCATTCCGCGCACGGTGGGATGGTTGGCGCAATGGCAGGAGATGATGGAAGATCCGGAGCGCAAGATCGCCCGCCCGCGCCAGGTGTACACGGGCGAGGACCAGCGCGACGTGGTGCCGATCGAGCTGCGCACGGGGAAGGCGCCGCTGGTGATGGCCTGAAGAATGGGGCAGGGGCCCCGGTCTTCGGGCCCGATGCGGGTTTCGCCCGCCAACCTCAGAAAGGGACGTCAAGGCGCCTTCTCCACGAACGCTCCGTGGCCTGGACTGGCTGAATTTTTCTCAATGAACCCAACCCAAGGAGCGCCATCCGCATGACCACCGTCATCCTGTTAATCGCGTCGAATTGCTTCATGACCGTCGCCTGGTACGGGCATTTGAAATACGGTCACGCCTGGCCGCTCTGGAAAGCGATCCTGGTCTCGTGGGCGATTGCGCTGTTGGAATACTGCCTGGCCGTGCCGGCCAATCGCATCGGCTACAGCCATTTCTCGGGATTTCAGCTCAAGATCATTCAAGAGGTCGTCACGCTCGTGGTCTTTACCGCGTTCGCGATCCTGTTCCTGAAGGAGAAACTCGCGTGGAACTATCTCGTGGCGTTCGTCTTTCTCGCTTTGGCCGCGTTCTTCGCCTTTGCGTTC
>PMKM01000160.1 GCA_003157745.1 Bryobacterales bacterium | reverse complement strand
CGCGAGGCGTGGGTGCGGCACGGCGGCACCATGTTCGCGCTGTTCCGGCTGCGCGATAAGGGCCTGCTGAGCGGCGCCGAATACGCGCGTCTCGCATCGGCATATCAATTCCTGCGCTATCTGGAACACCGTCTCCAACTCGAGGACGACCGGCAGACGCACACGCTGCCGGCCGATTCGGACGCACTCGGTCTGCTGGCGCGCAAGATGCCGCCGGCGGCGACCGGCGAGGCGCTCGACGCCGCTTCCCTGCGGCGCACCCTGGACGACCACCTGGCCGCGGTGCGCGAGATTTACGATCGCGTGATTCACGCGCAGAAGCCGCTCTATTACACTCCCGGCTTCGAGCCCGCCCTCGAAGAGGAACCGGAGCCCGCGCCGGCGACGACCAATCTGACCCGCTTTCTGGACCAGCGCGCGCCCGGACTGGCCGCGGCGGTGGCGCTGGCCGGCCTGCAACGTGGGCGCGAGCGCTTCGAACATTTTCTCGAGAAAGCGTTTGCGCAGCCGGAGATCCTCGATCGTCTGGACCGCGACGCGCACCTCTCCGCCGGCGTGCTCGACCTGTTCGAACACAGCGGCTACTTCGCCGACGAGCTGCTGCGCTACCCGGAGCTGCTCGATGAGATCGGCGAACACTTCCGCCTCGAAGGCGGCGCCCTGCGCGACGGCAGCTCGCTGCGCCGCTATTACCGCCGCCAGATGGTGCGCATCCAGACCGAGAGCATCCTCGATGCGCCACCTATTTTCTCGACCCTGGGCAAGACCTCCGTGCTGGCGGACAGCGTGATCGAGGCCGCCTACCACATCGCGGTGCGGGATGCGCCGCCGCCGGCGAGCCGCGCCTACGTGCCGTCGAACCAGATGATGGTGATCGCGCTCGGCCGCCTCGGTATGCGCGAATTCGATCTCGGGTCGGACGCCGACCTGGTCTTCGTCATCCCCGACCAGGACTCCCCGGAGCACGCCTTCTGGACCGACGTGGCCGAACGCATGGTGCAGATCCTGAGCGCGTACACGGGCGAGGGCGTCATGTTCGCCGTCGATACGCGCCTGCGTCCCAACGGCCGCGAAGGCGACCTCGTGCAATCGGAAGGCGCCTACAAAGCCTATTTCGAGCACCACGCCGAGGCTTGGGAAGGCATCGCCTACATGAAATCGCGTGCCGTGGCGGGAAACGTCGAGCGCGCTACCGAGTTCCTGAACGAGTTGCAGCAGGTGGACTGGCGCCGCTACGGGCAGAGCATGCGCTCGCGCAAGGAGCTGGCCGAGATGCGCGCGCGGCTCGAGCGGGAGCAGGGGCCGCGCAATCCGCTTAAGGCCGGCCGCGGCGGCTTCTACGATATCGATTTCGCCCTGATGTACCTGCGCCTGCGCGCGGCCGGCATCTTCTATAAGGTGCTGAACACGCCGGAGCGCATCGACGTCAACGAGAAGATGGGTCACCTGGATCGCGACGATGCCCTCTTCCTGATCGAGGCCGCCACCTTCTATCGCGCCATCGACCACGGGCAGCGGGTTTCGCGCGGTCACGCCGAAGGCAGCCTGCCTACTTCGCAGGCGCAAATGGACGTTCTTGCGAACCTGGTGAAGCGCTGGACGCCGGAGCATCTGCACCACCAGCGTCTCGACGTCACGCTGCGCGAAATCCGCCGCCGCACGCGCGAGTACTTCAACCGGCTGTTCGAGCGCACATGAAGGCGCTGCGATTCGCGGCTTCGCTGGCGCTGGTGGCGGCCATCGTCGCCGTGTACCGGCTCCTGCCGGTCAATAACACCACGGTGGCGCTGACGCTGCTCCTCGCCATCCTCGGCATCTCGACCTGGTGGGGGTTGGCGGAAGCCACGCTCGCTTCGGTGCTGGCGGTGCTCGGCTTCAACTTCTATTTCCTGCCTCCTGTCGGCAAGCTCACCATTCAGGACCCGCAGAACCTGGTGGCGTTTCTCGCGTTTCTCGTGACGGCGGTCACGGCCAGCCAGCTTTCCGCGCGTGCCCGCCGCCGCACGGCGGAGGCGGAGGCGCGGCGTCTCGAAAGCGAACGGCTGTACGCGCTGGTGCGGTCGCTCGCCCTGGCCGGCAACCCGCGCAAGACGATTCGCGAATTTCTCAACCGCGTAGTGCAGGAATTCGGCTGCCGCGGCGCGGCGTTCTATTACCGGCAAACGGACGACATCCTGCGTACCGGCGCCGAGAGCGATCCCGTTTCCGACCACGCTCTGCGGGCCGCGGCGGACGTCGAGAACGCCTCCGGCGAAGCCACCGGCGATTGGGTCTCGAGCCCGGTCCGCCTCGGCATGCGAAGCCTCGGCAGCCTGGGCCTGGTGGCGCCGCTCCCTTCTGCCCAGATGGTGCGGGCCATCGCCGACCTGGCCGCCATCACCATCGAAAAGGCGCGCGCCATGGAAGAAGCCAGCCACGCCGAAGCCGCCCGGCAGAGCGAGTTGCTGAAATCGGCGCTGCTCGATTCGCTGGCGCACGATATCAAGACCCCGCTCACCTCGATCAAGGCCGCCGTCACCAACCTGCTCGGCGAAGCCGCCGCGGAAGACCGCGAGTTGCTGACCATCATCGACGAAGAAGCCGACCGGTTGAATCAACTCGCCGCCGAGGTCGTAGCGATGGCCCGCATCGAAGCCGGCAAGTTGCATCTGGAGAAACGCGAGGTGCCGGTCGAGCAGATCGTCTCGGGCGCACTGGCCGAAGTCGAGGGACTGCGCAAGGGCCGCTCCATCGCCATCCACGCCGCCGCCGGTCTGCCCGCGGTCGAAGCCGATCCCGAACTGGCGCAGCAGGTGGTGAAACAGTTTCTCGAGAACGCCCTCAAGTACACGCCCGAGGACACGCCCATCGCGGTCTCGGCCGAGCGCAAGAGCGGCAAGATCGTGATTGGCGTCGCCGACCGCGGCCCGGGCATCGAAGAGCACGAACGCGCGCTGATCTTCGACCGCTTCTATCGCGGGCGCGAGCACCGTTTTCAGACCAAGGGAACCGGCATGGGGCTCGCCATCGCCAAGGGAATCGTGGAGGCGCACGGCGAACGCATCTGGGTTGAGAGCGAACGGCACCAGGGTTCGGTATTCTACTTTACGCTGGCCGTGGCGGGAGGCAAAGAGAATTGAGCGCTGGAAAAATCCTGGTGGTGGACGACGATCCGCAGATCCGCCGCGTGATGAAGGCCACGCTGGTCGGGCACAGCTACGAGGTGATCGAAGCGCGCACCGGCGAAGACGCGCTCGAGGTTTTCGCGCGCGAAGCGCCGCACCTGGTGCTGCTCGATATGAACATGCCCGGCATCGGCGGACTCGAAACCTGCCGCGCGCTGCGCGCCGCCTCCGACGTGCCGGTGATCGTGCTCACGGTGCGCAACTCGGAGAAGGACAAAGTGGCCGCGCTCGATGCCGGCGCCGACGATTACGTCACCAAGCCGTTCGGCATCGAAGAGCTGTTGGCGCGCATCCGCGCCGCGCTGCGCCGTTCTCCCAGCGGGCCGGAGGGCGGTCCGCGCAGCTTCGAAACCACCGGCCTGGAGGTCGATTTCGACTCTCGCCGCGTGCGCGCGCAAGGCCGCGAAGTGAGGTTGACGCCGAAGGAATTCGACTTGCTCCGCTGCCTGGTGGCCCATGCCGGCCGCCCCGTCACGCACCGCGAATTGCTGCAGGCCGTCTGGGGCCCCGATTACGGCGACGAGCCCGAATACCTGCGCGTCTTCATCAACCAGTTGCGCAAGAAGATAGAAGCCAACCCCGCCAAGCCGACGATCATTTTGACCGAACCCTGGGTGGGATACCGGCTGGCGGCGGACGCGGCGGGATAAACATGCCCGGTCCAGGTGCCGCCGTGCGCGCGGTATTCGAGTCGTGCTATAAGTCGGCTGTCGAGGTGGGATGATGCCGCCTCTTGGGAGCGGTTGCGCATGGCTGATACGGACGAACTTCAGGAAGCTGTGATTAAGGGAGATGCGAAAGCCGCGGCCGCGGCGACCCAGGCGGCGCTCGCGGCCGGCGTGACGCCGCTCTCGATCGTGACCGAACACCTGGTGCCGGCCATGGACGAGGTGGGCCGCCGCTTCGAGTGCCAGGATTATTTCGTGCCGGAGATGCTGCTCTCGGCGCGAGCCATGAAGGCGTCGATGGAAATCGTCCGCCCGCTGCTGGCGGCCTCGGGCGCCGAACCGATCGGCCGCGTGGTGATCGGGACGGTGCAGGGCGACCTGCACGATATCGGAAAAAACCTGGTGGCGTCGATGCTCGAGGGCGGCGGCTTCGAGGTGATCGACCTCGGCGTGAACGTCGAGCCCCGCCGCTTCATCGAAGCGGCGTCCTCGCGCAACGCCGGCCTGGTGGCGCTCTCGGCTCTGCTCACCGTGACCATGCCGGCGATGAAGACCACCATCGATGCCTTTGCCGCCGCCGGCCTGCGCGAAAAGGTGAAGATCATGGTGGGCGGCGCGCCCGTCACCGAGCAGTATGCCAACACGATCGGCGCCGACGGGTATAGCGAGAGTGCCGCCGGTGCGGTGGCGCTCGCGCGCAGACTGGCGGCCGCATGAGCCGCCTGCTCGAGTGGCTGGAAAACGGCCTGCTGATTACGGATGGAGCCTGGGGAACCGAGTTGCAGGCGCGCGGCCTGGAGCCAGGCGCGTTACCCGACACCTGGAATCTGACCCATCCCGATCGCGTGGAAGCGGTCGCGCGCGCCTATGTCGAGGCGGGCAGCCAGGTCATCCTCACCAACACCTTCCGCGCCAACCGGGTGGCGATGGAGGGCGATCTGGATGCGATCAATCGCGCCGGCGTCGAGATTTCGCGGCGCGCGGCGGCTGGCCGGGCGCTCGTGTTCGCTTCCATCGGTCCCACCGGTAAGATGCTGATGGAGGGCGATCTTGCCCCCGAGCAGGCGCGCGACGCCTTCACCGCGCAGGCCGCGGCGCTCGCCGGCGCGGGCGCGGACGCGTTGCTGATCGAGACCATGAGCGACATCGAGGAAGCTCGCCTGGCCGTGGCCGCGGCCCGAACCACGGGCTTGCCGGTCGTCGTCTCCTTCGCCTTCGATTCGGGAAAGAACAGGGACCGCACCATGACGGGCGCGACGCCCGAGGCCGTCGCCGCGGCAATGGTGGAAGCTGGCGCGGACTCGGTCGGCGCCAATTGCGGTGTGGGGGTCGAGCACGCCGCGCCCATTTGCCGGCGCTTGCGTGCGGCCTGCGATCTTCCGCTCTGGATCAAGCCGAACGCCGGCCTGCCGAAGATCGAGGGCGACGCCGTCCGGTACGGCACATCGGCGGAATCCTTCGCGTCGCATTTCGCCGCCCTGCGCGAAGCCGGCGCGTCGTTTCTCGGCGGCTGCTGCGGTTCCACGCCGGATTTCATTCGCGCTCTGGTGCGCGCCCGATGCGGCTCAAGCTGATTAGTTGCGAAGTCCTCTTCCGCGAAATGTGCGATGTCTGCGCGCACGCGCCGCATCCGGTGGACGTCGAGTTTCTGCCCAAGGGGTTGCACGATGTGGGCAGCCGGCCGATGGCGGCGAGGATTCAGGAAGCGGTGGACCGCACGCCGCGCGGCGTCTACGACGCGATCCTGCTCGGCTACGGCCTCTGCGGCAACGGCCTCGACGGGTTGACCGCGCGGCATACGCGCCTGGTCGCGCCGCGCGCCCACGATTGCATCGCGCTGTTGTTGGGCAGCCGCCAGCGCTACCAGGCGTTTTTCGAAGCCAACCCCGGCACCTACTACCGCTCCACCGGCTGGCTCGAACGCGGCAAGGACGTGCAGCAACTGAGTCACGACGCCATCGGCGTCGACCAATCGCTCGCGGAGTTGACGCGCAAGTACGGCGAGGATAACGGGCGCTACCTCTACGATGCGTTGACGCGCTACTGCGCGAATTACAGCCAGCTCGTTTTCATCGAGACGGGCCTCGAGCCCGATGCGAAGTTCCTTGACGAGGCCGCCGCCGAAGCCGCCGAAAAGGGCTGGCGTTTCGATCGGCTGCCCGGCGACCTCGAGTGGCTGCGGCGCATGGTGGAAGGCGTTTGGGCGGAAAGCGAGTTTGTGATTGCCATGCCCGGTCAGCGCCTGGTGGCCAGCTACGACACTGCGGTCTACGAGGTGAAGCCATGACGGGGAAGGAACGGATTCTCGCGAAACTGCGCGGCGAACCCACCGATTCGCTGCCGCTGATGCCGATCACCATGATGTTCGCCTGCGACCTGATCGGCGCACAGTATCGCGATTACGCGCGCGACCATCGGGTGCTGGTCGAAGCGCAACTGGCGGTGGCGGAGCGATTCGATTTCGACCACGTCTCCGCCATTTCCGATCCCACGCGCGAAGCCTCCGACCTCGGAGGCGCCGTCGAGTGGTTCGATAATCAACCGCCCGCCATCGTCGAGAGCCGCGCTCTGCTCGGCGAGAAAGCGAAACTGGCGAATCTCCGTCTTCCCGATCCCGCCGCGCCCGGTCGCATGCGCGATCGCGTCGAAGCTGTGCGCATGCTCGCGGCGGCGAGCGGTACCACGCGCATTGTCGAAGGCTGGCTGGAAGGGCCCTGCGGCATGAGCGCCAATCTGCGCGGCCTCAATACGCTCATGCTGGATTTCTTCGACGACCCGCCCTTTGTGGAAGCGCTCTTCGCTTTCACGGTCCGCATGGAGATCGAATTCGCGCGGGCGCAGGTCGCCGCCGGTGCGACCCTGATCGGCATTGGCGATCCCGCGGCGTCGTTAGTCGGACCCAAGCTCTACGCCCAGTTCGTGCTGCCCGCCGAGCAGGAGCTCATCGCGGCCATCCGCGCGCTCGGCGTGCCGGTGCAGCTGCACATCTGCGGCAACACCAAGCGGATCGTGGAAGGTATGGGCAGGACCGGCGCCGACATTAT
Organism: Bryobacterales bacterium; assembly: GCA_003157745.1. GTDB lineage: Bacteria > Acidobacteriota > Terriglobia > Bryobacterales > Bryobacteraceae > Bog-375. Next base: position 588 of record PMKM01000160.1, on the reverse strand, counting down.
CGACCTGGATTCTCCGACGCCGCTCGGCCACGCCCGCCGCGCCATGCCCGCGTCACAGGTGCTGCTTGGCAACATCGATCCCGTGCGCGCCTTGCGCGATGGCACGCCGGCATCCATCGAAGCCGCGCTGGCCGAATGTTTCGCGCAGGCCGGCCCCGCGTACATTTGCGGCGCTGGCTGTGAGATGCCGCGCGGCACTCCGCACGCGAACGTCGATGCCATGACACGGTTCGCGCGTAGCCGCTCGTGAGAATCGAGATCCATCCCCGCGCGCGGCTCACGCTGGCCGACCAACTGCTTGCGGCGGGCGTCGAATTCCCCTGCGGCGGCGAGTGCGCCTGCGGCAACTGCAAGGTGCGCGTGCTCGCGGGCGAGGTGCCGGTCACCGCTGCCATGCGCAATGCGCTCGGCGAAGCGGAACTCCGCGACGGTTGGCGCCTGGGATGTTGCGCTTCCGCGCCGGGGCCCGTGGTGGTCGAAGTGGAGCAGTGGTCCGCGCGCCCGCTCGCCGACTCTGCCGCGGTTCCCATCGAACCGCGCGCGGGCCTTGGCGCGGCGATTGATCTGGGCACCACCACGCTGGTCGTC
>PMKM01000148.1 GCA_003157745.1 Bryobacterales bacterium | reverse complement strand
GCTCATTCTGTATTGGACAATTCTACGAGTGTAGCGCGGTCTTCTCCACCCGCTACAATGAAATTCTGTAGCAACCTGATAGCACGCTAGCGTGTTGGCGCGTAGCATCGGGGGTATGACGATACTTCCCCCGATGGAGCAAGCGGCACTGACCGTTGAGAGACTGCGATTCGCGAGCGCCGTTCGAGCGCGACTGACCCTGAAAGGCTATGCCAACGATTGGCGATTCTTCGCGGCGTGGTGTGCCGGCGTGCAGCGGTGCGCGCTGCCGGCGACGGGTGAGACGGCCGCGCTGTACGTCACGCAGATGCTCAACGACGGCAAGAAGATCACCACGGCCCTGCGGCATGCCTGCGCGATCGCATACTTGCACCGTGCGGAGGGGCTCGAATCGCCGTGCGACGGCGAGGTGTGGGATCTGCTGAGGGGGGCGCAGCGAATACGGCACGAGCGGCCGGTGCAGAAGGCTCCGCTCGGCATGGAGCAACTGCGGGCCATCTGCGCGCGCCTGTCTCACGAGTGCCTGATCGACGTACGTAACCGGGCGATCCTGCTGCTCGGCTTCGCGACGGCGTTGCGGCGGAGCACACTGGCAAAGCTCGACTTGGCCGACGTGAGTCTGGATAACCGTGGGGTGACGATCTTCGTTCGATACGAGAAACAGGACCAGGCCGGAATCGGGCGCGCGATCGCCGTTCCATTCGGACACGATGGGCTGTGCGCCGTCTCGGCGTTGCGGGAGTGGTTGGAGCGCCGCGGCACGTGGCCGGGTCCGCTGTTCGTGGGAACTCGCGCGGGTCAATCGCGCCGGCGACTGCACAGGTACACGATCGCGATGGTCGTGAAGCGGTGCGTGAAATTGATCGGGCTCGACGAGAGCCGGTATGCGGGGCACTCGCTGCGCGCCGGCTTCGTGACGGAGGCGATCGGACGCGGGCTGAGCGACGTGCTGGTCGCTTCGCAGACGGGACACCGGTGCCTGGCCACACTGCGGAGATACTATCGGCCGACGGATCCGTTCCAGTCGAACGCCTGCGCGCTGATGGGGCTGTGAGGTCATGCTGCGCTTGGGGCGCCTGCTAGCGCGGCTTCGCGCGCCTTCTTCCCTCGTTGGGCATTGCCGATCCTGGCGGCTTTGCTCTTCAGGGCCTTGATCTCGTCGGGAGTGTAGCGCTCGCCGATTACGCGATTCGCTTTCTCCGCGTTGATGGTCGCGATGATAGTCCGCGCTTCCCGAATCTGTTCGGCGGTGTACCTCGATTTCATCTTCATGAATGATACCCGATTTCTCGCTCTAGCGCGCGGATTTATTTAGAGTAGCCACTCGCTGGCTACCTCTGGACGGCTCGGAGTAGCCAGCACACGGCTACAAGCGTTTTGCTGGCAGGAATAGACTTAGCGATTTAAGGTAGCCATGGGGCGCCGGCGTATTGAGACTCTTGAGAGGAGAAGCCGCTACGCGTCTTCTTGGGGCGGTTCTCGGGACTGTCTATGAAGCCTTATTCGTCGTCGTCGTCGGGAGAGGACGACGATGATGAGGGTCGGAAGGTAGCCAAGAACGGCTACACCAACTCAGGCATGGTGAGTGAGACTAACGGAGGTGGAGTGGACGCGACCGAAGACCACCTCCTGAATGGGCTGGGGGAGTGGTGTGATGGCACTCGAGCCCGCAAAGAAACTGCCCATGGTTGAATATTGTAAATGTTGGCGCGTGGCTTTCTTATCCCCACCGATGTGGGGAGAGGGCAATCTTACAGTTAGGTGCCGCACCTCACCAATTGCGCGGCGGTCTAGGCGATCTTGGTCACCACCTGGCAATAGGGGCATTGGTCGGAACCGGGCATGTGTAAGCCATGCTGGTGAGGACCGCTGATGTGCAGGCTCTCCGGGTGCTGCATGACGTAGAGGATCAGTTGCCGATCGTCGGCGAGGCCGGTCTTGCGAGTCAAGCGGAGAATGTGAGTGCGCGCCGTCTTGGGTCGGATTTCCAATTGGGCGGCAATTTCCTTGTCGCTCGCGCCGTGACATATCAAAGAAAGAATGAACCGCTCGCGAGGGCTGAAGCGCACAAGGGTTTGGGTGAAACGCTCGATGGAAGCATCGATGCGGGTACTTTCGAAACTCCGAGGGGGGGTCACATAAGCCAGATTTGTGGTGGGCCAGTCGAGCAAAACGCCCACTTAGTGGCATTTTAGCCGAAAACCGGGCATTTTGCCCAATAATGCGCATTTTGCCCATAACGCCGGAGGCGGGAACGGGCGCAGTGTGAAGGTGTGAGTATCTCAATCGAGATGAAGCCGGCGAAGTCGACGGCAATCTCGGCGCATGGGTACGACCCTGCCACCAAGACGGCCCGCATTCAATTTGTCAACGGGCGAACGCACGATTATCCGGATGTCGAGCCCGAGGAGTACCAGCGACTCGCAGAGGCCGAATCGCTCGGCCGGCATTTCAATCAACATTGGCGCGGGTCGGCGCACACGAGGATTTCGTGACGCCGAAACTGACGCTGGCGCAACGCAGAATGATCGACGAGTACGCGGATGTGCGCGCGGCGGCGGCGGCCTGGAAGCCGGCGACGAATCCGCATGCGGCGCGCCTGGCGCAGTTGTCCGCGGAAATCGGAAGACTCGCGGATTTGCAGCCGGCGGATGCGGAAGTACTCCTGGCAGGTTTCCACTTCTCGGTACCGGTGAGCATGAAGCGGATCCGGCGGACGATCAAGAGCCTGCCGGCGCTATTCGCGAGACTGGGCAACGAGTGGGTGATGAAGCACTGCGCGCCGGGCCTGGGCGACGTGGACAAAGTGCTGGAGCCGGCGGAGCGAGCGGAGTACATCGACGAAGCGCGGACGTTATCGCGGATCATCGGCGAGCCGGTGCAGGCGCAAGCGAAGCGTAAGGCCGCATAGAAGCGGCACAGCCTGGCGGAGCGGGCTCAAAACTACCCCGGTCTAGTGGCACCGACAGGAGAACCACGCATACAGAGAGCGAGCGAGTGCCGGTGATGTGTGGCGAGCGGTGCCTGGAGCTGGCGGACGGGGCGCGGGTGGCGCGGCTGGCGAGGGCGGCGAACGCGGAGCTGGTGAGACGGCGGCGGGACGGGAAGCTGGTCGAGATACAGCTCCACGAAGCCGGGGACGACTCGGCGAAACGCGCGCGCCTCGGCAATCCGCGGCGCTATTCGCACGATCACGAGACAGACGACAATCCCGAGAACGTATGGACGCTGCGGGAGATTCCGAGCAAAGCGCGGCCGGTTTTCCTGACGGTCGTGGCAGAGAGTTTCGGCGGGGTGTTGCATGAGTGAGACGGGAGCGGACTGAATTGGCGATCGCTGCGCGCGAGATCACGCAAGGGATGGCGACGGCGGCGGCGGCGCCGTATTGCGCGTATTGCCACGGGTTCGGCTCGCGGCCGCTTCGCTTCGGGAAGTCCGTCACGTGCAATTGCGTGTTGCGGGGCGTCTTCCGGGCGTGCATGCGCAGATACGAAGAAGTAACCGAGATGGTCGGACAGACGTGCGGGAAGGTGTGCCTGGAAGTGTACCAAGGGCACGCCAAGGTGGCCCTAGGCTACGGCAACAAGAACGCCGAATATAGAGCCGACGTGGAGCTAACCGCGCTGCGTGTGCTGACCGCCGACGAGCTGGCCTTGTTCAAGCTGCATTTCCTGGCCGGGATCGACTGGCACGGGTGTTGCCGGAAGCTGAAACTGGATCGCGGGAACTTCTTTCACAAAGTGTACGTGGTGGAGCGGAAAATGGGGCGGGCGCTGGCGGAAGCGGGCGTCTACCCGTCGCGCACGTATTTCGGGGGAGTGTTCCTCGAAACGGGGCAAGTTGGCATGTATCACGTGATGGGAAGGGCGGCATGAACCCGAGCTGGTTGCCTGGAATCGTCGGGTCGGCGCTGACTGTGGTGAACCTGATCTGGACGGGGCTGAATTTGCAGATGCGCGCGGATGTGAAGGCGGCGTTGTCGGAACAGACGTCCGAGCTGAAAGCGTGGATGGCGGAGTTCTACGTGTCGAAAGAGATCTACCATCTGCGCCGCAAGCCCGAGGGCGAGGGAAGCGAGTAGTGGATCTGGGCAAGGCGCTATTTCTCTCGTTTGTCACTCTGATGGTCGCGGACTTGATCGAGGCCATAGACAAATGGTTGAGCGGTGGCTAAAGCGCGGCCGAGCACGAGAGCCAGGGCGCGGGCGTTTCTGGCGGCATACCGGAAGACGTGCAACATCACGGGATCGGCCGCGGCGGCAGGGATCAGCCCACGGCAACACTACCGGTGGCTGGAGAAATACGCGAAGTACGCGGCGGAGTTCGAGCGGGCGACAGTCATCGCGGGCGACTACCTGGAGAGCGTGGCAGTGAGGCGCGCTGCGCTGGGGTGGAATGAGCCGGTGTTTTACCAGGGCCGGCGATGCGGGAGCGTGCGGCGGTTCGACGGTGGACTGATGCAGTTCCTGTTGCGCGGGGCGAAGCCGCAGAAGTACAAGAACACGACCGAGTTGACGGGGAAGGACGGCGCGCCGATCGCGGCGACGCTCGAGGTGGTGTTTCTGAAACCTGGGGCGCCGGCGACACCGTGAGAGCGGAGTTTCCGGAGAAGGTCCAGTTTCTCTTCGAGCCGCACGACTATAAGGTCCTCTTCGGTGGGCGCGACGGGATCAAAAGCTGGTCGATCGCGCGGGCGCTGTTGATTCTGGGCGCACAGACCCGGGTGCGCTGGCTGTGCGCGAGAGAAACACAGCAATCGATTGCGGAATCGGTGCACTGGCTGCTGGCGGACCAGATAACACGGCTAGGCCTAGCCGATTTTTACCGGGTGGAGAAGGCCCGGATCGTGGGCACGGTGGAGCATAAGACCGGGATGTACGGCCGGCCGATTGAGACACCCGGCGCGAGCGAGTTCGTGTTCGCCGGCCTGAAGCACAACGTCAACCAGATCAAATCCTTCGAATCGCTGGATGGGGTATGGGTGGAGGAGGCTGCGAACGTCTCGAGGAACTCGTGGGAAGTAGTGATTCCGACCATTCGCAAGGAAGGTTCCGAAATCTGGGTGAGTTTCAACCCAGAGCTTCCCTCCGACGAAACCTTCCTGCGATGGGTGACCAACCCGCCGCCGGGCGCGGTCGTGGTGCGTACCAGCTACGAGGATAACATCTGGCTTTCGGAGACATCGAGGGCCAAGATCGAGCACTTACGGGCGAGCGACCCGGAGACCTTCGACGTGATTTACGGCGGGGCGACCAAATCGGCGATCGAGGGCGCGATTTACAAAGCCGAAATCGCGCTCATGGAAAAAGAGGGGCGCATCACCAAAGTGCCCTACGATGCGACGGTCCCGGTGCACACGTTCTGGGATTTGGGGTGGGGCGATCTCTACTCGATCTGGTTTGTGCAGGCCTTCCCGTTTGAGTGTCGTCTGATCGACTACGCGGAAGGGTGCCATCAGTCGGTTGCGGACTGCGTGAAGCTGCTCCAAAGCAAGCCCTACGTCTACGGGACGGACTACCTGCCGCACGATGCGACTTCGCACAACATGGCGACGGGCAAGTCGGTCGAGGGAGTCATGCGGTCTCTGGGCCGCAAGGTGACGGTCCTGCCGCGGCTGTCGATAGCCGAGGGGATCAACGCAGTGCGTACGATCTTCCCACAGTGCTGGATCGATGCCGAGAAATGCGCGGATGGGTTGCAAGGACTGAGGCGCTACCGGTACGGAGTGGTCGAGACACTGGGCGTGCCGACGAGAGAACCGCTGCACGATGCGGCGTCACACCCGGCGGATGCGTTCCGCCAGATGGCGGTAGGAATCAAGCCGCCGCGGAAGCAACCGCCGAAGGGGGCGCAGGCGCCGCGGCCGGTATCGGCGTGGTCATAAACATGACAAATAATCGAGAGTCTCATGCCTACGACTGGCGGAAGGGCGGCGAGCAATCGGCGCCGGCGAAGAAAGCCAGAAAGCCAGAAAGCACGAAAACGGCGAAGTCGGCGGGGGAGCTGACGGCGGCGAAGCGGAAGGCGCAGGCTACCTCGACGTTCGGGGTGCCGGCGGCGCGGAAAAAGAAGATCGACGCGAAGGCGGACGGGATTGTGGGGGAATAGATGACGCTACGCTGGCGTACACGCAAATGGAGCTACCGGATCCGTTTCTGGCGGGGCTGGATATTGGCGACAATGCGACGGATTCCTGGGGGGGAATAAATGGGACACGCTTACGATTTCCGCGACAACGAAGGGCCGAAGGGAACGAAGATGCCGTCGGCCGGGCCGAAGACGCTGAAGCGGCTCGAGGTGACACCGGGCAAGAACGGCGGCCACTCGGTCAATCACGTGTTCAACTACAACCCTGGGCCGGGGCCGAGCCATCCGGACGAAGAGCATATCTTTGGCGCGAGCGAGGGGCCGAAGCTGATGGCTCACCTGCAGAAGCATTTGGGGATCAAAGCGCCGGCGCCGCCTCCGGTACCGGCGGCTGGGCCGAGCGCGAACGCGCTGGCGCAGTGAAAGCGGCGGTCAATCCTATCGCGGCGGGGCGGCTCCGGCTGGTGTGCGTGAAGTGCACGCGAGAGGCGACGATTGCGGCTACCGAGCGCGCGGTGATCGCGGCGAAAGAGAAGGGCTGGGTGTGGGACGGCGGCGGGGTGGTCTATCCGCGGTGCCCGACCAGCCGGCAGGTCCTCGCGCGCCGGCGCGCGAGGACCTGAGAGAGCACGACCATGTGGGAACTCGACGACGAGCCGACGGTCAACGAGTTACTCGGCAGTTGGTATCTGACCTGCCGGCGGCCAAAAGCCAGACCTCGAAAGAAGCGGCAGGCTGAGGTCTGCCCCAGCAAACCATGTCGAAGGTAACCAGACAAGACGAAGCGCTGTTGAAGGAGATACGGGACAACTTCGACTATGCGGTGAAGTTCTGGCAGGACACGCGCGACGAGGGCGACATCGACATGCGCTACGCGTCCGGGGATCCATGGGATCCGAAGGACAAGGGGGAACGGAAAGCGACCGGGCGGCCGTGCGTGGCGTTCGACGAGCTGAACCAATACTTGAACCAGCTCATCAACGACGTGCGGCAGAACAAGCGCGCGGTGAAGGTGAACCCGACGGGCAGCGGGGCGACGGACAAGACGGCCGAGTTCCGGGGCAACCTGATCCGGCAGATCGAGTACTCGAGCCGGGCGCAAGCGGTCTATTCGCAGGTGATGGAGAACGTCACGCAGCGCGGGTACGGATTCGCGCGAGTGTCGAAGCGATACGTGGCGCCGGACTCATTCGACCAGGAGCTGGTGGTCTCGCCGATCGCGAATCCGAACACGGTGTGGCCGGACCCGGACGCGAAGCAGAAAGACCGCTCGGACATGGGCTGGTGCTTCGTGACGGACCTGATCCGGCGGAGCGATTTCAAGAAGCGCTGGCCGAAAGCGACGATCACGGATTTCTCGACCGAGCAGCTCGCCGAACTGCCGATGTGGATCAAGGACGACTTCATCCAGATCGCGGAATATTGGAAGGTCGAGAAAGAGACGCGGACGCTGCTAAGCCTGGACATCGCCAGCGGGTTGCATGTGTTCGCCGATGAGCTGGAAGGCGCGGAGATCGACGACGAGACGGTGAAGCTCGGCAAGGAGGTGGACCTGGGCCACGGCGTGACGGTGCCGCGCGGCACGCACAAGATTCTGAACCAGCGGGAGAGCGAAGAGCGGCACGTGGTGCAGTACCTGACCAACGCGGTGGAGATCCTCGAGGAGAACCCGCAGGACGGCAAGTACATTCCGATCGGCTGCTGCTACGGCAAGGAGAAATACGTCAGTGAGGGCGGCGGGGCGAAGCTGGTGGTGGAATCGCTGATTCGGTTGGCGCGCCAAGCCTACATGGCGTACTGCTACGCGCAGACGACCGGGCTCGAGCTGCTGGGCATGATGCCAAAGGCGATGTGGCTGGCCTGCGAGGGCCAATTCGAGGGCCACGAAGACGAGGTGACGCCGATAGGCCACGCACCGCGGCCGTTCCTCTACTACAAAGCGAAGACAGACGAGACGGGAGAGGCGATCCTGCCGCCTCCGCAGTTCAACCACTGGGAAGTGCCGCTCGAATCGGTGCAGGTTCTCACCGAAAGCTACAAGCGGGCAATTCAGAGCGCGCTGGGGATGTACAACACGTCGGTCGGGAAGCACGACACGAACGCGCAATCGGGCGTGGCGGTGCGGGCGCTCGACGATCAATCGAGCCAGGGGTCTTTCCACTTCATCGACAACTTCGACGGCTTCCTGGAACACATGGGCCGGATCATGAACGACCTGATCGACTACGTCTACGACACCAAGCGGGACGTGGGCATTCGCCTGGCGAACGAAGATCACAAGGTGGTGCGGATCAACGAGCCGTTCAAGGATCCGGAGACGGGCGAGGAATATCACTACCGGATCGGCGAAGGCAACCACTCGGTAACGATCACGACGGGGCCGAGCACGCAATCGCAGAGAGACGCGGCGAACGCGTTCGCCGACGGGTTGACGCAGAACCAGGCGATCATGCCGCGTATCGGCGACTTAGTCGTGAAGCTGAAGAACCTGGGCCCGATCGGGGACGAGATTTCGAAGCGTCTGGTACCGCCGGACATCGCGGCGCAGGAAGGGCAGCAAGGGCCGCCATTGCCGCCGGCGGCGCAGCAGACGATGGCGCAGCAGAAGCAGACGCTGATGCAGCAGGCGCAACTGATCGCGGAGCTGCAGAAGCAACTCGAAGCGAAGCTGCCGGACGTGCAGGCGAAGGTGGCGATCGCGACTCTTCAGGAAGAGACGAAGCGGCTGGCGATTCAGAGTCAGATTCGGATTGCGGAGCTGCAGACGGGCGTGCAGTCGGCGGTAGCGAAGCTCGAAGCGCAGGTGGGCGCTATTCAGCACGCGATGGACACGGCGGATTCGCAGGCGGACCGGGATCACGAAGCGGCGCTGGCGCAGCAGCAGCAGGAAGCGGCGGCGGCGCAAGCGGCGGCTAATCCGGCGGCGGCTAGTCCCGGAAGTGCACCGGCTCCTCCGGGTGCCTGACGAGCCAGCGATAAGCCTCGCGCTCACGCGCTTCATGGCGCCGTCGGGCGGCCGGGAACAGAAAGAGCCAAAAGCGCTTCCAGAGCGGCATGGGGCGGAGGGTCATCGCCCCATCTTAACTCGCCCAACGCGGAGGGCGTAAAAGACCGCGAGTCGTAAGGAGAAGAGCGTATGGCAGACGAAACGAATGCGACCTCGTCAGTCGCGATAGAAGCGCCGAATTCGTTGGACACTTTCACCGGGAAGCAACGGGACGAGTGGCTGATGAACGGCACACCACAGCCGGCAGACGAAGCGGAATCGGCACCCGCGGAAGGTAAGGAAGGGCAAGCGTCCGAGCCTGCAAAGGCTGAACCAATCGCACCGGCGACGGACACCGGAAAGAAACAGGAGCCGAGCTTTGAAAGGGCGCAGCGTCGCAAGGGCGAACTGAGCGCCGAGATCCAGGATTTGCTTCGACAGCGGGCGGAAGCGCGCGCGGGATTGGAAGCCGACCTGGCAGCTGGGAGGACGAAACCCGCCGAGAAGGCCGCGGAATCGGCAACCGCAACCCAGCAGCCGGCGGACGGGCGGCCAGTGCCGCCGGACCCGGAGAAATGGACCGGGACGTGGGAGCAACTCGATACGGCGAAACTGAAGTACCTCGAAGAGCTGACGGACTGGAAGCTGAAGCAACCGGAGCGCGATCGCCAAGCGGCGGAGCGAGTGGCGGCGGAAGTGGAAGCAGCGAAGCTCAACGAGGTGTGGCAGGAACGCAGATCGGCGGCGATGGAACTGGACCCGGAATACAAGGCAGCCGACGAAGTCCTCGGCAAGTTTTTCGGATTCAGGGGCGTAGCGCCGCTCATCATCGAGAGCGAAGTCGGGGCCGAGATCGTGATGCATTTCTACCGGTTGCCGGTGGAAGAGCAGAAGCGAGTGGCAGGGCTATCGCCGGCGGGGCTGGCACGCGAGATTGTGCGCGTGGAAGCGAAGCTGAGCGAAGCCAAGCCGGAAGGCCAGCTCGAAACGAAGCCCATAGCGACTCCTCAACCGAAGAAAACGAGCGCAGCGGCCAAGCCGGCTACCGAGCTAAGTGGCAGGAATGCCACGAACACGGTGGACGAGGCGGAGCAGGCGCTCGAAGCCGGCGACTTCGCGCGCTACAAGCGCGTGATGGACGCCCGCGCGATCAGGAAGAACTGAACTTCTCCTGACGCCGCGCAAAAGGGAAAAACGTGGCGAATAACTTTCAAGTCGTCGATTGGTTGACGATGGAGGGTCTGCGGACCCTGGTCAACAAATTGGCGGTATCGCAGTACTTCAACACCGACTACAACAAGGAGTTCACGAAGGAATTCGCGGTCGGCGAGAGCGTGCGCGTGAAACTCCCGCAGCGCTTCAAGGTTACGAGCGGGCTGGGATATCAGCCGCAAGCGATCGACCGGCGCTATACGACGGTTATCGTGGACCAGATCCTCGGCGTCCACTTCGAATGGGACTCGGTGGAAGCGGCCCTGAAGCTGGAGCGCGGCCGGGACGCGATCAAGAAAGAGCTGCTGGATCCGGCGATGGAGCAGCTCGCGCAGGAGATCGACTCGCGTGCCGCGGCCTGGGCACTGGCCAACACCAACAACGTGGTGGGAGCGCTGGGCACGACACCCACGTCGTTCGACATCTACGGCCAGGCGCGCGCCAGGCTGATCGAGAACGCATGCACTCCGGGCGAGAAAGGCATGATCGTCTCGCCGCAGATGATGCGCACGATCGTCAGCAACAACCTGACGACCTTCAACCCGCAGAACGAAATCGCCAAGGCCTTCCGCGAAGGCTACTACGGGCACGCCCAAGGGTTCGAGTGGGACGAGAGCATGTCCCTCTACAGCCAGACGGCGGGAACGTGGGCCGGAGCGGTGACGGTATCGGCGAACGGCCTGAACAGCACTGGAGACGTGACTTCGCTTACTGTGGCCTGCACGACGGGCGACACGTTCAACGCGGGCGATGTAATCAGCATCGCGGCTGTGAATAATGCCAACCCGGTGACGCGGCGCACTACGGGGACGCTAAAGCAGGTCGTCATCACACAGAGCGTGGTGGGCGCCGCGAGCGCGGCTACACTGCAAATCAGTCCGGCCCTTTGCGGACCGGCCTCGCCCTATCAGAACGTGGACGCGCTGCCGGTGTTGAACGCCGCGCTGACGCTGTTCCCCGGCACGACGACTCCGAACGGCAAGAGCGGCATCAACGGGCTGGCGCTGAACCGGGACGCTTTCGCCCTAGTCGGGGTGAAGCTGGAAATCCCGAAGGCCTGCGAGATGTCGAGCCAGGCACGGGATCCGAAGTCGGGGATCTCGATCTCATTCGTGCGGATGTTCGATCCCATCACCAGGAAGATGGTCAACCGCTTCGACGCGTTGATCGGGTTCGGCAACCTTTACCCGGACAATTGCGCGGTGCGGGTGCTGAGCCTGCAATAGGCAGCCGGCGGGGAAGCGCCCGCGGCTTCCCCCGCCAATTCACAGGAGAGAAAACGATGAACAAGACATTGAACAGAATCGGAACATTGGCTGCGCTGCTGCTGCTGTCCTTCGGCTGCCTGCACGCGCAAGCGACGCTCAATACGACGACGCTCGCAAGCGCCTTGACGGCGACGCCGTCGAGCGCGTTGCCGGGCACTTCGACGGACGTGATCTACGTGGCCTCGACGTCGAACTTCGTGCAGAACTCGGTCGGGCAGTGGACCACGCTGCTCTACGTGGACTTCGAAGCTATGGACGTGGTGCAGGTGCTGAATTCGAGCACGGGCCAAGTTCGAGTGGTGCGCGGGGCGTGGGGCACGAAGGCCGGTTACCACAACTCGGGCGCACTGGTCTACATCGGGTACCCGAGCTACTTCGGCGGATCGGCCATGGCCGGCGCTGGGTTGGCGGGCGACCAGGGCGGCGCGTGCGTGGCCTCGACGGTGGCGGCGCTGCCTTACATCAACATCAGCGACGGCAAAATCTACAATTGCCTGAGTTCCGGGCAATGGGTTCAGACGGGATACGGCACGATGGGATCGCCGCCGTCGCAGTTGCAGGCGGACTTCTGCACCGGGACGGTGGGGAGCAACGAGACGGAGTATCTGAATGACGCGGCCTGCTCGGCCGCGACGACCGCGCTGGCACCGACGATTCAGGTATCGTACGGAACGCTCTACGGGCTACAAGCGCAGTCGAGCGCGAACGTGACGGGCGGCACAAGCAAAGACGTGCTGACGGTGTATAAGAACGGCTCGGCGACGGCGCTGACCTGCACCATGGCGGCGGCGACGAAAACCTGCAAAGACATCGCGCATTCGGTGGCCGTGGCGCCGGGCGACCTGATTACCTACCAGTGGGTGACGGCGGCTTCGGACACGGCGGCCAACGTGGGAGCTTCGGTCGAGAAGCAATAGGCGTTCGATTCTCCAAAGCTGGGGCGCGCCCGCGGCGCCCCGATTTTCGCAACGGAAAGGAAAGTCATGGGAGCAAAAGTATATCCGCACATGGTGTACCGGGCCGATGGAGTTTACCGGGTGGTGCAGAACGAAGAGGAATTGACCGAGCTGGGCGAGGGATGGCAGGAGAAGCCGTTTCCGCCGGCGCCGGCAGAGCCGGAATCGCCCACGACCGAGGAACGGCTGACGGCGCTGGAAGAGCGCGTGGAAGCGCTCGAAACGCGCAAGAAGAAGTAGGTCATGTCGATGACGCTACAGCAAGGGATCGTCGATCCGGCGTTCAAATCGCTGGGGCTGACCGCGACCGGCCGCACGATGGCGACGGGCGAATATGCGGACGCGCTGGACGCGATCAACGCGCTGCTCGATATGGCGAGCGCGGAAGAAGACATGGTCTACCAGTTGACGCATGAGTACCTTGCGCTGACCGGGGCAGCGACATACACCCTAGGCCCGGCGGGGACGCTCGCGACGGTGCGGCCGGTGCGGATTCGCGCGGCGGCGGTGATAGCGGCGAACAGCGCTTCCCAGGCGGTAGCGATCCTTCCAGCGGAGAAATACGCGCAGGCGGTGCTGGACCGAACGCTGATCGGCCTATTCGCGGATGTGATGGCGTGCGATTACGCGACGCCGCTGGCCAATCTCTATCTAAATCCGGCTCCTACCGCCGGCCAGCTCGAGCTGTGGAGCGTGAAGCCGCTGGCGAACTTCGCGGCGATGACCGACGTTTTGACGCTGCCGGTGGGGTACATCGAGTTTTTAAAATCGAACCTGGCGGTGCGACTGGCGCCGGCGTTCGCGGGAGCGAAGCTGACGCAAGAGACGGCGGCGCTGGCGCAATCGACGCGGGCAGGCCTGGCGAAGCTCTATCGGCAGACGTTGGGCGATCCCTTCGAACCGCCTTACGTGCCGCCGACGCCACAGCAGTACATGCCGATGCAGGCAGGGAGATAAGCGATGAGCCTGGTTTCCGACATCATCAACGACTCGCTGTTTTACATCAACGCGTACGGGCCTGGTCAAACGGTTTCGACCGACGACCAGACGTTCGCGCTGCGCTCGGTGAACCGGCTGCTGGATAGTTGGAGCGCGCAGAAGCTCTCTCCGATCGGGGTCAAGTATCAGCAGTATTTATTGACGGGGGCGGCCTCGTACACCTACGGAGTAGGCAAGACATGGAGCGCGGTGACGCGGCCGATCAAGATCAAGGCGGCCTCCTCGATCACGGCGAACAACATTGAGAGCGCGGTGCACGTCGTGACGGCGGAGGAGTGGGTATCAATTCGGGACAAGTCGCGCACGGGGTTGTTCATCCGCGACCTACTGTACGACGGCGGCTATCCGAGCGGGAACGTATACGTGACTCCGATGCCGGCCAGCGGGACATGCGCCCTGTGGACCTATGAAGCGATCACCGACTTCGTGAATCTGACGGATCCGGTGGTTTTGCCGCCGGGCTATGAGACGGCCCTGGTGAAGGCGTTCGCGATGGAGCTGTGCATTCCCTTCGGCCGGCCGATTCCGGAGGGGCTGCCGCAGATGGCGCAAGCGGCGATGCTGACGATTCAAACCTTGAACTCCGAAGTATTGGGCATACCGATGCCGGGCGCGCCGGCGCAACCGCCGGAACCGGGAGGAGGGAGACAGTGACGGTAGCGGACCTGATCAACTCGGCGGCGAAAGCGCTGGGGAAGTTGCGCGCCGGCGGCGGACTGTGCCCTTCCGAGCTGACCGACGGTCTGGGGGTGCTGAACGCGCTGGTGGATTACTGGAAAACGCGGCGATTGTTCGTCTACTCGACGAAGATCGACTTCTATGTCTTCAGCGGGAAAGCGCCGGCGGACGCCAACCAGCCGCCGATTTATCAGCTTGGGCCGGGTTCGACGGACTGGCCGGGGAGTGTGCGGCCGACGCGGATCGAGAACGCGAACATCTGCCTGACCGATCAGACGCCGGGAGTGTTCACTCCGGTGGAGATTCTGGATGCGCAGGGATGGGCGGCGCTCGGCCTGGAACAGATGCCAGTGACGATCCCAACCAAGATGTACTGCGATTATGCGTTTCCAAACGCGAATCTGTACTTCTGGGGTTATCCGACCATAGGCTACCTGCTACAGCTCTTCACCTGGCTGCAGGTGGCGCAATTTACGGGGCTGGGGGAAGCGATTGCGCTGCCACCGGGCTACTATGCGGCCTTCCTCTACACGTTCGCGGAGCTGGTGGGGCCGCAGTGGAACGCAGCGGTACCGGCAGCGGTGGTCGAGATGGCGCGGAAGGCACGCGCGGGCGTGCAAGGCCTGAACTCGACGGCGCCGCATCTGCGGACGGTCGATTCAGGGATGCCGACAAATGGGTCGGCAAGACCGACCTTCAATTACCGGACGAGAGAATTTTAGTCTGCATGGTCCGATTGTATGGAATTTGACGCGTTCACTTCCGGGTTTTACTCGTTCCCCTCGCTGGACGCCGCGAGCCAAATGACGATGAACTATTACCCGGACCTGGTGGAGGGATCGCTGCCAACGAGCGGCGTGCCGCAGGGGTCGGAGAAAGCACGCATGGTGCTGACGCCGACTCCGGGGATCAACACGTTCTGTGTGCTGCCAAAGGCACCAGTGCGCGGGATGGCGGCGGGCGGGGACGGGCTCTGCGCGGTGGGCGGCGACACGTTCTATGAAGTGAATTCCGACGGGTCGGCAACGGCGCATACGGGCATTAGCTTGGGCAACGACGGATTGCCGGTGCAGATCATCCTGAACGAGGGCGAAGCGGTGATCATGTCGGCGGGGTACCTGTTCTGCGACGGGTTTCCGACGGCTGGGGTGGTCACGCAATTCCAGTTCTCGGCGCAACTCAACGACCTGGTGGTGGAACCGGAGACGGGACTATTTCCTGGGGCGCTGACGGGGGACACGGGCGGGATATTCTACGACTCGGACGTGGGCAGCACGGTGGTTATCACGGGCGGCACCGTGGGGACGTGGTATCCGGGCACGTACGAGATTTACACGGTGAACACGGACGGGAGCGCGTTTCTGGGGCCCGGCGAGGTGCTCTGCGCAACCATGGGCGCAATGCAGGGGCAGGGGTACGAATGGCTTCGCAGCGGGACCACCAACACCGCGCCCGCGCCTGGTCCTTACCTGCTGGCCCACGCGACGGTGGGGCCGCCCGACTATGTGCGGGCCGCGCACATCGCCTACCTGGATGGGACGTACTTCGCGAGCGCGTACGCCAGCAACATCGTCTACTATTCCGCCAACGAGGCGGAGAGCAATCAACCGGGCGTGAGCTGGGATCCGCTGAATTTCTTCACGAAGGAGGCGTACCCGGACGCGGTGCTCGGAATGATTGCCGACCACGAGCAGCTCTACCTGTTCGGCGCCGAGCAATCGACCGAGGTCTGGAACGACACGGGAAGCGGGACGAACCCGTACCAGCGCAACGCGAGTTACATGATTCACTACGGGTGCCAGGCGGCATTCAGCGTGTGCCGGCTGGCGGCCGGCGTGGCGTGGATCGGCGGCGACGCGGCGCGCGGAATGCGGATGGCGTTTCTGGCGACGGGGTACGTGCCGCAGCGGATCTCGACGGCCGCGATCGAGAAGGCGTGGAACGCGTACACGACGGTAGCGGACGCGGTGGCGTATACGATCATCCAGGACGGTCACGAATTCTGGGTGATCAGCTTTCCGACAGCGGATGCGACCTGGGTCTACGACGCGACGCTGGCGCAATGGCATCAGCGCGGGGCCTGGAACGGGGTTTCGGGCTGGCACCGGCACGCCGCAGCGTATCACGCCTGCATCGGGATCGGCACGAGCGCGGAATCGCATTACGTGGGGGACTGGCAGCTCGGCAACATCTACAAGATGGCGGCGAACTATTACCAGGACTCCGGAGCGAACATCCACCGGCGCCGGCGGGCGCCGCATCTCTCGAACGAAAAGAAGCGGCGTTTCTATTCCCTGTTCGAACTGGATGCGGACAACAATAGCGACGCGATGCCGGACGTGGACCAGGAATCGCCGCGGTTGCGATGGTTGCGGCTGGGAGCGAGCCGGGACCGGATTTTCCAAGTGGACGACGACGGTAACGGGCATCTGACACTGAGTTATTCGGACGACAACTGCGTGACGTGGACGACGCGCAGCGCGATTGCTTTGTGGACGGGCCCGGCGAACCTGAGTATCACGGCGGCGTATCTGCAATACACGGAAGGGACGGGGTAGGTTTGGCAAATCCGACGTTTCCGACGCTGGCGCCCTTCTTCGCCGATCAGCCGTTTCACGCGCTGAGTGCACCCGTGATCGGGTTTTTCAACTCACTGGCAAGCGGGAGCGCCGCGGCGGGGGCCAGCGCGACGGCGGCGGCCGGCGCGGCGACTTACTCGCTCGAGGTGGTGGGAACGCTAGCGATCGCGAGCGACCAGGCGCCGAAGACGTACGTACTGGCGGATTTCACGCCATCGATATTGCGAGTGGACCTGAAACAAGCGCCAGTGGGGGCGAACCTGGTGGCGGTGCTGAGTTACTACACGACACCTGGCGCGGCCACGCTGGTGGCGACATTCACGGTGGGAGCGGGACTGCTGTTCGCCACAGCGACGAGCGCGGTGGCGGTGCCCTTGGGCGCGTTCTGGGAAGTGGACATCACGAGCGTGGGGACGACGTTTCCGGGATCGGGGCTGACGGTGACGGTGCAATGACGGCAATTGCGAAGCTCGATCCGCGGTATGCCATCAGCCTGAATGGATTCGACCGGCGCGGGGCGGCGGCTTCGATCAACCATGCGACGGCGACGGGATTCACGGTATCGGGCTGCTGGAGCGACCAGGCGGACTTCGCGGTGCTGTATCTGTGGAACGCGGACGACCTGTATGGGCACCTGTTCACGAGCCGCTACCTGCCGGACTTCTCACTGGCCTATGTGACTCTCGACTTCGACCTGGCGATTAGCGGAGTGATGAATCCGGCCAGCTCGAAATACCAGAGCGTGGCATGGGGCGCGCTGAGTTACATCACGAGCGGGGAGACGTTCGGGACGGTGGCGCTGCCGGCGCCGACGTCGACGACGGGCGGGGCGGCGGCGACGGCGAGCTTCACGGTGGCCGGCACGCCGGCGACGTACGACCGGGTGCAACTGGTCTACCTCGGTAACACGATCTTCGATTACATCTACAACCCGTCGGGGACCGGGGCCGCGACGCTCGATTTCTACTTCAACGATATTCAGGAGTCGACGCACAGCTTGACCATCGGACCGGTGGGAGGCCAGCACACTTACAACTACACGCAACTGGTGGGGGACACATTCGCCGAAGTGGCGGCCGGGATGATAGCGGCCGTCAATACGGGAGCGGACCCGTACGCGGTGGCTTCGAGCGGCGGGGCGGGGGTTGTGATCCTGACATCGAAGGGCACGGGCGGCGACGACGCACCATGCACGACGACGGAACCGGGAGCGCAGACTGGGACAGTAGGGAACAGCAGCGTCGGGACGGCGAGCTTCGATTTCTATAACTCGTATGGCGTGGTGCCGGCGGTGACGTTCGGCTTCTTCAACTCCTATGGGACCGGGTACAGCCACTACATCACGATCGGCACGAACACTTACACCCATGTGCAGCTCGCAACGGACGGCTCGGGAGACATCGCGACGGCGCTGGCGGCGCTGATTAACGCGGCGAGCGGGGACCCGAACGCAGTAGCTTCGGCGAGCGCGAACAACGTGACGCTGACGGCGATCGTGGGGACGGGGACGACATGCGGCGCCTCGGACGGGAACGCGAGCGGAGTCGCGCTGGGCGGATACGCGCACTTCATCAATGCGGCCGGCGCTTACAACTACGTGCATTACCAGCTCGCGACGGACGGCTCGGGAGACATCGCGACGGCGTTAGCGGCGCTGGTAAACGCGGGCAGCGGGAACCCCTACGTGGTGGCCGCGGCGGCCGGCAACGTGGTGACGCTATCGGCGCAACCGGGATTGGTTGGCGCGGACTGCACGGCTTCGGACGGCAACGGGCCGGGCGTGGTATCGATTACGCAAGAGACCTGCACTTTGGCGTTTTCGATCGCACTGGGAGCCGGGAACACGCACTACGTGGAGATAGGCGCGGCGGTCTACACGTACCTGCAAAGGGCAGGCGACAACAACCTGGCAATCACCACGGCCCTGGCGGCGTCGATCAATGCATCGGACCCGAATGCGACGGCGGCGACCTCGGGTGGAAGCGGCTTGGTGCTCACGCCGAAACTGTTGACGGTGTACTCGGAGGCGGTAGTGGCCTCGGATGGGCCGGCGCAAGGCGGCGTACTGCTTGAGAGCGGGTCGCGAGGGGCGGTGGCGGGCCAGTTGGTTACGCAGATCAATGCCAGCGGTTTGCTTTCGGCGGTGCAGAGCGGGAGTACGTTCGCGGTTTCGACGGCGCCGGGGCGCGATGGAAACGGGATTGAACTGCTGGCGCTATACAACTGGCCGAGCGGAGCGAGCGCGGGGGCGCAACTCTATCCGACGGGGAGCGGGTCGACGGCGAGCGGACAAACGGCGAAGCTGACGGGCGGGGCGGATCCGACCTCGCTGCATTACCACCTGGACTTCTCGGGGCTGGGCCTGGCGAGTTGCCGGCAGATATGGCTGACATTGGCGCCGTGGCTGACTTACGACTCGGGCGCGGCGACCCCTTCGCTGGTCGCATTCGCGCCGACGGAGTTTTCGGCGGTGTTCTCGAACTGGACGGTGGCGGATACGGCGGGAGTGACGCAGCTGAAGATCGCCGGGCCGGGAAGTGTGACGATCGGGAGCCGGGACGCCTGGGCAAGCTACGTGGGGGCGGGCTGGACGGAGGCGGCCGGGTTCTACTTCCAGGGCTTCGCGCGGCAATCGAGCAATGCGGGCGACGTGGTCACGGTGGCATACTCCTGCCAGTCGACGCACCACGTATACCTGGGGACGGCGCTGGGGAGGGCGGGCGGCGAGTTCAGCGTCTCGGTGGACGGCGCCGCGGCGGCCACAGTGAACACCTATGCGCTGGAGGTGGCTGCGTTCGCCGGGCGCAGGTCTATTGCCACCAATGTACCAGCCGGGGTGCATGTGGTGACGCTGACAGTGGTCAGCGGAACGTGCCTATTCGACTATCTGCAAGCGGCGGTACCGAGCGATCCGGTGGCGCCCGGTGCGACGCATCCGCATTTAAACGGTGCGTGCGATTACGACACGGATCAATCCTATAAAATCCCGCCGGCGCGGCTGCTCTGGATACTCGGACAGCTTGGGTTCCAGGGAGACATCGATTTCTACTCCGGCGTTTTCTTCGGTTTGAAGCGGGTAAGAAATGGCGGCGATTTTCACCGGGCGACGGTAACGATCGCGGGGCCAATCGGGACGGGGACCGGCAAGGGCGACGGGGACGCGTACTTCTTCACGATTGGGGCGACGAACCTGGGGGCGGCGGCCTATCCGGCGGACACACTGGCGACGCTGGCGCAACGGTTGGTGGATGCGATCAACGCAACATTCGTGGGCGTGTGCGCGGCGAGCGGCTCGACGGCGGGGCAATTCACCGTGACTTCGCTGACCCCGATCAACGGCTTCGCGATGACGGTAACGGCCGCGGTGGGATCGACCGGAACGATTGCGATGACGGGCGACGTGGGGATCGGCAATGAGGGGACGTGGGCGGTGGACGCGTCGCAGGCCTCGCCATTGAATCGGGCATTTCGGGATTACCTGGCGGACTTCGCGGGGCTGGTGAAGGCGGCCGGGCAGACGATGACGGTGGCCTTCTCGCAGGAGCTGCTGGCGCCTCCGGATGCGAACACGGCGGGGGGCGGCTGGGCGCAGCGCTTCGCGGATGGGACGACGGTGCTGACGGACACGGGCTTCGGAAGCTGGGGCGCGGGAGTGGTGGAAGCGGTCGCGGCGGGCGTCTATCAGCAGACCGGGCACGGGTACATCACGGGGAACACGGCGCATTTCGCCAGTGCGACGGCGAGCGGCGAATGGGCGGTGGCGGTGACGGACGCGAACCACTACACGCTGGGGAGCGAGATCGCGAATTCGGGCGGGTATCTGCCGGCGGCCGGCGATGGGGTGCTGATCGACCTGCAGACGAGCCAGTGCACCTTCAATCCGGGGACGGTGACGGCGTACCTGGCGAAGTGCTATGTGCAGGCGGCGAACATCCTGGCGGCGGCGGGCCTCGTTCCCTGGCTGCAATTCGGCGAGGTCGGCTGGTGGTTCTATTCGGAGCGGATGAGCCAGGCGGTGGGATACGCGAGTTTCACATCGCCGATTTCAATCGGGACTGTGGCGCCGCACGGATTCGCGACGGGCCAGACGGCGATCCAGGCCGGCATCAAAGGGAACACGGCGGCGAATGGGACGTGGCCCATCGTGGTGACGGACACGACGCATTACACTCTGACGGGATCGAGCGGGAACGGGACGTACGAGGCGGGGACGGGGACGGCGAGCGGCGGCGGGATGGCGTACTACGACGCGTGGGCGCAGGCCTCGGCGCTGACGGGATTGGGCCGGGCATTGGCGAGCTTTTGGACTCAGGACGACGATCCGACGGTGAACGGGGGCGCGGATGCGTGGTGGCTGGCGGGGGCAATCGCGACGCATATCGCGACCATCACGTCGGCGGTATTGGCAGCGCAGAGCGGGGCGCAATTCGAGTTGCTCTATCCGCAGGACGTGAACGCGGCCGCGTGCTACTACACGGACGATCTGCCATATCCGCAAGGCGGCCGGCTGAATGCGGCGGTGAACTTCCCGGTGGCTTACAGAGCGCAGAGCGGGAGCGGATTGAACCGGCTGAAGATGGAAGGCCTGAGCTGGGGATCGAGGTATCGCAACCTGACCAACGCGCGGACGGCGATCGGGTTCCCGACCGGGGCGCCGTGCACCTGGCCGGCGGCGGCGGTGGCTTACCTGGTGCCGATTTTCAACGGCGGGTGCCCGTGGCCGGCGGAATACCTGGCGGCGATCGAAGCGGGAGTTTCGACGGTGAATGTGTGGGCGGTGGATCATCTGGTGCTGTTGGACTGGCCAGTGCCGGCGCGGGTGGAAGCGAGTTTTGGGGTGGTGGAATGACGTTCGATCCGACGACGCGCTACGGGCTGGTGCGGCAGGTTCTGACCGATCCAGAGATCTACGATTACATGACGGACGACTTCGCGCCGGCGCGCGAAGAGTTCCAGGTGAACACACATTCGGACATCCGATACGTGCGCGTCTACGACGGGTTCGATCTGCTAGGGCTCTTCTGCCTGTTCCCGGAGAACCAGATCTGCTGGGCGGCGCACGTGGCGCTGTACCGCGGGCTGCACCCGGAGAAGGCGCGGCGGATTGGACGCGAGCTGGTCGAGTGGCTGTGGGAGAACACGCCGTGCCGGCGGTTGATTGCGAGTGTGCCGGCCTCGAACTGGGCGGCGGTGCGCTACGGGCTCGACGCGCAGGGCATGAATTTGGAGCCCTACGGGATGAATTCCAAGTCGTTTTTGAAGCACGGCAAGCTCTGGGACCAGATGTTGATGGGCCGGAGCAAGCCAGGGGAATAGACCAATGCCGTCCATCGTGACATCGATTATCGGAGGGATACAGGGGGCGAGCGCCTCGCACAACGCGGCGAACGCGCTGAGCGGCGGGTACAACGCGGCGGGGCAGACCGTTACGAATGCCGCGGCGGCGGTGAATCCGACGCTGACGACGGCGGCGGCGACGGGCGCGAGCGAAGTAACGAACGCCGGCGGCGCGGTGACGACGGCCGCGAACACGGCGGCGAACAACGCCACGACGGCGGCGAACACGGGGATAGCCAGTCTGAACCCGTATGCGGTGAATGGGGCGAATGCCACCAACGCGCTGAACACGGGGCTGCAGGCGGGCGGGGCGTTCAATACGCCATTCACGGCGAGCACGATGGCGTCGATGTCGCCGGGGTATCAATTCCAACTCCAACAAGGGCAACAGGGAGTGGCACGGCAAGCGGCCGCGGCGGGGCTGAGCGGATCGGGCGGAGCGATGAAGGCGATGGACGCCTATTCGCAGAGCTACGCGGGCACGGCCTATAACAACGCGTTCAACCAATATACGCAGCAGCAGCAGAACCTGTTCAATAACACGAGTTCGGTGGCCCAGCAGGGGCAGCAGGCGAGCACGACGCAGGCCGGACTGGGAACGAACGCGGCGCAGTATGGCGGCAACATCAACACGGCGGCGGCGAACACGAACGTGGGAACGGCGGAATACGGCGCCGGGATGAACTACGGAGCCACGGCGACAGCGGCGCAGAACACGTTGAGCGCGGCGAACTACCTGGGGAACACGCAGATCGGGGCCGGCCAGGCGCAAGCGCAGGGAGACATCGGAGCGGCCAGCGCCTGGAACGGAGCGCTTAACTCGATCGGGACGGCGGGGAACGCGCTGGCGACGGGCGGCACGAGCCTGTTCAGCAATCCGTTCGCGAGCGGCGGGAGCACGGCCAGCTATGGCTCGATGGCGCCCTCGAGCTATGGGATGCCCGCAGTGGCGAACAACGCGGGGTACAGCTACGGCGGCGCACCTGGGTACAACTACGGGCAGACGACGTATTGAGAAAGAGATAATCCATGCCTGTTGAAATGGCTCCTCCGACTTCCTTTAGCAACCTGCCGCAGATTCAGGGCACGGAAAACCCGAATGCCCTGCAAGGCTTGCAGGTCGGGCAGCAGTTGAACCTGCAACGGCAAATGGCGCCGATGCAGGTGCAGGGCGCGCAATTGCAGTTGCAGCAGCAGCAGATGGATATGCAGGACCAGGCGAACATGCGGCGGGCCTGGATGGACTCGGGCGGCGACCTGGACAGGATGCAGACGCTGGCCACGAAATACGGCGTGGGCCCGAAGACCATGATCGCGATGAATCAATCGATCCTGGCGCAGAAGACGGCCATGTCGACGCTGACGAAGGACCAGCTCGGGAATCTCACCGAGAAAAACAACATGGTCAAGCCGGTGATCGACAACATCCTGGCGGAGAAGGACGACGCCAATCTGCCCAACGCGTGGGCGGCCGGGGAGCAAGCGCTTATCAGCCGCGGCATTCTGAAGCCGGGCGAAGCGCAGCCGTATCCGGGGTCGCGCGAAGCGATCCAGAGCTACTCGAATACGCTGGTGGCGCACGACCAGCTCGCGAAGGATCAGACCGCGGGGGCGGCGGCCGGCCGGGCGGGGGCCATGACGAGCGAGGCGGCGACGGCGGCGACGAGAGAGGGCGCCGAATTGCCGGGGCAGAAGGCGGCGGCGGCGGTAGCGCAGCGCGCCAGCGCATCGCAGTTGCTATCCGGGATTGCACCGGGGCCACAGGCGCGGGGCAGCTACGACCAGGCGCGGGACAGCTACATCCAGGGCGGGGGCGATCCGATCGCGTTTCCTCCATCGGCCGCGGCATTCGACGAGACGGGCGCGTGGAAGCCGGGGATGCAGGGGATTGTGCAGCGTTCGGGAATGACTTCCGAGCAAAGGACGCAAGCGGACCAGGCGGCGGCGAACGCGGCCAAGCAGATTCCCGGACGTGACGTTCCGCTGCCTGCGGACGTGGAAGCGCAGCATGTCAAGATCGCGCGCGAGTCGCGGCCGGCACTGCAGACGGCGGTGCCGGGACTCGGCGGAGGGCCGGGCCCGGACGCCTCGAAGCTGACGGGCGAGGAGTATCTGAACACGCTGCCGCCGGGAACTGCGGCACAGGTGCGAGCCATCAACGAAGGGCGGGCAGTCATGCCGTCGGGCTCGACAAGAAGCCAGGCGGCGATTCAGATTCGCAACGCCGTGTTCCAGGCTTATCCGGGGTACAGCGATCAGGCCTCGCAAGTGAGGAAGGCATTCACGACGGGACCGGACGGCCGGAACATCGGCGCGCTGAATACGGCGACGGTGCACCTGGATCAGTTGAGCGACGCGGCGACGGCGCTGAAGACGGGCGACGCGCAACTGATAAACCGGGCGATGAACGCGCTGAAGACCTCGTTTGGAGCGGCGGCGCCGACCAACTTCGAGGCGCTGAAGAATGCCGTGGCGGGCGAACTGGCGAGTGCGCTGAAGGGGAACGCAACGGACCCGGAGATTGCCAACGTCGCGCGGAGCATACAGGCGGCGAATTCGCCGGCGCAATTGTCCGGGGTGGTGGAAACCAACCTACACGTGCTGGGGGCGAAGCTGAGTACCTATCAGCAGCGATACCAGCAGCAGATACCGGGGGATCAGGCATGGAACCCGATTCTGCCGGCGGCGCGCGGGGTGTTTCAGAAACATGGTTTCGATCCGACGGCCGCGGCGGGGAATCAGGGTGGCGGAAATCAGGGGGGAGCGCAGACGCCGAAGTTCAACGTGGGCGATTCGGTGATGTACCAGGGCAGAGCGCATAAAGTGACGAGCATCGATCCGCAGAGCGGAAAGCTGACATTGGCGCCATAACATGGGAACGCTTCAAGTAGATCCTTCGCAAGTGCAGGCGATCCACGTCGACCCATCGCAGGTGCAGGCGATGCCGAAGCAGTCGGCCGCCTATGCGCCGGCGGCACCGCAGACGTGGGGCAACCTGGGACACGCGGTGCTATCGAGTGGCCTGGGCATTCTGAAAGTGCTGGGGGAGACGTCGCCGCCGGCGCTGATGGCGGAAGGGGTGAAAGAGACGTACCAGGCGGTGACCGGCCAGCATGTGGACACGCCGAAGGTAGTCCAGATGGCGCTAGACCTGCTGAAATCTCATGCGGCTGAGGCGCAGCAGGCCTACCAGGCGGCGCAGAACGGGCAGTATAGCGAGGCGTTGGGGCACTCGCTGGCGGCCGTGACACCGATGGTGGGACCGATGGCGGCGCATTTGGCGACGCGGCTGGCGGGCGCGCCGCCGGCCTACGACAAATTCGGCAATGTGGTAACGCAGGGGCAGCATCCCGACCCGACCGGCGCGGTTGGCGAAGCGATCCCGCAAGCGGCGCTGGCATTGGCGGTGCCGGCGGCAAGGGCTGTGGGCGAGATCCGGGCTGGAGTGCAGGGCGTGGATGCGAGCGCCGGGGTGGGGGATGCGGCGGCGGGGCCCGGCGTGCCGGCGGCGCCGGCGGCCGAGGCCTCGCCGGTGGCAGCGGCCGACGCGGCGCCAGCGGTCGGGCCGCTCCAATTCAAGAGCAGGCTAAATCCGGTGCAGCAGGACGCGGTGGATTACCTGCGGGCCCACGACGTGCCGCTGAACGCGGGAACGGTCACCGGCAATAAGTTCCTCAAGGGCTTCCAGGCGCTCGCGGCACAAACGCCACTGGGGGCGGGCGTGGCAGGGAAGGCTGCGCTTGCCACCGAGCAGGGGCTGACGCGAGTCGCCGGCGAGCTGACTGAACAGGCGCATCCAAACCCGGCGACACCAGAGTCGGCCGGCGCGGCTGCGCCCGCTTCGCTCAACCGGCAAATTGGCAACCTGAAGCTGCATGAGGATGAGGCGTACGGGGATACATGGGCGACGGTGAACGATCCGGCCAACGCGATCGAGGTCCCGGTGAAGACGGTGCAGCGGCCGATCTACGACGCCACTGGCAAGGACACAGGGCAGACGGAAGCGGCGCCGGTGATGGCGAAGGTCCAGGCGCCGGTCGACGTACGTGGGATCAAGCAGCAGCTCGCGCCGTTCGTGCAGTCGATGGACTCGTGGGGCACGAGCGTAGTTCGAGACGCCAGCTCCGGATACCAGGCGGCCAAGAGCATCGTCAACGGGCCCGACTTCATTTCGGCACAGGATGCCGAGCAAGGGCTGTCGGGACTGAAAACGATGGCCCGCGTGGACAATACGGACCTGCGAAATACATCTCAGGGAATGGCCGCGGGGGTGACCCAGCCCCTTCAGGAGGGGATTGATGCCGCAGTCGCGAAAGCGGACCCGCAGGCGCTCCGTTCCTTACAGGATGGCCGTGCGGCCCACGCGACGAAGATGGAACTGGCGGACCTAGCGGACCAGTTGAAGGAAGAGCCTGTCAAGAATTTCAACAAGCTGACCCTGCAGTACGACACAGGCATCGCCCTGATCCGGAAGATCGATGCGGAAGCGCCGGGCGTGATGCCGCAGATTGGCCGCGCGTTTCTGCAACAGGTATTCGACAAGGGGACGGCAGAGGGCGGGTTCTCGAGAACGATTGGAATGGCCAGAGATTGGGAGAGACTAGGGGACCAGACCAAGGCACTCATGTACCCGAATCCTGGGCTTCGCTCCGGACTCGATAACTTCTTCCTGGGTGCCAAGATGGCGACTGACAACCCCAACCCATCGGGCACGGCACTGGTCAACCAGGCGGGCAATGCGATCGGAGGGTTAACGGGCGTCGGTGGCCTGTACCTGCATAGCCCCTTGGCGGTGGCGGGTGGCGCCGTGCTCGCTGCCGGCTACCAGTTGGGTTGGGGCGCAATAGCAAAGTTGTTGTATTCCCCGCGCGGCGTGCGACTGCTGACCGGCGGGCTCGCGCCGGAGGCACCTGGAGCGGCGGCGTTGCGCCTGTCGCAGATATTGCGGATCACGGGGCCGGATGACGTGAGGCCGATCCCGCCTGGTGGAGGACCGTCTACGCCTCGGGCGGGGAGTGGTGGAGGTGGTAGCGCTGCGGGGTTAAACCCTAAGCCGGGCGGGGCGGCGGAGGTATTGAATCAGGGGCCGGAAGCGAGTACTGTTGAGACACCGATAGGAGCAGCGCATGGCGACAGTGGACCGCAGCCAAACGACGATAGTCTTCCCGTGCAGCACGCTGGAGGAGATCGAGGAGCACCGGCGGTTCAAGGCCAGCCTGGACCGGTCGCGGGAACTCCAAGCCGAACGTCAGCGACAACCATCCCAATCCCAGGCTCCCGTCGCGCCCCTTACCAAGCCAAATATGCCGTAAGGGAACTCGACAGCATCACCACCTCTCACAACGGTCTCAGCTTCGCCAGGAACGAAGGTTTCAAGGGACTGAACGACCGTGACTACACCATCCCGGAGAGCCAGGCGAAGGTGATGTTCGGGTCCGACCCGGCGACATTCGACCCTCGGTACTTCGTCAACAATGGCCCTGACATGGGGAGCGGACCGCCGGCCTGGGACAGTGAAGGGCAGGTGCACGGCGGCAACGGCCGCGGCATGATGTTGCAGCGGATGTACGCCTACAACCCAGAGGGCGCGCAAGCCTACCGGGAGCTACTGATCCAACATGCCGGACTCTACGGCCAAGACCCGGCGGAGATCGCGGCCATGCGGCAGCCGGTCTTAGGGCGCGAAGTGGCGGACTCGGAGACCGCGACCCCGGAGGCGCGGCAGAGGGCGATTACCGATTTCAACGCGAGCGGTACCGCGGATCTGACGCCGGCGGAGAACGCGATGGCGGACGCGCGGCGGGTATCGCAGGCAACGCGGGACGATATCGGGCGGCGGATGAACGCGCTGGGGCCACAGGGGACGTTGCCGCAAGTACTGGGTGGGCCCGGTGGCGTGGATGTGCTGAACAGCATGATCCGCGACGGCGTAGTGAATCAACAGGAAGTGGCGGCGCTGAAGGCGGGGAACACTCTGACAGAGGCGGGGAAGGCGCGGATCTCGCAGGCCTTGACGGGGCGATTTTACGCCGATACGGAGCAGATGGCGGCGACGGTTCTGCCGGTGCGCACGCGGATCGAGCGGATCGCGGGGCCGTTGACCGATCTGGATGCGGACCCGAAGTGGACGTTGACGCCGACGGTGCAGGGCGCGCTCGAGCTGCTGCGCGAGGCCTCGGCGAACAAGAACACGCTGGCCCATTTCGTCAAGACGGGTAATATCTTCGGCAGGCCGGGGTATTCGCCGAGGGTGATCGAGATGGCGAAGACGCTGCAATCGGCACCGCTGCCGGAATTGAAGGACGCGGCGGAGATCTACGCGCAAGACGCGGCGGCCGATGGCGCTCCGGAGGGGATGTTCGGCAAGCCCGCGGTACCGGAGCCGGCGGACGCCTTCACGCGGGCGCTGAACGTCGCGAAGCTGAACGCGCAGGAGAGCAAGCTGGTGGCGACAATGCGGAAGCTCGGGGAGACGGCCGACGACGAGCTTTCGGAAGCGGGCAAGGCGACGCGAGAGAGCAAGCTGGAGGCGGCGCGCCAGGCGCTCGTGGACGTGCGGGCGAAGCGCGCAGCGTTATAGAGAGGACTTCGAGGATGCGAATCAACGCGTTAATTTCGAACATAACGAGCGGGACGCCGGTGAACCTGGCGGTGGCACTGGGGCTGGTAGCGAACAATGCGGCGCTGGCTGCGGCGAATCCGATACTGGGGAACCGGATCGACGTGCAGATGGGATTCGGCGCGACGGTGGGCGTGGGCTACTACATGGACCTGGCGAACTTCGCGGCGGGGACGGTGGCGAACAAGGCGACGGCGGGTCACCTGACGCAGCAATTGGCGCCGGGGACGGCGACCGTGCCGGGCGCCACGTGGACGGACGCGGCGGCCGGTATTGGCTTCGGCGCGCCGCGCGACATTACGCGGATTTGGATCGACGTGGCGACGTCGAACAGCCCGGTGGTGGTGAGCGTGGATCTGAGGAACTGAGGGGACGATGAAACGACTATTGCTGTTGGCTCTGATGTGCGCGCCGTGCTTTGCGTTGACGACGGTGCAGGACACTCTGTATACGGCGACGGGGGCGTTTTGCTCGGGGACGCTGACACTGAGTTGGGACACGTTCACTTCGGCGACGGATGGACACACGGTGTACCAGGGCATGCAAGAGTTCCCGGTGACGGGGGCGGTGAACGGATTGACAGTGACGCTCGAGCCGGGGCAGTACACGGCGAGCTATAACATCACGCCATCGGGATGCGCGCCGGCGTACGAGCAATGGATTGTGCCGGCCTCGCCGGCGACGGTGAACCTGGGTGGGGTGAGGAGCATCCTCCCACCGGTGCCATACAGTCTGGTGTCGCCGACCTGGCTGGCGCAGGATGGGGCGACGGTGGGACAGAGCATGTGCTTTCTGAGTTCGGGGCAATGGGGGCCGGGGAACTGCGGCGGGGGAAGCGGCGGAATGACCTGGCCGGCGGCGGCGGGGCTGCCTGTCTACGGGGGATCGAGCGCATGGGGCACGTCGCTGAATGGGGCGAACGGCCTCTATGGAGTGACCTTCGCATCCGCGGTACCGAGCCTGACGACATTGGGAACGGCGGCCACTGCGACGCTGGGGACGAGCGGGGCGCAGGTGCCGCTATTGAACGGGGCGAACACGTGGAGCGCGCTGCAGACGGTGGCGAGCGTGACAGGCGCAGCGGGGGTGGTGGATCTCTCCGGAGAGGCGCATACGCGGCCGGCGATTGTGGTGGCGACGGCGGGGGCGTTGCCGGCGACGTGCGCGGTGGGCGAGCTGGCATTCGTGAGCGGAGCGACGGCCGGGCAACAGATCTACGAATGCTCGACCGCGAACGTGTGGACGCAGCAGACCGGCGGCGGCGGCGGCGGTGGATCGGCTCCAGTGTTCGGCGCATATGCGAGCCGGGGAACGTGCACGAGCGGCAACGTGGGGCAGATGTTCTTCGCCTCTGAGATATCGAGCAAGAAATGGATCTGCGATGGCAACGCATGGCAGCCG
>PMKM01000035.1 GCA_003157745.1 Bryobacterales bacterium | reverse complement strand
GCGAGATCTGAGGAAGCTCTTGAATATTAACTCTTGACTCGCCTCCCTAGTAGATATAGACTACTGCTGGTAAGCGTGGAAACGTTTCCGCGCTGGTTCTCGCATAGACAGGTAGGGCTTTGGAAAAGGGAGGTCAAATGAAGAGATCGGTACCAAGTGTTCGTACGATGATCTTCGGGCATCGCCTGTTATTCCTGGCGATTGCGCTTGCCCTGGTTTTCGGTACGCTTGCTTTTGCCCAACGCGATTTGGGCACCATCACCGGCACGGTGACTGATGCGCAGTCGGCCGTCGTGCCCAACGTAAAGATCACGATCACCGAAGTGGCAACCGGCCTGAAGTACGAAGTGACGACGGGCGCGGGCGGTGAGTACACGCGGCCGGCTTTGAAGCCGGGCACCTACACGGTGGCCGCGGAAGCCAAGGGTTTCCGCCGGGTTGAGCAGGACAACGTAGTGATCACGGGCGGCGACCGGGTTGGCGTTAACCTGGTTCTCGCCGTGGGCGACTTGACGCAATCGGTGGAGGTTTCGGCTGAAGCTCCCTTGCTGCAAACCGAGGGAACGACGCTCGGCGCGGAACTGAACACGGCGGTGGTTTCCGAATTGCCGCTAGGCGGACAGAGGACGTTCTCGTTCCTGGCCCGTCTTTCGCCTGGCGTCGTGACCGCCGAAAACGGCGCCCGCGATGCGGTTGGCGGCGGCTTCTCCGCCAATGGGGTGCGGTCCAACGGGCAGAACAACTTCCTGCTGAACGGGGTCGACAACAACGTCAATGTGATCGACTTTCTGAACCAGACCTCGTTCGTGATGGGACCCTCGGTAGAGGCGATCGGCGAAATGAACGTGCTGACGAACGGATACAACGCCGAGTACGGCCGCGGCGCCGGCGGCGTGGTGAGCGTCAGCCTGAAGTCCGGCACCAACCAACTTCACGGGGTTCTCTTCGAGAACTTGCAGAATCGGGACCTGGATGCGAATCGCTGGGAGAACAACCTGGCCGGGCAGCAGCGCGGGCCTTACCGCCAGAACCAGTTTGGCGCGGCGGCCGGTGGACCGATCATCAAGAATCGCACTTTCATCTTCGGCGACTATCAGGGCACGCGCATTTCCTCCTCGGGCGGCATCATCGGAACCCTCGGCAACGCGGGATTCTACACGATTCCGACAGCGGCGATGAAGACCGGCGATTTCTCCTCCCTGCTGCCGATCCAACTTTACGATCCGCATACGACCGTGACCGATGGGGCGGGCAACGTCACGCGTACGCCGTATCCGAACAACATGATTCCGACGAGTCAGCAGGATCCGGTGGCGCAGAAGCTTATTGCGCTCTATCCGAGTCCCAATCAGCCCGTAACGCCCGGGAAGTATCCGGCTAACGACCTGTTCGTCAATACCCCGGGATCGCAGCAGACCGACCAGGGCGACGTCCGCGTCGATCACCGGTTGAGCGAAAAGGACAGCATCTTCGGCAGCTTGAGCTGGTTGGACACCAACAAGACCTCCGGACAGCCGCTGCCGGGCGCCCTCGATGGCGCGACCTTCAACGGCGTTCCGGAAATCGACCTGAGCCGCAACGCGATGCTCAGTTGGACACGCGTCTGGAAGCCCAACATCATTTCGGAAACGCGCCTCGGGTTTACTCGCCTGGTGACTAGCCGCGTGCAAACCGCCAACGCCAGCACCGACGAGTTCAAGGCGTTTGGAATTGGCGGCTACGATCCGACCACCACGCTGAACGGGGGCCTTCCCCAGATCACGTTCGGCACGTCGAGCCAGACGCAGTACCCCGGCCAGACCTATAGCCAGATNNTGGCTGCCGTCGAAGGAGTACAGCAACGTTTGGGACTTCATCCAGAACCTCTCCGTGACCAGGGGAAGCCACGCGTTGAAGTTCGGCGCGGAAGTTCGCCAGATCCGGTTCCCGTTTTTCCAGGTTCCATACCCGCACGGCGAAATGTACTTCACCCAGACCGAAACCGGCAACCCGGCGCTGGGGCTGAACAACAATACCAGCGGGGACCAGATGGCGTCGTTCCTGTTGGGAGACGTCAACTGGGGCGAGATCTCGACCGATAACTTCATCTCGTCGCAGAAGTGGGGTTACTCGTTCTACGGACAGGACGACTGGAAGGTCACCCCGAAACTGACGGTGAGCGTGGGCCTGCGCTACGAGCTCTTCTCGCCGATCAACGAAGGCTTCGGCCGTCAGTCGAACTTCAACTTCGATACGCTGACGCTGGACATTCCGAAGGGGCCGAACCAGAACGCGGCTCTTCCGCCGGATTTTGCCACCGCCTTCCCGATGGTGACCGTTAGTCGCGGCGTAGTCTCCAGTTACCTGATCCCGTGGGATAAGAAGGACTTCGCTCCGCGCATCGGAATCGCTTATAACCTGCATTCGAAGACCGTGATCCGCATCGGCTACGGTGTCTTCTACGGCGGCGAGGAGAATCAGGGCGGCAATCCGAACCGGGGCGAGTCCGCGCCGTTCAACATTTCGCCGATCCTCGATCGGTCCGCCACGGCCAGCCCCTGGAGCGTCAATCAGTACTTCACGGGCGGCTTGCAAGCTGGCTACCCCTCGAACGTTTTCACGCTTCCTGCGCCAGTCAGCTTCCGCGCTCTGGCGCAGGACTTCCGCAACTCGCTGGTGCATAAGTGGAACCTCGCCATCCAGCACGAGTTACCCAAACAGATGGCCCTGGAGGTCGCCTATGTCGGCAATCACCAGGCACACGGGCTCCTGCAGCCTAACCAGAACAACTGTCCGAACACGCCTGGCTTGGCGGTCAATTGCACGACTCTCGAACCGCAGCCGCTCATCGGCAGTTTGTTCGGCACCGCGTCGTTCGGCTTTGGGAACTACGCCGGCATGACCACGAAGCTCGAAAAACGCATGTCGAACGGGCTGACTTTCCTGGCCTCGTATACCTACGGGCACGCTCTGGCCAATAGCGGCACCACGCTCAGCGGATCCAGCGGGCTGGGCACCATCGATCCGACGAACTACGGGAGCAGCTACGCCACCGCCTCGTGGGATATCCGCCACAACTTCACCTCCAACCTTTCCTATCAAGTGCCATTCGGCAAAGGCAAGAAGTACGGCACCAACATGAATGCCGTTACCAATGCTATCGTCGGGAATTGGCAGGTGAACGCCGTTCTCACGCTCCACACGGGCCAACCGATCACGCTCGACGGCACCAACTGCCAGGGGCAGTTCGGTCTCTGCCGTCCGTTGCTGCTGTCCGGAATGAATCCGCAAGCGGCGCCCGCGGGTGGCCGCACTCCCAGCGAGTGGTTTAACATCCAAGCGGTGGCGCAGGCTCCGCGGCTCGCCGCGCTAAGCAGCGACCCGATACTCGCCGGCGGCAACCTCGGCATTCAGAGCAACAACGCTCCCGGGACAAAGAACCTCGACTTCAACATCTTCAAGGACTTTGTCGTCACCGAACGGTTTAAGGCACAGTTCCGCGCCGAGGCGTTCAACCTCTTCAACACACCGGAGTTCAACAGCCCGGATACAAGCCTGTCGGATGCCGTACTGAACACCGCCGGGGTTCCGATCGCGGGCCAAGGCAACTTCGGCAAGATCACCGGTACACAGTCGGGCACCGAACGGCACATTCAGTTCGCGATCCGTTTCCAGTTCTAGCTTCGACCGATCGAGCGGCGATTCGAAAGCGGCCCCCGTCCTCGTGGCGGGGGCCATTTTTTTCATGCCCGCAAGCAATACAATACGAGTGGTGCGCTGGTTGGTTGGGATACTTCTCGGGGCTTCGGCCGTGGCTGGGGCGCAGCCGGCTTCCTTCGACGACGAACTGCGGCGCGGTCTGGTCGCGCTGCAGAACAGTCGTCTGACCGAGGCGCAACAGAGTCTGGAACAAGCTTCCCGGTTGCAGCCCGCCAACCCCAAGGTGTGGATGGCACTGGCCCAGGTTTTCCTGCGGAATCGGCAGCCGGGTCCGGCCAACGCCGCCGCCAAACGGGCGGAGACGCTTGCCGGCGACGATCCCGTGATCCAGCGCGCGCTCGGGATCTTCTATTCCGAGAGTAGAGACTTCTCGAAGGCCGCCGCGATGGCGCGCCACGACGAAGGCTTCGCGTTCGAACTTGGCCAGGGCTTGCTCCAACGTGGCGATTTCTCCGGCGCGCTTGGTTTTTTCGATGCCGCGCAGAAGCACTTCCCGAACAGCGCGCAGATCGCGCTCGGGTACGGCGTGGCGGCTTATGGCGAGCGCCGCTTCGCCGATGCGATCGACGCGTTTCTGAACGTGATCCGCATCGATGCCTCGGTCGAGCAGCCGTACGTGTTTCTCTCGCGGCTGCTCGATCAGGCTGGTGACAAGCTGGAGCGGATCACGGCCGCCTACGCGGCTTGGGAGAAAGCGGCGCCGCGCAATTGCCTGCCCGTCTGCCTGCACGCCAAGGCGCTCGCCGCCGCTGGTGGCGATGCGGCCGAAATCGAAGCCGAGTTGCGGCGGTCGATTCAGTTGAACGACGCCTACTGGGAATCGCACTACGAGTTGGGGGTGCTGCTGGCCAGGAACCGCCGCTGGGAAGCCGCGGCGACCGAGCTTAAGCGCGGGATCGAACTCAATCCGAAGCACGCCGCGGCGCACTTTCAACTCGCGCGCGTGTACGAGAAGCTAGGCAAGCCGGAACTGGCGCAGGTGGAGCGGGCCGAGCACGAGCGGCTGACGGCGGCCGAGACGAACGTAGGGGGCGACCCGCCCCGATGAGACGCCGTGAATTCCTTGCCGCCTGTGCCGCGGCGCCGTGGCTGGCCCGGCGGGCGCACGCGGCCTCGCCGTTCCCCGTCAAGTTCAAACAGCAGCCGCCGTTCGCTGCGGTGATGGGATTGGTCGAACCCGGCTCGGACGAATTCCCGGGCGAGAAGATCGCGATGGAGATCGAAGCGCGCCTGGCCTCGGCTGTGCGCACGGGCGAACCGCCGCTGGCGGCGGGCTGTACCGGCGCCTCGCCCGCCGCGCGCGAGTTCAGGCAGGTGGCCGCCGACGTGGTCACGGCAGTTTTCGATGGCAGCGGCGAGCCAGTGGCGGGGTGGAAGAAATGGCGCGCTTCGCTCGGCCAGGTGCGGCGCGCGGTTTTTTATGCGCTGCCGGACAGCCTGGTGCGCTACGATATCCGCAGCCGCAACGCGGGGCGCCTCGAACACCGCGTCGGCATTTGGAAACTGAGTTGGGAATCGGGTGCGGTGACGCATCTCGCGCCGGTCGAAGAGACCATCACCAGCGCCGCCGCACCGTGGTTTCGCGATGTCACCGGCGCGGCGTTCGCCGGCGTCGAGTCGTTTCACGAGCAGCTCACGCGCGGTACGGGCTATTGGCGCGCACGGCTGGACCCGGCCTGCGGGCTGGACGTGTATGCCGAGAATGGAATCGCCGTGGCGGATATCGACAACGACGGTCTGGACGAAGTTTACGTCTGCCAGCCGGGCGGGCTGCCTAACCGCCTATATAAGAATGATGGGCACGGCCGCTTCCGTGACATCTCCACGGAATGCGGGCTGGACATTCTCGACGACACGACCTGCGCGCTGTTCGCGGATTTGCGCAACTCGGGCTATCAGGACCTGGTGCTGGTGCGCCCCACGCAGGCGATGCTGTTTCTGAACGATGGCAAGGGCCGCTTCACGGCGTTACCGGATGCATTCCACTTCCGGACCGCGCCGCAGGGGACGTTCACCGGCGTTTCGGCGGCGGACTACGATCGCGACGGCCGGCTCGACCTGTATCTCTGTACCTATGTTTACTACCAGAGCGAAGCGCAGTATCGGTATCCGACGCCCTATCAGGACGCGCAGAACGGGCCGCCGAATTTTCTTTTCCGCAATTGCCTGGACCAGACTCCATCGTGTTTCGAGGACGCGACTGCCGCGACGGGGATGGATCACAATAACAACCGCTTCAGCTTCTCGGGCGCCTGGTGCGACTACAACAACGACGGCTGGCCGGACGTTTTCGTGGCCAACGATTTTGGCCGCAAGAACCTGTACCGCAACACGGGCGGGCATTTCCGCGACGTGGCGGAAGAGGCGGGCGTCGAGGATGTCGGGCCGGGAATGAGCGCGAGCTGGTTCGATTACGATGGCGACGGACGGCCCGACGTGCTGATCTCGAACATGTGGAGCGCATGCGGCCAGCGCATCGTGAACGATCCGGCGTTCGGCCCGGGAAAGCAGTCGCCCGAAATGCTCGCTCTCTACCAGCGGCACGTGAAGGGCAATTCGCTGTTTCACAATTCGGGCGACGGCACGTTCACTTACACGGGCGACGCGCAGGGCATCGAAATGGGGCACTGGTCGTGGTCGTGCGACGGTTGCGATTTCGATAACGACGGCACGCCCGAAATCTACATCGCGTGCGGGATGCTCTCGAACAACAGCCGCACCGATCTGATGAGTTTCTTTTACCGGCAGGTGGTGGCGAAATCGCCTACCGGGTTCGAGCGCGCGCCCGCCTACGAAAACGGCTGGAACGCGATCAACCAGTTGGTGCGCGAGGATTTCAGTTGGGCGGGGCCGGAGCCGAACATCATTTACGCGCGGCGCGCCGGGCGCTACTACGATTTTTCGGGGGTGAGCGGCATCGACCTGGAGCAGGACAGCCGCGCGTTTTCGCTCGTCGATATCGATGGCGATGGCAACCTGGACCTGGTGGTGCGCAGCCGGCTCGCGCCGCAGATTCGCGTTTTCCAGAACGCATGCGGTGCGGGGAAACAGCGCGTGGTATTCTCGCTGCGCGGGACGGCGAGCAACCGCGACGCGGTCGGCGCGCGCGTGGAAGTGGATGGCCAGGTGAAATGGGTGGTGGCCGGGTCGGCATACCTGTCGCAACACACGAAGCGGTTGCACTTCGGCTTGGGCGCGCGCACGCAGGCGGAAAACATACGCATTCAGTGGCCTTCCGGCGCGGTGCAACAACTGCCGGCGCTCGATGCCGGATACCTGTATGAGATAACCGAAGGATCGGCGGAATTCAAGACCACACCCTTGCGGCTGCCCGTTGCACTGCCCGCCGGACCGCCCGTGGAGGCGGACAACCGGTCGCGTCTCTTCACCACGTGGCTGCGCGAGCCTTTGCCGCTACCGGAAAAAAGGCAAGGCCCGGCCCTGCTGGTGTTGCACGCCGGCGAGCGGCTACCGCGCTTCGCGGTCCCCACACAGTCGCTCGACCTGCGCACGGCCGCGGCCGATCTGGTTGCGGCATACGCTATCTTCCGCCGCTACTGGTTCGACTATCGCGCGGATCTGGAAACGCCATTGTGGATGCTGATCGATGCGGCCGGCCACGTGCGCAAGGTCTATGCCGAAGCGCCGGACGCGGTCCTCGCGCAGACCGATCTAAGAGCGGTCGAGGGGCCCGTTCCCGATCCGCGCGCGCTGCCGTTCGCCGGCGTGTACCATGGCATGCCGGGGCGCGACTATTTCAAGATCGGCGGAGCCATGCTGATGGCGGGCTATGGCGAGTATGCGCTGCCGTACCTCGAAGAGGCGTCGCGCCGCTCGCCGACGAACGCTAAGACGCTGGTGGCGATCGGACGCATCCACCTGGAAGCCAGCCGGCTCGATCAGGCGCGCGAAGTCCTGACGCGCGCTAGCGTTCTCGATCCGGCGCTGCCCGAGGCGTGGAACGAGTTGGGCGGCGTGGAATTCGCGTCCGGGAATTCGCGCGAGGCTCTGCGGCTGTACTTGCGCGCGCTCGAACTGGGGCCGAATCTCGCATATGTGCTGGTGAACGCGGGCAACGCGCAGGAGAAGCTCGACAACGCCCCCGAGGCCGAAGGACTATACCGGCGCGCGCTCGCCGCCGATCCGCGTTCGGGCGATGCCGCCAACAAGCTCGGCCTGCTGCTGGCCAAGGCCGGCCGCACCCAGGAAGCGCGCCACTGGCTCGAAGAGGCCATTGCGATTCGTCGCGACGACGCTTCGGCGATCAATAATCTGGCCGTGCTGTACATGAACACGGGCCAGAACAACGACGCTATTGCCGCCTTCCAATACGGCATTCGCGTGGCGCCCGATGAAGATATACTGTACATGAATCTGGCGCGCACCTGGCTGCGCATGGGCGAGCGCGAGAAGGCGCGGGATACGATGCGCCAGTTACGGGCACGCAAGCCGGGCTTGGCGCTGGCCGAGCGCGCCTTGAAGGAGTTGGAAACCGAATGACGTTGCTGGTCTGTTTTCTGCTCGCCGGGGGCGCCGGCGATCTGGCGCGCCAGATGCGTGAGATCGCCGCTTCGGGCCAAGTGTTGGAACTCGGCCGTACGCCGTCGGAGCGCGTCGCGCCGCCGGCCGGGATCGCGCCCGGTGCGCCGCCGTTGCTCTCGTTCCGCTATTACGAAGCGCAACAGCGGCACAGGTTCTCGAACACGGAGTTGATGCTCGATGATGCCGGACACTAGGGACGATTCGTGGCGCACGCACTCATGCGTGCCGTGTCGAGACTCTTCTCGACACCTCTTCTCCGGGACGCCGTGCGTCGGCACGAGTGCCGACGCGGCACGCACGAGTGCGTGCGCCACGGTTGGCAGTGTACTGTTGTTGGTGTCGATAGCGCTGCTTGCGGCTGCCCTGCCGCTCGGCGCCGCCGACCCGCTTACCGAACAGGGCGTCGGCGCGTTCCAGCATGGGCACTACGTCGAGGCCTGCCGGCTGCTGGAGGGTGCCGTCAGCCGCGATCCGTACGACGAATACGCGCGCGCCTTTCTCGCGCTGGCGCGCGCCGGGGCCGGCCACTGCGCCGAGGCGATCCCGGAGTTGACCGCGCGCTTCGGCTCCTCGGTCGATCCCGATCTGGCGCGGCTCAGCGGCTTGGCGCTGGTCCAATGCCTGGCGGCGAAAGGCGAAACGGATAAGGCCGTGCCTGTCACGGCGCAGCTCGCGGCCAAATATCCCGACGATGCCGACGTGCTCTACCAGGCCGCCCGCCTGCACATGAGGGCATTCAACGATGTCACGCACCGTATGTTCGAACGGACTCCGGCATCGTTCCGCGTCAACCAGCTTTCCGCGGAGATTTTCGAAACCGAGGATCGTTTCGCCGAAGCGGCCGCGGAGTTTCGCAAGGCCATTCAGAAGAATCCTCAGGCGCTCGATCTGCACTTCCGGCTAGGCCGCGCGATTCTGCTGGAGTCGCACTCTCCCGAGGCGCTTGTCCGCGCGCGCGTCGAGTTCGAAGCCGAACTGGCGCTGAATCCGGATGACGCCGCCGCCGAGTATCAGATCGGCCAGATCCTGAATGCCGAGGCCAAGCCCGCCGACGCGTTGCCGCATTATGAAAAGGCGCTCGCGCTGAGCCCCGATTTTGTCGAAGCGGGGTTGGCCGTCGGTAAGATGCGCGTACAGGCCAAGCGGTTTCCGGAAGCGATCCAGTTGCTCGAACACGTGGTCGAGTTGGACGCCCGCAACGAAGCGGCGCATTACAGCCTCATGATTGCCTATCGCAATTCCGGACAGATGGACAAAGCCAGGAGTGAGCAGCAGGAATACGAAAAGCTCCAGCGGACGCCCGAGGGAGAGTTCACCGACTTTCTGAAGAAGCTCGGCGAGAAGCCGCCTGGCAAATGAGATTGCCTGTCGCCGTTACGCTGGCGCTTGCCGCCGCTGTTGCGCTGTGGGCCGCCGTGGCCGGCAGTCCCGATTTCCACGATATTGCCAAGCAGGCTGGCCTCACCGCCTCCTTCCCGAACGGTGGCGAAAAGAGCAAAGAGTACATTATCGAGACTACGGGCAGCGGCGTGGCGTTCATCGATTACGACAACGATGGCTACTTGGATATCTTCGTCCTTTCCGGCGACGGCGGCACCAATCGGATGTACCACAACGATCGCAACGGGCATTTCACCGACGTCACGGAGCAACTCGGCTTGACTTCATCGGGCTGGGCGGAGGGAGTCTGCGCGGGCGACTATGACAACGACGGATACACCGACTTATTCGTCACTTACTGGGGACAGAACCGTCTCTATCGCAACGTGAACGGCAAGCGGTTCGAGGACGTCACGGCGAAAGCTCATCTTACTCAGGACCGCGCGCGCTATAACACCGGCTGCGCGTTTTTGGACTACGATGGCGACGGCCACTTAGACCTGTTCGTCGCTAATTACCTGAAGTTCGATTTCTCGACCACCCCGAAGGCGGGTGCGAATTCGTATTGTTACTACCGCGGCATGGCCGTCAACTGCGGTCCGCGCGGGTTGCCGTTCGAAACCAACCTGCTGTATCACAATAAAGGCGATGGCACGTTTGAAGACGTTTCGGAGCGCTCCGGGATTGCCAGGGCGAAGGGCCATTACTCCCTCGCTGTGCTCACCGAAGACATGGACGACAGCGGCAGGCCGGACATTTACGTGGTCGGCGATCAGACACCGGCGATGCTGTTCATGAATCAGGGCGACGGCACGTTCACCGAAGAGGCCGTCATGCGCGGCGTGGCTTTCGACGAGAACGGCCGTGAGCTGTCCGGCATGGGGCTGGCTTCGGCGGACTACGACGGCGACGGCCGGCTCGACATTTTTCGCTCGGATTTTTCGGACGAACGCTCGCTGCTCTATCGCAACACCGGCAATGGCCAGTTTGACGACGTGACCACGGCCGCCGGGCTCGGCAACAACACGCGCTTCGTCAATTGGGGCTGCGCGTTTCTGGACTTCGAGAACAGCGGCTGGAAGGGGCTCGTGGTAGTGAACGGCCACGTGTTCCCGGAGGTCGACCGGCAGAACATCGACATACACTCGCGCGACCACGCGCTGCTCTACCGGAACACCGGCAAGGGCACCTTCGAGGACATCTCCGATCGTGCCGGTCCGGCGTTTCAGTTGCGGCACTCCGCGCGCGGGCTCGCTATCGGCGACATCGATAACGATGGCACGCTCGAAATCGTCGCCAACAATCAGAACG
Organism: Bryobacterales bacterium; assembly: GCA_003157745.1. GTDB lineage: Bacteria > Acidobacteriota > Terriglobia > Bryobacterales > Bryobacteraceae > Bog-375. The sequence goes on along the minus strand of PMKM01000035.1, from coordinate 11,204 downwards.
AGCCGCCGTCGCTGTGGAAGCAGAGCCAGCGCGCGGCGGGCCACTGGCTGTTGCTGAAGCTGGTGGGCTCGCGGTCCAACCGCAGCGCGATTGGTGCGCGGGTTGCGGTGACGGCCGGCGGACGCACACAGATCGACGAGGTCCGCAGCGGCGGCAGTTACCTTTCGCAAAACGACCTGCGCCTGCACTTCGGCCTGGGCGCCGCCACGTACGCCGATTCGATTACGGTGCGTTGGCCCTCGGGGCAGAAGACGACCGTGGCGGACGTGGGCGCCGACCGGGTCCTGACCATCCAGGAGCCGCTATGAAAGCAGGCTCCCGCATCGAATCCGGAATCGCCCTCTTGCGAAAGCCAGTCCCGTTCGTGGCTATCCTCGTCGCCGTGTGCTGCGGCTGGCTCGCCGCCACCAGCGAAAACACAGCAGGCGCAATCCGTTTCGTATATCGGCCGATCCCATTTACGCTCGACAGTTGCGAGACGCCGGAGCGGCACGCGCCCGAAACCATGGCAGGCGGCGTCGCGGTCTTCGACTATAACAACGACGGCAAGCTGGATATCTTCTTCACCAACGGCGCCGACATTCGCAGCCTGAAAAAGACCGCGCCGAAGTACTTCAATCGGCTGTTCCGGAACGATGGCAACGGCCATTTCACGGACGTGACCGCGGCGGCCGGATTGGCCGGCACGGGTTACGATACGGGCGTCGCGATTGGGGATTACGACAACGACGGCTACGAGGACATCTTCGTGGGCGGCGTTCACCACGGCACGTTGTACCACAATAACGGCGATGGAACCTTCACCGACGTCACCGCCAAAGCCGGGCTTAGCGCCGCGCTCAACCAGCCCGATGCGCAATACGGCCCGCTGTGGAGCGTCGGCGCAGCATGGGTGGACATCAACAACGACGGCCTTCTGGACCTGATCGTCGTCAATTACCTAAGCTGGAACATCGCGACCGAGCCGGCCTGCATGGAAGGCGGTCACCGCGACTATTGCCATCCCAAGATGTACAAGCCCACGCCGAACCAGGTCTTCCTGAACAACGGCGACGGGACTTTCCGCGATGTGTCGGCCGAATCGGGCGTGCGCGCGCATCCGGGCAAAGGCATGGGCATCGGCGTGGCGGATTACGACCTCGATGGCCGCATGGATTTCTTCATCGCCAACGATAAGATGTACAACTCGCTGTTTCACAACCTGGGCGGCGGGAAGTTCGAAGAGGTCGCGTTCGAGGCTAACGTCGCGCTGCGCGAAAACGCCGAGCTGATTTCCGGCATGGGCGTGGACTTTCGCGATCTGGACGACGACGGGCTTCCGGATATCGCCGTGGCGGCTCTCGACGACGAGACGTTTCCGATTTTCCGCAACACCGGCAAAGGCGATTTCGCCGACGTCACCGAGTCCAGCCGCATGGCCGGGCAGAGCATGAACATGGCCGGTTATTCACCCACGGTTTTCGATTTCGACAATGACGGGTGGAAGGACATATTCGTCTCGCGGGGGCACGTCGAGTCGCTGGATTCGGCTCCGCGCGTGACGGTCGCGCAGCCCAATACCGTATTCCGCAACCTGGGGGGCATGAAGTTCCGGGCGCTTACCGCCGAAGCGGGCTTGACGGCCCAACCGCCGCGGCGGCACCGTGGCTCGGCGGTAGGAGACCTGGATGGCGACGGTCGGCTGGACGTAGTGGTGACCGCCATCGGCGCGCCCGCCGAGATCTGGATGAACAGGAGCCCCGGCGCGAACCACTGGATTGAGTTGAAACTCGAGGGCACGAAGAGCAATCGCGATGCCATCGGCGCCAGGGTCAAAGTGACCGGCAAGTCTTTGACGCAGTTCAACCACGTCACTACGGCCTGCGGCTATGCGTCCTCGAGCGCCGGCCCGATTCACTTCGGGCTGGGCGCCGATGCCTCGGTGGATCTGATCGAGATTCGCTGGCCGTCCGGCGCGCTCCAGCAGTTGAAAGACGTCAAAGCCGACCGCGTCGTACATATCAAAGAGCCCTGACTTGTAATATAGGCGTCCTTCGTGGATTTCACGGTGGGCGGGCCGCCGATGCCATGGGCGCCGCTCGCGATGTCTTTCTTGCCGTAGGTTCTCTCTTCGAACACTTCGCCGTGGCGGGCCAGGATGGTTACGATGCCTGCAAGCTGCTTCCGGTCTACTTCCTGCTGCATCGTCGCGCGGAGCCGCTCAAGTCACTCCGGGCGGATCTTCCCCGCGCGTTGGGGCGGGGATTTGGCGGTATTTGACTGGGCTGAAAGAGGTTGCCGGCTCGAATGAGCGGTGGGCTTCTGCCTACCGCGTCACTGCTGCGGAAGGCTGAGCTGGAGCGCGGCGAGTATCTCTTGCTGGCGGGGGTCCGGCGTGGGCAGGCGGGTCGCGCAGTGCTGGCCCTCGATCGGGTATTCGAGCAGGCAGAGCCGGCTCAACGCCGCCATCGCATCGGCGACGGTGACAAGGTGCAAGGCCGGTCGCGGTATTGCCGAAGGCCGCATGCAGGCGCCGCTCGATGGCGGCCTGGTGCAACTCGAGCGTGATCGCGCGGCCGTCCACGCGCAGTTCCACCTGTCCGGTGAGCTTGTGACGAGCCACCCAAAGTTCTAACTGCCGTAGCCCCGCGTCCGGTTGACAACGCTGCGACTTACTCACTTGCTCGTTGCGTTGCTCCACCTTCTGCCGCAACTTAGTACTCCAATTCGGAATTACGGTGACGTATTTCGAGTGGGTCACGCTGCGGCAGGCAGGGGTGCGGCTTTGAGCCGTTGCATGAGGGCGGCAAGTTCCGCTCGTGTGAAGGTCCAGCGGAAAGGGGCTGCGAATTTTCGTAGCGATACGGGAAGGCAAGCAGGGCGGCTTCCAGTTCGGCAAGGGAGGCGAAGTCGCTGGGGGTGAGAACCTTGCACTGAATGATGGTGGAGAAGTAGATTTCGACCTGGTTGAGCCAACTGGCGTGAACCGGCGTGTGAACGGGAATGACGGAGGGCCAGCGGGACCGCAAGCGCTGGTCGGCCTTCTGACCGCGGTGAGAAGAGCCGTTGTCGGAGATCCAGAAGACACGACGGGCCGAGCGGTAGGGTTCCTGGGCCATCACATCCTCTACCAGGCGGTCGAATGGTGCGATCCCGGTGGTGGCTTCGCAGCGGCCGAAAATCTTGGCGCGATGGACGTCCCAGGCGGCCAGGTAGGCCCACGCACCCCGCCGTTCGTACTCGTGTTCGACGCGTGTGGGACGTCCTGAGGCAGGCGGCAACGAAGCATGGATGCGCCGGCGGGCCTGGATGCTGGTCTTCTCGTCGGTCGAAATCACGCGCATCGCCTGGGCCCAGCGGTTGGCCTTCCCATTGGCCTTGGTATAGGTCCAAGATCGGGCCGGCTTTCCGGGCGAAGTGGGGATCGCGCGGAAAGATCCATGACCGATGGCGCCACGGGCACAGCGTGTCCCGGCTGAGCCAGCGCCAGATGGTGGTTTCGCTGATTTCGGCGACCCAGCCTTGCGCCAGCACCTCCTGCCGGATGTCCTCGACGGAAAAGCGGGACAAAGGCAATCCGCGGCGGTGAGGCAACTCACAGGCGAGGGCTTTGACCTGGACGACGAGACCGGGGGGAAAAGCGGGCCTTGCGCCCGCCGCGTGGTTGACCTTCCAGGCCGGGCAGACGGGCGAGAGCGAATCGCTTCCGCCACTTGCTAACGATCTGGCGGGGCGTGTCGAGGCGGGCGGCGATGATGTCGTTGGAGAATCCATCGGCCGCCATGAGAATGATCCTGGCGCGGACGACGTCACAATACGGTGACGTATACTGGCGAGCCATGGACTGCAGCTCCATCTGTTCCTCGTCAGTCAAGTGCATGACGTACGGGCTTTTTCTAGGCATCGAGCGCTGCACTCCCTCAATGCCAGCCTATCAGATTACATCACCGGAAAGCTGTCCATAATACGTCATCGTAGTTGCGAATGCAAATATTAAGCCCCAATACTGTTCACTTAACAATCCTGATTCGACCGGAAAGGTCGATGCGGCGGGTACGTTGGCGCTTTCGGGGCCGCAGATTGTAGTTGCTCATCTTACGCTTCACTCCGCGGAAGTTGACCCGGCTCCTGCTGGAGACGGCGCGTTCTTCAACGATTTCCCGCAGGGTCGCTTCATGCAGTCCTTTTCTCTGGCGAGGGGGGAATAGCGGCGTAGCGAGCCAGCCGCCGCTGGACCACGCACACGGAATGCAGGAAGGAGAGCCGGTCGGGATCTGCATCGGCCTTCAGCGCCGCCTCGTGCATCAGGCCGCGAATGGCATAGTGGGCCATGAGCAGGCCCCAGAACTCCTGCTTCACGAGTTCCGGCGTCTTGCTGCGCAGTACAATCTGAGCGCCCCGCAGATGCGTCTTGAGTTCGTCCAGGGCGGTCTCTATCTCCCAGCGCTCGTGGTAAAGCGTCGCCAGTTCCGTGGCGGGGGCCTGTGCGGGGTCCAGGATGGTGGTGATCAGCCGGTAGATGGGTTCGGCGTCTTTGACGCCCTTCAGCGACAAGTCGATCATGCGGACGGTGATCCCGTGGCGCTGCTTCCGGCGATCCGAAGTCGAGGCATAAATGCGACTGAGATAGGAACCGTTCGGCAGTCGCCGGTCGATGTCGAGACGTGCATTCTGTCGGGTACGCCACAGTAGATCCGCGCCGGTTTGCGATGCCATGCGCCGAAGTTTGTAGCCGGGAAAGAAGCGGTCCGCCAAACACAGCATTCCTTGGCGCAGTGCGGGAACGACGCCCCAAGCCAGGGTGATCTCGCCGGTGCGATATTTACTCATGCGCGCGGCCCACAATACGCGAGTTCCGTTTTCCAATAGCGCCACGAAGCGAATCTTTGGCCGGAAGCAGGAGGAAGCGGAGCCGCCACTCCGGGTCATATCGTGGAGATACGGCCAGAAACTGAGTCTGGGCCGCGACACGTGCGTTCGGATTCTCCGCGAATCCGGCCACCAGACGGCGTGCGTCAGCCTGGACCGTCTCCCGGATGGCCTGAGCGCGACAGAACTGGCGCGGTTCCTGCGGGAGCGAGGCGCGAGCCTGTGAGGTTGGTGGCGTGAAGTGGAAAGTCGGCAAGGCCAGCCTTCGCCGACGAATCGAAGAACTCGAAGCCCGCACCGCGCCGACCGGGGAGCCGGCGGTTGTCGAGGTTATGTACGTATCGCCGGATGGAACCAAGGAGTTGGGATTCCGGGCTGAGCTGCCGACGTGCACTGGCCCCGCCTGGCTGCGCAAGTGGCCCTAGCGATAGCTACCGATATTGGTACATATCATTCCGGACCCAGCCAGAGCGGCCCTCCGGCCAATCCACGAGCAGGGCGTTGGGCGCCAACTGGGCACGTGGGGCCGGCGGACACATGCCGACATATCGTTTCCTATCCGGCTAATGTCCCATCCCTTTCTCCGAGTGGCCGACTACACGTCCAGGTGAATTACCAGACTTTGGCGCTTGTCGGGCCTAATCCGGCCCGACCGGCGCGACAGCCTCATCTGTTTTCTGCATCGGGGTCACTGCGGAACATTGGTGTTTGGATCAACGGCTCCTTTCGCCTCCAGGCTTCCCGTGGCGGGTAGCCACATCGATTCGCGGCGCCGAGTGGCGTAACCGGATCTCGCGCAGGGTTTGTGTTCGTCTCGTCCGGCCTGGCTGCTCCCGCCAGTTCCGGGCGACTTTACAAAACTTAACGGATGCCTCCGGTAAGCTGGCGCTATCCTCATGAGGAAGGTACGTCACGAACAGGAACATTTCATGCGAAAACTCTCAATTGTCCGTTGGATTCTTCTGTTGATGTTGGCGGTTACGACCGCGTTTGCGGCGGATGTGACCGGTACGTGGACCGGACAGGTAAACGGCCCAGACGGCGGTGGCATGTCGATGGCGTTTCACTTCAAGCAGGATGGCACCAAGCTGACCGGGACGGTGGACGGACCGATGGGCGACCCGATGCCGATCAGCGAGGGCAAAGTGGAAGGCGAAAAGATTTCGTTCGTCATCAAAGTGGACATGGGCGGCGGCGAGACGAAGATAACCCATGAAGGTACCGTGAAGGGCGACGAAATCAAGTTGAACGTCAAGATGGAAGGCGGTCCGGAGGGCGGTCCCGGGCTCGGTCCGATGACGCTGAAGCGTTCGAAGTAAGTAAGTGGCTTTCCGGGCGGCGGCAGCGTCGCCCCGTCCGGAAGAAGTGTCGAGATGACTCTCGATACAGCGGACTGACAGTCCGCGCCACGATTGGCTTACGAAGCGGCGCGCACGGGCAGTTCGATGGCGATGCGCAGACCGGGATGCGCATTTTCGGCGCGGAGTTGGCCGTGGTGCAAGCTCACCGCGCGCATGGCGATGGTCAGTCCGAGGCCCATCCCGCCGGTGGCGCTATCGCGCGAATCGTCCACCCGGAAGAAGGGCTGGAAGATCTTCGGCAGGGCCTCTTCGGGGACTCCCGGACCGTAGTCCCGCACGGAAACGGTGGCCGCGTTGGGGCCGATTTCCAGATCGACCTCGACGCCCGTATCCGGGGGCGCGTAGCGGATCGAGTTGCGCAGCACGTTTTCGATGGCGCGCCGCAACAGCTCGCGGTCGCCCAGCACGGCCACCGGAGTTCCGGCGCGCAAGACGATGGTGCAGCCGCGGCCGTCGGCCTCCACCCAGCAATCCTCCACAACCTCCATCAGCAGATCGTCGAGCGACAGGCGCTCGGGCGCGGCGGACGACGGGTCGCCTTCGGCCGTGGTGACTTCGAGCAGCGCGCCCACCAGGCTGGTGAGGCGCTGGATCTCCTTCTTCAACCGCAGCGCGGCCGCGTCTCGATCTTCGGCCGTGCGCGCCAGTTCGGCGGCGAAGCTCAAGCGGGCGAGCGGGGTGCGCAGTTCGTGCGAGACGTCCTGGAGCAATCGGCGCTCCGCCGTGAGCAGGGTCGAAATACGCTCGGCCATGCGGTCGAAGACGCGGCTCAACTCGCCGATCTCGTCCTTGCGGGTCGAGTTGGCGCGCACGGCCAAGTCGCCCGCGCCGAAGCGGTCCACAGTCCGCGCGAGAGCGCGCAGAGGCGACGCGATACTCACCGCGAGGAGCCAGCACAGCAGCGCGACCGCGCCCAGGATCAAAGCATAGTAGGGCAAGTAACTCTGCACGTCGACCGGTGGCGGGCCGAACTCGACGATCCAGCGGTAGCGGCCGTCCTCGGAGGCCGTCACCTGCACCAGCGGCCCGCGCACGCTCCGCGGCGGCGCACCGGATGGTTGCGCGATGGCCAGCAGCGCCGAGCGGTCCGTGCCGGTCAGGACATCCCGGCCGCGCGCGTCGGTCATATAGTGATGGCCGCGAAGCCGCTGCTGCACGCGCTCGAGGTAGCGGCCCAGCTTCTCCTGCCCTCCCTCTTCGTAAGCCTGGCGCGCCTGCTCCAATTCGAGCGTGTGGAGCTGTCCGAAAAAGTCGGTATGGCCGGCGGAATTCACCGAGACCATGATGGAGACGCCGACGAAAGCCACCAGCGAGAGGACCAGGGTGGCGAAGGACCACAGGAGAATCTTGGCGTAGACGGATCTCACGATTCCACCGGGGCGAACTGGTAGCCGGCGCCGCGGATGGTCCGGATTGGCGTCTGGCCGCCGCGCTCGAGCTTCTTGCGCAGATGGCTGATGTGTACGTCGAGCGAGCGCTCATACGGCGTGGGCATCCGCTGATAAATCGCCGCCGCGAGCTCGTCTCGCGAGACGGTGCGGCCGGCGGCGCGCACCAGCAGCTCGAGCACGTCGAATTCGAGCGAGGTGAGATCGACCGGTTCGCCGGAAGCCCACACCTGCCTGGTTTGCGGATTCAGGCGGACGCTGCCCGCTTCGACCTCGCGCGGCTCCGGCTCGCTCCGCCCGGCGCGGCGCAGCACGGCGCGCATGCGCGCCAGCAATTCCTCGGGGGCGAACGGCTTGGGCAGATAATCGTCGGCGCCGGCATCGAGTCCGGCGATGCGATCCGTGCGCGCGGTGCGCGCGGTCAACATAATGACGGGCGTGCCGAGACGCTTGCGAATCTGCCGCAGCACTTCGAAGCCATCGAGCACGGGCAACATGACGTCGAGCACGATCAGGTCGAAGTTCCCTTCGAGAGCGCGCGCCAGTCCGCGGCGTCCGTCGTGCGCGCTTTCGACCGAGAAACCGTGCTGGACGAAATAGTCGGTCATCAGCGAACAGAGGCCCTGGTCGTCCTCGACGAGGAGGATCGGCCGCGCGATTCGGTCCAGCGCAACTTCCGTCATGAGACGCCTATGTTCCTTTGTACCGCAAACGGCGCGGCAAGTCTCCGCGCTTTACAAAACTTAAGATCCGGCCGCGGCGTTTCGTCGTCTACTGAGAATAGATGAAACGGATTGCCATTTTACTATTGACGGTGGCGGCCCTCGCCGCCCAGCCCCCCACGCTCAGGTCTTTCGTTGGCACCGTGGTGGGGTTCCGGACGGAAGGCGTACAAGGCGTACAAGTGGAGATCCGGCCCGACAGCGGGGACGTGGTGGTAGCTAAGTTCACGGCGGATACCATCGCGCAGAAGATCGCTCCCGGCGAACGCGATTTGAAGAAAGCCGAAAACATCGAGTTGAGCGCCGTCCTGACGGGCGACCGCGTGCTGGTGACGCTCGCGCCCGGCACGCCGGATGTGCGGCGGATCGTGGTGATGGCGGCGAGCGACATCGCCAGGCGCAACGAAGCGGACCAGATGGACTGGCGGAAGCGCGGCGTGGCCGGAATCGTTTCCGCCAAGGCGGGCAACCGAATCACACTGAAGACCCGAGCGACGATGACCGAAGCCGAGGCGGTGGTCACGGTGGAGGCGAACACCAGCTTCAAGCGCTACGCGCCCGATTCGGTGAAATTCGCCGACGCCGCGTCCAGCGGATTGTCCGAAGTCAACGTGGGCGACCAACTGCGCGCGCGGGGCGAAAAGAGCGCGGATGGGCTGAGCGTGACGGCGCGGGAGGTGGTCTTCGGCACGTTCGTCCTCAAGGCCGGAACAATTACCGCGGTGGACCCGGAGACAAAGCGAGTCGCGGTGAAAGAACTGGGCACGAACAAGACGCTCAGTGTGCTCTTCACGGCCGATTCGCAGATCAAACAGATGCCCGAGTTTCCCGCCCTGATGGGTGGCGCGGGCCGCGGCGGCATGCCCGCCGGCGCCCCGGGCATGCCCGGAAAGGGCGGCATGATGGGCGGCGGTCCGCCCGGCGGCGGATTCGATATCAATCAAATACTGGAACACATGCCGGTCATCAAGCTTGCCGATTTGAAGCCCGGCTCGACAGTGGTGATCTCGAGCACGAAAGGCGCGCGAGCCGATCAACTTACCGCCATCATGGTGCTTTCGAACGCCGGCATGCTGCTGCAAATGGCCTCCGCGATGTCTGGCGCCAATCGCGCCGGCATGGCCGCCATGGGAGGCGCCGCGATGGGTTCGACGATGGGCTCGACGATGGGCGGCGGCATCGACTCGAGCGGCCTGGGAGGCCTCGGCCTCTCCGGCATGATGCAGTAGACCTGACGGAATTCCCGGAGAAACATACTGATGAAACATGTGCTTTATACCTGTGCGCTCGCTCTGTGCCTGCTGTGGAACGGCTTCCCGCTGGCGGCGCAAAAGGCTTCGACTTCGACTCCCACTCTGCAGGGCGTGGTGACGGATCCTTCCGGCGCCTTGATTCCCGGTGCGGCGGTGCAGTTGCGCGGCGCCGGACCCGAACGGCGCGCCACCACCGATTCCTCCGGCCACTACGAGTTTCCGGCGCTCGCCCCCGGCAAGTACACGGTGCGCGTAGGCGTGAAGGGTTTCAGCGTTGCCGAGACGAAGGACGTCGATCTCAGTTCGCCGCGGACGCTGAATTTCCAGTTGACGATTCAGACAGAGAATGAAACGGTCAACGTGAACGACGACTCGCACACGGTGAGCACGGAGGCGGAATCCAACGGGGGCGCGCTCGTGCTTGGGCAGAAGGAGCTGGCCACGCTCTCCGACGACCCGGACGAGCTTTCCCAGCAGTTGCAGGCTATGGCCGGGCCGGGCGGCGGACCGAATGGCGGGCAGATATACATCGACGGATTCACCGGCGGCAACCTGCCGTCCAAGTCCTCGATCCGCGAGATCCGCATCAACTCGAATCCGTTCTCGCCGGAGTACGACCGGCCGGGCTTCGGCCGCATCCAGATCTTCACCAAGCCGGGAACGGATTCGATCCACGGGCAGGGGTTCGTGCAATACAACAAGGAAGCGCTCGACTCACGCGATCCGTTGCTCACGCAGTCGAAGCGCCCGCCCTACAAGCAGAACTTTTTCGGCTTCAATGTCGGCGGGCCGATCAAGAAGCAGAAGGCCTCGTTCGGATTCGACGCACAGCGGCGCTCGACCACCGAGAACGCCTTCGTAATGGCCACCGATCTCGACGCCAGTCTCAACCCGCAAAAGGTCAACCTTGCGGTGCTGACGCCGCAGACCTTCACCACGCTGAGCCCGCGCGCCGATATCTCGCTGAACACGAACAACACGCTGACTCTGCGCTATCAGAACACGCGTTCCGACTTCGAGAACCAGGGCGTGGGCAGTTTCAACCTGGCGTCGCTCGCCTACAACTCGCATAGTTCGGAGAACACGATGCAAGCCACCGAGACCGCCGTGCTCAGCCCGCGCCTGATCAACGAGACCCGCTTCCAGTTCATGCGTTCGGACTCTGGAATGTCGGGTGGCACCAACGATCTGGCCATCGCCGTACAGGGCGCGTTCTCGAGCGGCGGCGCGCAGGTGGGGAACTCGGGCACGCTGACGAACAACTGGGAGCTTACCAATACCTCGACCTTCACGCGCGGGACGCACACCTTCAAGTGGGGCGGCCGCGTGCGTGGGAGCGATGAGCGGAGCACATCCACCGCCAATTTCGGCGGCACCTACACGTTCCTGGGTGGCTACGGGCCCGAGCTGGACGCCAACAACCAGGCGGTGACCGGAACTCTGATTCGGCTTGACGCGTTGGAGGTCTATCGCCGCACCCTGCTCTTTCAAAAAGCCGGCCTGAGCGACGCAGCGATTCGCACGCTGGGCGGCGGCGCTAGCCAGTTCAGCATCGCGGCCGGACAGCCCACCACCTCTCTCAGCCAGTATGATATCGGGCTCTTCGTCAACGACGATTGGAAGCTGCGTCCG